>JAFAGN010000230.1 GCA_023422695.1 Pseudomonadota bacterium
ACGGCTGCGTGCCGATGGGCGCGGTGTTCGCCACGCGCGCCGTGCACGACGCCTTGATGAGCCGCGACCTGCCCGACCACGTGATCGAGTTCCCGCACGGCTACACCTACTCGGCGCACCCGCTCGCCTGCGCCGCCGCGCTGGCGACGCTGGACACCTACGCCGAGGAGGGCCTGCTCACGCGCGGCGCCGAGATGGCGCCGGTGTTCGAGCACGCCCTGCACTCGCTGCGCGGGCTGCCGCACGTGATCGACATCCGCAACATCGGGCTGGTCGGCGCGATCGAGCTGGCGCCGATCGCCGGCAGCCCGGGCAAGCGGGCGTTCGACGTCTTCCGCGAATGCTTCGAGCGTGGCGTGCTGATCCGCGTGACCGGCGACATCATCGCGCTGTCGCCGCCGCTGATCGTCGAGAAGGGCCAGATCGACCAGATGTTCGGCAAGATTGCCGAACTGCTCGACCGCATCGACTGACCGCACCGCGGTCAGTCGGCGGCAGCGTTCGCCTCCACCCTGGCCGCCGCCGCGGCGACTTGGCGCGCGCGCGTGGCTTCGGTCTGGATCAGGCGCTCTGCCATCGTCCGCCACGCCTGTTCGGCGCGCAGATTGCGGTCGCGGACTTGCGACAACGCGCTCGCCGCCGCGTCCGCCGCGCATTTGTCTGCCTGTATCAGGTAAAAATCGCTGGTGTTCGACATGGCGGAATTCCTTTGGTTTGGAGGGTGGTGGCGGTTGGCGCGATCAATCGATCATTTCGGCGATCAGGCGGCGCAGTTCGCGGCGGGTCAGGGTCGGCGAGCGCCGAACGGTCTTTTCGGCTGGCGCATCGATTGCGACCAAGGGCCGGAGGACGGAAGGGAAAGCATTCAAAGTCAGTTTCATAATATCCTGTAGTCAATTTCATTGTTGTGATCGGCCATCATCGCCGGTTGCCCTTGCGCGGGCCGCCACCGGCGGGACCGGCCCCGCGGTCGCGATAAACGATGCGGCCTTTGGACAGGTCATAAGGTGTCATTTCGACGCGAACGGCGTCGCCGACAACCGACCGGATGCGAAAGCGTCGCATCCGGCCCGCCGTATAAGCGATGATCCGATGGTCATTTTCCAGCACGACGCCAAAGCGCCCGTCCGGAAGGATCTCGTCGATCTGGCCGTCGAGGGTCAGTAGTTCCTCTTTGGCCAAGGATCAGGCCGACTGGAGGTTGACGGCGGACACTTTGCCGCGCTTGTCGGTCTCCAGTTCGTAAGAAACGCGCTGATCCTTGTTCAGCGTCGACATTCCCGAGCGTTCGACGGCGGTGATGTGGACGAAGCTGTCGCCCGAACCATCCTCGTTGGCGATGAAGCCATAGCCTTTGTCGGTGTTGAAGAATTTTACGGTGCCGATGGGCATAAGTCATTCCTTTCACGGAAATACAGTTGCCGCCGTTTCATAACGGCGACGCCAGGAAGCGTGAGGAAGGAAGGTCTTGCCGGTGCGGCAACAAAATCCGTCGTAGGCGACGATAGCGCGTTACAGATAGGCGCTATCTTATGAAAAGTCAAGGATAACCAAGAATTGAGGCTTGGCGACGCCGGGTTTCAATCATTGAGCTGTAGCGGAAAAGTAACCGAAACCCGCGTTCCTTTGCCGACTTCGCTGTCGATATCGAGCTGTCCTTGATGGCGTTCGCCGATATGTTTGACGATCGCGAGGCCGAGGCCGGTTCCCCCCACTGACCGGCTCCGGGCTTCGTCGACGCGGTAGAATCTTTCGGTCAGCCGCGGCAGGTGATCGGGTGCGATCCCGTCGCCTTGATCGCTGACCGACAGGCGCACCCGGCTGCCCTCGCGCACCAGTTCGACGGTGACCGGCGTGCCGGCGTGGCCGTATTTCATCGCGTTCGAGATGATGTTGTGCGCGAGCTGGCTGAGCTGGGCTTCGTCGCCCAGCATCGGTTGCGCTTCGGCGCCGAGTTTCGCCACCAGATCGGCGGCGCGCTTCGGCTCGCTGTCGCTGAGCTGGGCAAGGGTGGTGCGAACGATCGCAGTCAGATCGACCAACGCGGTTGGGCGACGAAAGCGGTCGGCCTCGACCCGCGAGATCGAGAGCAGGTCGATGACGAGCTGCTGCATACGCCGCGCTTCGCGTTCGATGATCGACAGGAAGCGATCGCGGGTCGGCGCATCGGTTTCGCCATTCATTTCCTGTAGCGTTTCGACATAGCCAAGGATCGCGGCCAATGGCGTGCGCAGTTCGTGGCTGGCGTTAGCGACAAAGTCCGATCGCATGCGATCAGCGGCGTCGATGGCCGAGCGATCGGACAGGAAGATGATGTTCTCGCTGCCCGACAAGGCAGCGATCCGCATCGTCCAGCGCTGCCCAGGCCGCGGAAAATCGACCAGATTGACCGGTTCCAGCGGCGTGTCGCCCTGAATATACGCCAGCCACTCGGTCGCCGCGGGGTGGCGGATCGCGGTGCGCACATCGGCGCCGACAATGTGTCGCCCCAGCAGCCGGATAGCGGCGTCGTTGGCGATGGTGACGATATTGTCGGCGGTGCCGAGCAACGGTTCCTTTTCCTGATCGACCCAATGCGCAAAGTCGGGGTGACGGAGCAGCGAGGCGTGGGCCGTACCGATCGATGCGGGCGTGGCGCTTTGCGGTTGAGGCGCGATTGTCGGCAGCGCGTGATAGACCGTCGCAGCGGCGATCAGCCCCGCCGCCGCCATGATGGCGATCGACAGCGGATCGCCGCCAGTCAGCGCGGCAAAGATTGCCGCGATGGCGATCAGGGTGAGCGCAATGACGAGGCTGGACAGGCGATCGAACATCGACTGCCGCCTCGCACGAAGCGAGGGGCGGGCGCAAGGCCGATTGCAGTCGTTAACGCTTGCGCGGCGGATGTCCCAAAGCGGGATGTTGGCAGCCTGCGACGGTGTTTTGCTTTTCCTTGCGTCCTCATTGGGTTATGCGCCGATCATGGATAAGAGCGAAATTCCGACCGAAAGCGCCGCCGATACGGGCGACGCGATTCCTTCGCGTCGCCGGATGCTGGCGCTTGGCGCGGTGGGGGTGTCGGCGGCGCTGACGATCCGCCCAGCCTTTGCGCAGACCGCGGTGTCGGTGATGAATTGCCAGATCCCCGTTCCCGGTCCCGGCGGCGCCGGTCAGTTCATCGATGGGCAGGGTAAGCTGGTTCCCCCGGGTACCAAGGGCGCCTTTCCCGGCGCCTTGCGGCCGTTCACGGGCGAGGAAGTGAAGCGCGCGTTCCGCGGCCAGACGCTGCCTGGCACGACCTATAATCAGTCGCAGGCGTACCTGCAGTACATCCGGCGCTTGCAGGCGGGGCAGAGCGGCTTTACCTGTTTCGCCTCGATCACGACGTCGCGCTGATTTTTGCTCCCCTGTGGGCGATGTCGGCTCAGCCGCGTCGCCAGCCAAAGGAGTTTTCGTGAAATTAGCTTCGCTCAAGCACGGCCGCGACGGCCGTCTCGTCGTCGTTTCGGACGATCTGGCCTGGTATGCCGACGCCGGTCAGATCGCGGCGACGATGCAGGCCGCGCTCGACAATTGGGCCTATGCTGCGCCGCGGCTCGCCGCGCTGGCCGAAGACCTCAATCACGATGCCATTCCCAAGGAGCGGTTCCACGAACGCGACGCCGCGTCGCCGCTGCCGCGCGCCTATCAATGGGCCGACGGCAGCGCCTATGTGAACCATGTCGCGCTGGTGCGGCAGGCGCGCGGCGCCGAAATGCCCGACAGCTTTTGGCATGACCCGCTGATGTACCAGGGCGGCAGCGATGCCTTTCTGGCGCCGCGCGACCCGATCCCGCTCGCCGACCCCGCGTGGGGGTGCGACATGGAGGCTGAAGTGGTCGTCGTGACCGGCGACGTTCCGGCGGGCATCGACGCGGTCGCGGCGCGCGACAAGATCCTGCTCGTCGGGCTGACCAACGACGTGTCGCTGCGCGGGTTGATCCCGGGTGAACTCGCAAAAGGGTTCGGCTTTTTCCAGTCGAAGCCGTCAAGCGCGATGTCGCCGGTGTTCGTGACGCCGGATGCGCTAGGCGATCGCTGGCAGGACGGAAAGCTGCACGGGACGCTGTGCGTCGACCTCAACGGCCAGCCGCTCGGCCGCGCCGATGCCGGGGTTGACATGACCTTCGATTTCGGCGCGCTGATTGCCCATGCCGCCAAGACGCGCGATCTGGGTGCCGGGACGATCATCGGGTCGGGAACGGTTTCGAACCGGGATGCCGATGGCGGTCCGGGCAAGCCGATCGCCGACGGCGGCCTTGGCTATTGCTGTCTGGCCGAAGTGCGGACGGTCGAGACGATCCTGCAGGGCGAACCCAAGACGCCGTTCATGCAAAAGGGCGATACGGTTCGCATCTGGATGGACGACGAGCGCCACCACAGCATCTTCGGCGCCATCGAGCAGCAGGTGATGTAAAACAAAAAGGGGCGGGTTTGCGCCCGCCCCCTTTCGTCATTTCGATCGGTGTTGGATCAGCCGAAGCTGCCACCCGACATCGCGTCGCTGAGCGAACAGGCCGCCGGGCCCAGAATGACGATGAACAGCACCGGCAGAATGAACAGGATCAGCGGTACGGTCATGATCGCGGGCAGGCGCGCGGCTTTTTCTTCGGCGCGCATCATGCGTTCGTTGCGGAATTCGGCCGACAGCACGCGCAGCGCGCTGGCGAGCGGCGTGCCGTATTTCTCGGTCTGGATCATGGTGGTCACCACGCCCTTCACCGATTCCAGATTGACGCGATAAGCTAGGTTTTCGAATGCCTGACGCCGCTCGGTCAGAAAGCCGAGTTCGATCGAGGTCAGTGCGAATTCTTCGCCGAGTTCGGGATAGGCGCGGCCCAGTTCCTTCGACACGCGCGAGAAGGCGGAGTCGACGGTCAAACCGGCTTCGGCGCAGATCACCAGCAGGTCGAGTGCGTCGGGAAGCCCTTTACGGATTGCATCGGTACGCTTGGAGCGCTTGTTCTGAACGAACAGGTCGGGTGCCTTGTAGCCGAGCAACAGCGCGGCCATCGTCGCGCCTGAGCGCTTGAACGGCGTCAAGTCGGGCCACATGTCGACGGCATAGATCAGGAATGCGGCAAGGCCGCCGAAGACGATCGGCAAGACCAGGCGGCCGAAGATCACCGCAACGGCCAAATCCTTTGACCGGATCCCGGCCTGCGCCAGTTTTTGCTGGACGTCCTTGACCTGACCTTCCTGCAGCACCTGAAGCTTGCCGAGAAAGGTGCGCATCTTGTCGGCGTGCTGGTTCTTGCGGACCAGCTTGGCACGGCGCTTGGCGGTCGACGCGGTGATCCCGGCCTTCAACTGCTCGCGGCGGTCGTTGAGCGCCTTGACGCGCTTGGTCATCGGGTTGCGCACCGTCAGCGCGCCATAGATGGCGAACAGGACGGCGAAGACGCCGACGGCGGCCAGCATGGTGCCGGCCCAGATTACGTCGACGCCCATCACCATCGGGCCGCTTTGCGCGCCGGTGAAGGTGGTGAGAAGGAGGCTGCTGTTCACTGATTATGCCCCTTCAGATTTCGAAACTGATCATCTTGGCCATGATCCCGGCCCCGATGCTCATCCAGATCAGGCCGCCGATCCCCGTGATGATCAGTCGCTGCTCATAGAAAAAGCCTGCGAGATAAGTCGGGTTCATCGACCAGACGACGCCAAAGACGAAGAAAGGCAGGGCGCCGACGATATAGGCCGATGCCTTGGCTTCGGACGACATCGCGCGGATCTTCAGCTTCATCTGGGCGCGTTTGCGTAGCACGTCCGACAGGTTGGACAATGTTTCCGCGAGATTGCCGCCGGTTTCGCGCTGGATCTGGATCGTGATGCAGAAGAATTGGAACTCGGGCGTGCCGAGCATGTCGGCCGATTCCTGCAGCGCCGCTTCCATCGTGTTGCCGATCCGGATGCGTTCGATGATGCCCTTGAATTCTTCGCCGACCGGACCGGGCAATTCCTGGCTGACGACCTGAAAGGTTTCGGTGACCGGCAGACCGGAGCGCAGCCCGCGGACGAGCAGATCGATCGCATCGGGAAAACGCGAGTTGAACTTGGCGACGCGCTTTTTGATCGCGCGTCCGACAACCATATACGGCAGCCCAAGGGTGAGCAGCAGACCGATAAGGCCAGCCATCATCAGAGGCGCGCGCATCACGAGCATGCCGCCGGTCACGACGACGAACAGGCCCATCGACGCGAACATATATTGGGTCAGCGTCCATCCCTTGCCCGTCCGGCGCAGGCGCTTTTCCATCTCTTCGCGGCGCGGCATCAGGCTGGCCAGCGTTGCATTTGCCTGGCCACCGGACTGGATCGTCTTGCGCATTTGCGCTGCGACCACGGCCTCGGTCGACGCGGCGTGGCGATCCTTGACCATCGCCAGGCGGCGCGTCTTGGCTTTTCCGGCGGAAGGTCCGCCGAGCAGGACCACGAGCAGCCCAAAGGCCAAAAATGCCCCGGCGACGATAAGGATGACTGGCAGATTCATGTCAGCAGATGTCCGCTTCTATCGCTTGTGGTGGTAGAGGTCCGTCACGCGGACTTTCATGCCGCCTGCTTCGCGCCCTTTTTCGTCATCAAGCCGAGCTTGCCGAGCAACGAACCGCCCGACTTGCCCTTGGCCGCCTTGGTCTGCACCTCTTCGGCCTCGACATCGGCGCCATCGAGGATCAGGCGCATCAGGTTGTTCCAAACCTGTGCCGCCTTCGTGCCCTTGCAGACCTCGGCATAGGATTTGCCGAGCTTTGCCGACTGGCAGACCAGCTTCGGGTCGAACGGGATGACGACGTCGATCTGGCGTTCGATCGAGGATTCAAATTCCTTGCGCGACAATTCGCCGACTGCATTCTGGAACTTATTGGCGACCAGCACCACGCGCGCGCCCGGGACATTCTGTTTGAACCAGGACAACAGGCGGATCGTATCGCGCGCGGCGGCCAGCGTCACATCGCTGACCAGCAGGATCGTTCCGGCTTCCGCCACCAAATGGGGGAAGGGGATCAGCACCTGACGCGGAATGTCCACGATCGTCATTTCGAACGCGCCGCGCAGCTCCTCTTCCAGCTGGAAAAAGGCGGACCCGTCGGTCATCACCGGCTGGTGGATCGGCGCTTCGGCCGACAGCAGGCTGAGCTTGTCCGACGCGCGCACCATCGCGCGTTCGATGAACAGCCCGTCGATGCGGCTGGGGTTGTCGATCGCGTCGATCAGGCCGCGCCCAGGCTCAAGATCGAGCGTCAGTGCGCCGGTGCCGAAATGCACATCAAGGTCGAGCAGCGCGGTCTGACGACCCGCCTGTTCGCTCATCGCCCAAGCGAGTGACGTCGAAACCAGCGAGGCGCCGACGCCGCCGCGCACGCCAACGACCGCCATCATGTGATGCGGCTTGTCGTCCTGCATGTCGGCATGTTTCGGCGCGGTCAGCATGGCCTGCGCCATGGTCAGCGATTCGCGAACCTGCTCCAGCGACAGCGGTTTGAGCAGATAGTCCTGGATACCGCTCGACAGAAGGTCGCGGTACAGGCGGACGTCGTTGACCTGGCCGGCCGCGATCACGACCGTACCGGGCTCGCACACCTCGGCGAGCGCGTTGATGTCGTTGATCGGATCGCCCGATTCGGACATGTCGACGAACAGGATGTTCGGGCTGGCGGACACCGACAGCGACTGCACGGCGTTGCGCAAGCCGCCCTTGTTACATTTTTCGATCGGCCAGCCCATGTCGTTGGCGGCGGCGCGGATCAGCTCCAGCGTGTCGTCGTCGCACACAAAGGCGCTGAACGGATCACGCAGCCCGGCAGATTTGAACGGTGCGTTCACTTGCCACCTCCTTCGTTGGTCTTTTCACCGCGCAGTTCGCCCGCTCCCGTCGGCGGCTTTTCGCGGAAGGTCTTGATTGCCCGTGTTGCC
Organism: Pseudomonadota bacterium; assembly: GCA_023422695.1. GTDB lineage: Bacteria > Pseudomonadota > Alphaproteobacteria > Sphingomonadales > Sphingomonadaceae > Sphingopyxis. The sequence continues at coordinate 7,930 of JAFAGN010000230.1, forward strand.
ATCGACGGATCGTTGCCGTCGCTCCGCGCGCCCTTGATCAGGTCGTTCGGATCGGCGACCATCGCGGCAAGGTTGCTGTTGGTCGCGCAGCCATAGTTGGACGAGGTCGCATTGGCCGTGTTGATCGACGATTTGCTGGCCCAATCGGGGCAGCCGGGAACCGAGGCCGACGCGCGAGTGATGATGACGCGCAGATGGCCCTGCGGCACCGCACCGGTGGTCACGGGTACGTCGTTGCTGATCAGCAGCCCGCGGCGAGCGATCATCGACCGCACGGTCTCTTGCGCCGAAGTCGCGCCATAGACCGACGGATCTTCGATCGAAATGCGATCACCGTACCGCACTCCCATCGCGTCGAGCCAGCCTTGCAGGCGGCTCTGCTCGCTGGGCGGCAGATCGCCGCTGGAGGCAGCGACGTCGAACTGATGGATAGCATTGCGCACGACTGGCTGATGCACCGAATCCAGGCTGCGGTTGCTATATGCGGAACCCGCGCATCCGGCGAGCGTGGTGCTCAGGGCCAGGACCGTCCAAGTTGCGATTTTCTTCATCACTTTGCTCCTGAAATCCTGCACGTCACTTGATGCTGAAGCCGGGTGCGGCGTCGGCGCTGCTGCCCCGCGGACGATCGGCGTCACCGACATTGGTATCGAGACGCGGCTTGGGGCGATCGCCGCCGGTCACGCCGTCACCGGTCTGGTTGAGCAGGATCCGCTGCAAGTCATTGGCGTCCTGATAAGCGTCGGTCGGCAGTTTGATGTCGTTCGCCGACACGGGCTGGACCAGATACGGGGTCACCACGATGACCAGTTCGGTCTCGCCGCGGCGGAAGCTGTCCGATTTGAACAACATGCCAAGCAGCGGCACGTCGCCAAGGCCAGGCATCTTGTCGATCGCACCGATCGAACGATTGTTCATCAGTCCGGCGATCATGAAGCTTTCGCCCGATCCCAGTTCGACCGTCGTCTCGGCACGGCGCACGGTCAGGGCAGGAACCTGAAAGCCGTCGAGTTCGATCGCGCCTTCGGTCGACAGCTCCGATACTTCGGGGCGCACGCGCAGGCTGATGCGGCCGTTCGACAGCACCGTCGGCGTATAGGCCAGGCTGACGCCATATTTGCGGTATTCGATCGTCGTTCCGGCAAGGTTGCCGGGGATTGGAACCGGGAATTCGCCGCCCGCGAGGAAGTCGGCGGTTTCGCCCGAAATCGCAGTCAGATTGGGCTGCGCCAAGGTGGCGACCAGACCCGACCGTTCGCCGATATCGAGCGACGCCATCAGGTCGAGCCCGAACAGGCGACCGGCACCGGCCAGGCTGCGACGGCCCGACGGCTGTGTGAATTGATAGTTGGTGCCGAGCGTCGTCCGGCCGTTGGTAAGCGGCAGCCCCGTGGTCGGATCATAGGGCCGGGGAACCGGGCTACCCGGGAATACCGCGGTGGGTGCTGGAATATCGGTGATCGTCCCGGGGCTACGGCCGCCAAAGATACCGCCGAGGAAACCGTTGCCCAGCGCACCATCGGTGTCGCGCGTCAACAGATTGCCGCTCATTTCCTTGACCAAGGTCCGGTTCACTTCGGCGATGCGGACCTGCAGGTTGACCTGCAGCGGCGTCGCCGTGCGCAGACGCGACAGCACTTTGGTGCCTTCGCCGACAAATGCCTGAACCAGCATTTCGGCTTCCGCCGCATCGTCTGGCGACTGGACCGTGCCGGTGAGCAGGACAAAGCCGTTCATCGTGTTGGCCGAGATGCTGGCGTCGGGCATTGCCAGCGACAGCATCTGATCGATCGTCTCGATGTTGTTGCCGACGCGGGCGACGGTCGAAAACACGACCCGGCCACTGGCGTCGGTGGCATAGATGCTCGTCTCGCCCGGCTTTTTACCGAAGATGTAGAGCTGGCGCCCCGATCGGACCTGGACGTCGGCGACTTCGTCATTGGCGACGAAGATGTCGGTCATCGCGGCGGGAAGGCTGATCAGGCGACCGCGGCCGACCGACAGGTCGATGCTGCTGCTGGCGTTCTGGGTCGCCTGTGCGGCCACCGGCTGAACCGGAGCAGACACCAGCGTCGCTGCGACCAGGCCGATGGCCAAGGTGCGGGCCATCGCCACTGTCTTGAAATTGGGTTTGCTGTTCATCTTACTTACCCCCAACCGAAATTTCGGTCACTTTGTCGCCGCGGGTCACGCGGACGACGGGTCCGCGGTATGCCGACGGCGCATAATTGCTGCCAGCGGGTGCCGCCGGGATGCCTGCGGCCTGCTGCTGCGGGCGCGATCCGCCACCAACGCGGCCGCTGACCGGGATCCAGAAGCGCGATACGTCACCGCCCGTGGTCGCCGTTTTGGCGGTAACCGGGCGCGCCTGCGCCTGCGCCAGCATGCGGCGTTCGGCTTCGGTGCCGCCCTTGGCAGGGACGTTGATGTCACCCGATGCGATCGCCGCTTCGAGTTCGCCGCTGCTTTCGGCGAGCGGGCGCAGCGCCAGCGACAATTTGCCCATGTTCTGCGCCACGGCGATCCGCTCGGCGAGGTCCGGGGTCGCTTCCAGCGTGACCGAGCCAAAGGTGCGAACCGGGGTCTTGCCCGTTTCGTCCTCGGCGTCGTAGCGCTGATCGGTCGCGAGGACGCGGACGTTGCGCACAATCGTTTCGGCGGTGAAGATCTGGTCGTCGGGGTAGGCGCTGCCTTCCTTGACCTCGATCGTCTGGGCCAGCAGCACGTCAACGCGGTCGCCCGGGAAGACGAAGCCGGCGACGCCCTGTTCCTGGCTGACCTTGACCGTCACGGCACGCATGCCCGGGCCAAGCGCCGCGGCGAGGAAGCCGCGATCGTCAGGATGGACCAGCGCGCCCTGGGTCAACGGCTGACCGGCGGTGATCGGATAACGCACGACGGTGCCGACCAACGTGTTGACGTCGGTCTTTTCCTTTTTGAAGTACGCTTTTTCGACCAGTTCCTTCGGCCAGGGCTGGAACCGGAAGCTGTCGGGGCCGATAATTGTCCCCACCGGCAGCTGGCGCGTCGCGACCAGGATCATCGGACCGGTAATCTCCGGCGCCGCAGCGGCCCGAGCTTCCGGAGCCGAAGCCCCGCGCATCATCTGGTTGACCCCGAATGCCGCGCCGATCGCAATGACCAGCGCGCCAACGATCAGCATAATCTTTCGCGTATCCATGACGATTTTTCGCCTCCTAACACCAGCCAGACACGGCGGTGTTTGCCCTCAGGCTCAACCGATAGCCTGAAACTGGTTAAGATATTGTTGGTGAAGCGCCCAAAGCCCGGCAGCGGCGATCGCGACCCCATAGGGCACCTCGACCGGTGTTTCGGACCGACGAATTTTCATATGAATCAACATGACGGCGGACAGGATGCCGCCGCCTACGGCCATGACCGTCAGCATTGGCAGGAACAGCGGCAACGGGATCCACAGCATCACCGCGCCGATCATCTTTACGTCGCCGCCGCCCATCGCGCCGATCGCAAAGAGCCCGGCAAAAACCAGGAAGACCGCAAAGGCGGCGCCGAACTGGATCGGGACGTCGGGCCATATGGCGAGCCCGCTCACAATCCAGAAGGGGATGGCGAGCAGCGCCATTGTGGCGTTCAATTCATTAGAGATGGTGCGTGATCGCAGGTCGCTGATCGCCGCGGCGATCATCAAGAGGCCAAGAACGGCCGTCAGGCCAAGGGAGATCGTGCCGCTGTCCATCGGCTTTCTCCTACGCAACATGGCTTACCAAAGAGTAACCATCTGCGCGGACGGGGCGACTTGCATTCCGCGGGTCAATGGATATGCGGCGGGGCATGACCGCCGCGCCGCCTTCTGCCATCGACGTGCTGATCGTCGGCGCAGGGATTGCCGGCGCCAGCCTGGCCGCGGCGCTCGCGCCTTGGCGCCGGGTGATGCTCATCGAGGCGGAAGACGTCCCGGGTTATCACGCCACCGGTCGTTCCGCGGCGTTCTGGCACGAAACCTATGGCGGGGCGCAAGTTCAGCCGTTGTCGATAGCGTCCTTCGATACGCTCGCGCGGCCCGCACCCGAATTTTCGGAGCGCGGGTTTCTGTCGCCGCGCGGGGCGCTGACGATCGGTCGTCGTTCCGAAGCGGCGGCGGTCGATGCATTTGCTCATGAATTTGCGGCCAAAGGGGTCGATGTCGTGCGGATGAGCGTTGCAGATGTCGCGCGAAGCATCCCCGGTGTTCGCGCTGATTGGAGCGAAGCGGCCTATGAGGCGGCGTGCAGCGACATCGACGTCGGTGCGCTTCACGCCGCCTATCTGCGGGCGGCCAAGCGCGACGGGGCGCATCTTGCCGTTCGTGCGCCGCTGATATCCGCTCGGCGGACTGGCGCCGGTTGGGACGTTCAGGTGGGGAATGAGAGTGTCCGTGCGACCCTCATCGTCAACGCCGCGGGTGCCTGGGCGGACCGGGTCGCGGCGGCGTGCGGAGTCGCGCCGGTGGGCATCCAACCCTATCGCCGCACCGTCATTCAGCTACGGCTCGGGGTGGCCGTTCCCGCCGCCTTGCCGCTGATCGTTCACGTCGGCGGCGATTTCTATTTCAAGGGCGAGAGCGAAGGGCGGGTTTGGCTCAGTCCGCATGACGAAACCCCGGTTGCTCCGCATGATGCCGCGCCCGAAGACGTCGATGTGGCGATCGCGATCGATCGTTTGCAGGCTGTTGCCGACTGGCCCGTCGCGGCCGTCGAACGTAAATGGGCGGGGCTTCGCAGCTTTGCACCCGACCGTGTTCCGGTGTTTGGCGCCGATCCGCATCAGCCCGGTTTTATCTGGTGCGCGGGGCAGGGCGGTGTCGGGATTCAGACTTCCCCGGCGATTGCGGCATTGTTGGCGGCTGAGCTTGGCGCGCCGCCACCCGGCGGCATCATCGGCACCGTCGATCCGCTCCCCTTCGCGCCGTCACGCTTCGCCTGATATCAAACTGGCGGCTTGCGCCGCGCATCCGTCTGCTTACCATGGGTTCGTCGCGTCACCGTGGCGCGCCGACGACCTGTGGAGGATCCGATGGCCCATTATTTCGAGATCAAGAAGAACAAGGCGGGCGAGTTCGTCGCCTATTTCAAATATAACAGCGAAAGCATCTTCTGGACCGAAGGCTATGCCAGCAAGGCGTCGGCCAAGAACGCCATCGAGTCGATCCTGAAAAATGGACCCGGCGCGGAAATTCGCGAAGCCGAGTAATTTGGGCCGCGCGCGGGCGTTCAGCGCGCCTGATAGACCGAGCATAAGTTGTCCGACATCGGTCTTTCGTCTCTCGGTTGCGACCGCTCTGTAGATTCATGAAGATGTCCATCGGCCCCCCAAAAGATGTCTCTAGCCGGATAGGACGCTGACATAAGTTGTCCGAGCGTTTTGTCAGCCTGGACCGATATTGGGCCGTAGTGCACTGCTTCCACGCCGCCATCCGAGTGGCGGGTGCAAACTGTTATGGTTTTCCACCATAGCCTTCTTGCGGCCGTGGAGTGAGCTGGCGGCATTTGAAGCAAGCGCCGCTAGGTAGGTGTTGGCGGATGCCTGCTCAGCATCGACGGTAATCTGCATGCCTACGGCGCGGCTAGCCCGGTTTTTATCGATCAACTGGTCCACAAGCGTGGTTATGCTCGCTCCTTGGATCAGGCGTGCGCGTTCGAGCAGGTCAACGATCGAATAGTGGTAGAGGGGCCTATCGCGCCCCTCGGTTGTGTTGCGGACGTCTTTGAAGCGGATCGCCTCTGTTCGTCGCAGATGCCGCAGATGATAGTCTGAGAGATCCTCGGCAGTCCCGCCCCAGACTTCGGCCACGAGGGAGCGACATCGATATGCGATGGCGAACGAGTCCTTGGTCAAGACGGCCCTGATCCTGTATTCCAGTGCGAGATTTCGCACGGCGTTCGTCTCAAACCAAATGTCAGCGATGTGCGGCCGGTTGACCGGTGAGCGGGCGGGGATGCGGCCAGCGAGAAAGGCGAGTAGGAACTCTCTCCTCGGCCAACCACCACCATGAAACTTCCTGCACTGAGCGAAAGATGCGTAACCTTCCATGTCGGAGTCTGTCGCCACCGTCTGCGTGCGTTCAGCGATCCTGTCACGCATGGCTTCCACGTCCGATGTTAGAAACGATATGCCGTTGCGCCGTTTGGAGAGGACTCCGTCTACTCCGTGCTGTCCCACATCGATCGGCACAAGGAGCTGAGGATGTATCCAGTCGCTGGGCGAATGGGTGGAGCGTGGGTGGCTAAGCCGACGCGATGCTTCGTCCAACGATAGCGTCCCGTTAGTATTATGCCAGCGCCGGAGGACCAACTCCTCGACCCGCTTTGCCAAGACCTTTGCGCTAGTCGAAGTGGCCGCGTTTTCTTGATCAAGGGTGCGCACTACCTCGTCGAAGATTCGTGTAAGTGCAGGCGACTGTGCGCCTACGCCAAGCGTCGCTGCGATTTTGCGTCGAGAGATATGTTGCGCAACCTTGCGTCCTACAGGACTATCGCGTCGGTGCGACTTCTTACGTGGCTTGATGCCGAACATGTTTTCGCAGAAGCGCTCCACCTGCACTGTCATGCAGGAGAGAGGGATTCCGTCGATACCACGTGGAGGGCGGCGCAACATCCTGCCGATGGTGGTGGCAAACACTGCGTCCGCACTCTTGGTTCCGGCCGCCTCGTTACGGCAGGCGACGTTGGCGAGTAACATAGGGTAGGTGTCGCTCCATGTAGCGAGGTGCGGCACCGCTGCTTCGATAAGGTCTGCGATGCTTGCGACGTCCTTCAGGGCCGCTCCGATGCTTACCGATCCATAGACCGCCCCACGGAGCTCAACATTCGGGTCATCACTCGCCAAGGTCGTGGCGGCCAAGCCCACAACGTGCGCCAGGCAAAGCAGATCAGATAGGGGCAGCCCTCGCAACGCAGGGTCTAGTCCCAAATCGGCTGCTGCATCCTTGGCTGCTTTGACACTAGGGTTTTTCAGGTAGGCGCGTAGCACGCCGATGCGTCGTCGCACCTCGTCGCGTCGATGAGGCGCGACGAGCGACAGGTCAGGGTCGTCGGAATTCATAAATTCCTCCGTTGCAGGATGTGAAGACGAGCGTCGCGAAGACGAGCGTCGGCGATTGCGCCGACGAAAGTCGGCTCATCGTTGAATTGGTTTGTCGTCAGGTCTCGATCGCGCTGTTATGTTGGCGATCGTCTTTCCGCGCCGTTGGTTCCACCGTTCCGCACTCATGGTCGGGTCAGCGAATGGTGGACAGCTTGGACAACTAATGGTGTTTTCTGAAAAGCGAAGTTGTCTCGCTCGTCACGTAAAACCGGCAGTTTCGGGACTGGAAAGTGGCAGAAGCACCGGCTACTCAACGCGTAGAGCGCTTCAACAGGACAACTTACGCCCTATCTATCAGCGCCCGCGCGATTTCCAGCGCGGCATCGCTTGCCAGCTGATCGGCGATTTCATTGTCGCCATGCCCGGCGTGACCCTTGACCCACAGCCATTCGATGTCGTGCCGTTTGGCTTCGACCAGCAGCCGCTGCCATAAATCGGCGTTGGCGACGGGTTTTTTAGCGGCGGTCTTCCACCCGTTTTTCTGCCAGCCAAAGATCCATTTGGTGATGCCGTCGCGGACATAGACGCTGTCGGTGGACAGCTCGACGTTGCATCGCCGCTTGAGCGCCGCCAGCGCCTCTATCGCCGCCAGCAGTTCCATCCGGTTGTTCGTGGTATCGGGTTCACCCCCCGACAGCTTTTTCACCACATCGCCCCAGCGCAGGACCGCGCCCCAGCCGCCCGGACCGGGGTTACCCTTGCACGCGCCGTCGGTCGCGACGATCACCGTCCTTGGTCGTTCTTCGGTCATACTGCGGCAAACAGACTGGCTGCATCGTCCGCGCGATAGCGCAGCAGACGGGCAAGGAACGGCGACGGGTCTTTGCGGGTGACCAAGGCGTCGGCGGGGGTGTGAACCCAGTCGTGCGCGCGCGTCAGCAGGAACCGCAACGCCGCGCCGCGCGCCAGCGTCGGCAGGGCGTCAATCTCGGCATCGGTCAACGCAACTTCGCGCGCGTAACCGCGCATCAACGCGCGCGCCAGCGCCGGATCGCAGGTGCTGCCGTCTGCGGAAAAGGTCCATGCCGCGTGGGTGATCACCAGATCATAGGCGCGGAAATCGGTCGCGGCGAAATAGAAGTCGATCAGGCCGGTGACGCGGTCGCCGAGCATCAGCACATTGTCGGGAAACAGGTCGGCGTGAATGACATGCGCGGGCAGGTGGTTCGGCCAATGGGCGTCCAGATACGCCAGTTCTTCGTCGACGATGGCTTGCAGACCGGGCCGTACCGCATCGAGATCGCCGGTCGCATTGGCCACATCGCGCCAATGACGATGCCCCATGCTGTTCGCGCGCGTGTCCGCGTAGCTTTCAAGCGCGCGGTGCATCGCGCCGAGCGCGGCGCCCGCCGCCTCGCATTGATCGGGGGTCGGGAGGGTCAGCGAAATGCCCGACAGGAACTGGATGATGCACGCGGCGCGGCCCGAAATCTGCTGGATCGCGATGCCGTCGCGGTCGCGGATCATCGCCGGGACCGGGCAGCCGCTGTCGGCCAGATGGTTGAGCAGATTGACGAAGAAGGGAAGGTCTTCCTCGCGCACGCGTTTTTCGTACAGCGTCAGGATGAACCGGCCGCCGGTCGTTTCGAGCAGAAAATTGCTGTTCTCGACGCCTTCCGCAATGCCTTTGCACGACAGCACGCTGCCGATGTCATAGCGCGCGACCAGCGCGGCGAGATCGCCCGGCTCGACATGGGTATAGACCGCCATCAGGCGCCAGCCGGCTCAAGCCCGCGCGGCAGCTTGAACACCATATTTTCCTCGGCCGTCACCACCACTTCTTCGGCGACCCGGCGGTGCGCGGCAATGGCGTCGATTACTTCGCGGACCAGCGTTTCCGGGGCGCTAGCCCCGGCGGTAATGCCCAAAGTCGCGATGTCGGCCAGCCAGGCGGCATCGACGTCGGTGCCGCGCTGAACCAGATGCGAAGGCGTCCCCATGCGCTCGGCAACCTCAACAAGGCGCAAGCTGTTCGAACTGTTTGGCGCGCCGATCACGATCATGCGGTCGCAATCGCCGGCGATCGCTTTGACCGCGTCCTGCCGGTTCGACGTTGCGTAGCAGATATCCTCGCCACGCGGACCGGTGATCGCCGGGAACCGGTGCTGCAGCGCGGTCACGATGTCGCGCGTATCGTCGACCGACAGCGTGGTCTGCGTCAGGAACGCCAGCATGTCGGGTTCCTGCGGTGCCAGCGCCGCCACATCGTCGACCGATTCGACCAGCGTCATGGCGCCGTCGGGCAGCTGGCCGAGGGTCCCGATAACTTCGGGATGACCGGCGTGGCCGACAAAGATGATGTGGCGGCCACCCTCGTGCGCGCGTTCGGCCTGGCGGTGGACCTTTGACACCAGCGGACAGGTCGCGTCGATATAGTCGAGCCCGCGCATCTCGGCCTTTGCCGGTACCGCTTTCGGGACGCCATGCGCGCTGAACACGACCGGCACGCCGTCGGGCACCTGGTCGAGCGATTCGACAAAAATCGCCCCCTTCGCCTTCAGCGTATCGACCACATAACGGTTGTGGACGATTTCGTGGCGGACATAGACGGGCGCGCCATAGCGTTCGAGCGCCAGCTCCACGATCCGGATCGCGCGATCGACGCCCGCGCAAAAACCGCGCGGGGCAGCAATCAAAAGCCTGAGTTCTGCCGGTTCGCCGCCATTCGGGCGCAGTGTCGATTGCGGTGCGTTCATGATGGGGGCGCTCTAGCGCAGCAGGCCATATAGCGTAAAGCCGCTTCACACCGTTGCGCCGCGTTCATCGCACCGATAAGAAGCGGCGCGCATGAAGCGGGATCAACCGTCCCGGCTGACCTTCGTCTGGTCAGTGCGCCTGTTTGGAAAGCCCGATTATCATGATGTCCATTTCGTTCGTGCCCCGTAAGTTTCTGACCGTGCTGTGCGGCACGGCAGCCATGGCGACGGTGGCAGGATGCGCAAAGGACAATGACATCGACGTGGCCGGCGGCGTTGGCATCACCGCGACGCGCAGCGCCTGTCCCGCGGTCGCGGTGCCGCTGCACACCGGCGACGTTACCCTGTTCGACCCGGCGACCAGCCGCGATGCGAGCGCGATCGACGTCGTCGCCGCGATTACCAATGTCACACCAGTGTGCAACGACGCGAGCGAGAAGGTCTATCAGCTGGCCAGCTTCGACGTCGTCGCGACGCGCCGCGACGCTGGTCCCGCGCGCTCGATCACCTTGCCTTACTACGGGACGGTGTTGCAGGGCGGCACCGCTGTGGTCGCGAAGCGGCTGGGCAATGTCGTGGTGAGCTTCCCCGAAGGACAGACGCGTGGCACGGGCCGGGCGCAGGCATCGGCCTATATCGACCGCGCCGCTGCGACGCTGCCCGCCGATATTCAGGAACGCATTACCCGCCGCCGCAAGGCAGGCGATCAGGACGCCGCAATCGATCCGCTGAGCCAACCCGAAGTGCGCGCCGCGGTGCAGCGCGCCAGCTTTGAATTGCTGATCGGCTTTCAGCTGACGCAGGAACAGCTCGAATATAACGTCCGACGATAAGGATCGCGGCGGCGCGTTCGCGCCGTTCGCCCAGCTTCGCCCTGCGCGCCGTTCGGGCGACGCAGGGCTTTTCGCGTGTGCCAAGCTGCGATAGGGCGCGCGCAAGACATCTCCTGACCCAAGATAGGCCCAGACCGTGACCCTGTTCAGCCGCTTTTCGACTCATATTGGCAACGCGCTCGATGCGCTTGCAGCCCGTGACGCCTTGCCCGCCGGCCTTGACCGCGCGGCGATCAGCGTCGAGCCGCCGCGCGATCCTGCGCACGGCGATGTGGCAACCAACGCCGCGATGGTGCTTGCCAAACCCGCCGGGATGAACCCGCGCGCGCTCGCCGACCTGCTCGTTGCCGAACTCGCGGCGCTGGGCGAAGTGACCGAGGCGAGCGTCGCCGGCCCCGGCTTTATCAACCTGCGGCTCGTCGATGGCAGCTGGCGCGACGAACTGGCGCTGATCCACACCGAAGCGGGCGATTATGGTCGGTCGGCGATGGGGCAGGGGCGGCGCGTCAACGTCGAATATGTGTCGGCGAACCCGACCGGCCCGATGCACGTCGGCCATTGCCGCGGCGCCGTGGTCGGCGATGCGCTGGCGGCGCTGCTGGAATATGCGGGGCATGACGTGATCCGCGAATATTATGTCAACGACGCTGGAGCGCAGGTCGATGTTCTCGCCCGCTCGGTCCATCTGCGTTACCGCGAAGCGCTTGGCGAAGATGTCGGCGCGATCCCGGAGGGGCTTTACCCCGGCGACTATCTGGTCCCGGTCGCGGGCAAGCTGGCGACCGAATATGGCGATCGCTTTGTCGGCGCACCCGAAGAGGCATGGCTGGGCCTGTTCCGCGCTGAGGCGGTCAGCGCGATGATGGACATGATCCGCGCCGATTTGGCCAAGCTCGGTATCCATCACGACCTGTTTTCGTCCGAGGCCGAGTTGCAGGCCGCAGGCAAGCCGGCCGATGCGGAGGCATGGCTGCGTGACCATGATCTCGTTTATGATGGCATTCTGGAAGCGCCGAAGGGCGAAACGCCAGAGGATTGGGAACCGGTCGAACTGCCACTCTTCCGCTCGACCCGATTTGGCGATGATCAGGACCGCCCGATCAAGAAATCGGACGGCAGCTGGACCTATTTCGGCGCTGACCTCGCCTATCATTTTCAGAAAAGCCAGACTGCCGACGAGTTGATCGACATCTGGGGCGCCGATCATGCGGGGACCGTCAAGCGGATCAAGGCGGCGGTTGCGGCGTTGACCGACGGCAAGAAGAAATTCGACGTCAAGCTGGTCCAGATGGTCCGCCTGCTCAAAAATGGCGAACCGTTCAAAATGTCGAAGCGCGCAGGCAACTTCGTGACGCTCGCCGACATCGTCGACGAGGTCGGCAAGGATGCGGTGCGCTTCACCATGCTGACGCGCAAGGCCGATGCGCAGATGGATTTCGATTTCGCCAAGGTGGTCGAGGCGTCACGCGACAACCCGGTCTTTTATGTGCAATATGCGCACGCCCGGATCGCGTCGCTGAAGCGCAAGCTGGCCGATGCTGGGGTCGCACCCGCCGCGCCCAACGCGGAACGGTTCGATGCCTATGAACTCGGGCTGGTCAAACTGCTCGCACAGTTCCCGCGGATCGTCGAAGCCGCGGCCGCGGCGCGCGAGCCGCACCGGATCGCATTCTACCTGGCCGACGTGGCGGCGGCGTTCCACGCGTGGTGGAACCTTGGTAACGATCGGCCCGACGCCCGTGTCATTTTGGCAAACGATCCCGAATTGACCGCGACCCGCCTTTATTTGGCCGATGGAATCGGGCAGGTTATCCGAAACGGGCTGCACCTGATGGGGGTAGAGGCGCTCGAGGAGATGAACTGATGGCCGAGGACAAGAACGCCGAACAGGGCGAAGCGGGGCTGGGGCTGGAAAACGAAGATCGGCTGCCGTGGCTCGAAGCCGCCGACGGGGTCGAGGAAGATGGCGAGGTTTCGCCCGCGCGTTTGCTCGTCATGGTGCTCGGCGGCCTGTTGCTGATCGGCGCGGTGCTGGGCGCCCTGTGGTGGGTCCAGAACGGCGGCGCGCGCGGCAAGGGCGAGTTGATCGCGGCGCAGGATGGCAATTACAAGGTTGCGCCCAAGAATGACGGTGCCAAGACCTTTGAAGGCGAGGGCGATGCCAGCTTCTCGGCCAGCGAAGGCGCCGAACCGGCGGGCAAGGTCGATCCGACCCGGATGCCCGAAGAGCCCGCGGTAACCCCGCAGGAGCGCGAGGCGGCGAAGGCGGCAGCGGACAAGGCCGCGGCAGAAAAGGCTGCTGCGGCAAAGGCGAAGGCCAAGCCCGCGCCTGCGCCCGCCAAGGCCGAACCGAAGCTTGCAGCGGCGCCTGCCAAGGCGCCCGCCGCACCGGCCAAGCCAGTGGCAGCGCCCGCAGCGGCGGGATCGGCGATGATCCAGCTCGGCGCATTCAGCAGCGATGCGGCGGCGGCGAAGGCATGGACCAACCTGTCGAAGCGTTTCGCCTATCTGGCCGATCTCACCAAATCGGTATCGCCCGCGAAGGTTGGCGACGGCACCGTCTATCGCCTGCGCGTATCGGCGGGGACGGCAGCTAATGCCGCGAATTTGTGCGGAAAATTGCGCGTTGCGGGTGAAAATTGCGTCGTCGTTCGCTGATTCGGCCCGTTTGGCCGCAGACTCCGTTGGTACAATCGCGTCGCTATGGCATGTTGCACCATGTGGTAGCCGCATGAGGGGGCGGCGGCCGATGGAGTTTGCGATACGATGATACCCGCTATTTTCGGCCTGTCGGGACTGACCCTCACCGACAACGAGCGCGCCTTCTTTCGCGACAGCGATCCCGCAGGCTACATCCTGTTTGGGCGCAATATCGAAAACCGCGAACAGTTGCGGCGGTTAACCGACGAGCTGCGCGCGCTCGACGGGCGGACCAACGTGCCGATCCTGATCGATCAGGAGGGCGGCCGCGTGGCGCGGATGAAATCGCCCGAATGGCCTGCGTTTCCAAGCGGCGCGACCTTTGACGCGCTGTACGACCGCGCCCCGGCAAGCGCGATCGAAGCGGCGCGGCTCAACGCGATGGCGCTGGCCGCGATGCTGTCCGAGGTCGGGATCAACGTCGATTGCCTGCCGCTGCTCGACGTGCGCCAACCCGGGGCGAGCGACGTCATCGGCGACCGCGCGCTGGGCAGCGAACCGATGCGCGTCGCGGCGCTTGGCCGCGCGATCCTGGGCGGTTTGCAGGACGGCGGCGTCGTCGGCATCGTCAAGCATATCCCGGGTCACGGCCGCGCACTGCTCGACACGCACGAGGCGCTGCCGGTGGTGACGGCGTCCGACCGCGATCTGCAGACCGATCTGGCGCCCTTCGCCGCACTGCGCGACGCGGCGATGGCGATGACCTGCCATGTGATTTTCGAAGCCTGGGATCCGGACCGGCCAGCAACGCTGTCGCCGATCGTCATCGATAGCGTGATCCGTCAGCGCATCGGTTTCCACGGGCTGTTGATGTCCGATGACCTGGATATGAAAGCCTTGTCAGGCGACGTGCCGTCGCGCGCCGCCGATGCGGTCGCGGCGGGGTGCGATATTGCGCTCAATTGCTGGGCGAAGATGGACGACATGATCGGGATCGCCAACGCGCTCGATCCGATCAGCACCATATCGCGCGCCAGGCTGGAGGGCGCGATGGACCGCATCGCGGGGGTCGGCGACGAGCGTGCGTTTGCAACGCTGGTCGACCAGCGTGACGCTCTGCTTGCGGTCGCCTAAATCCGGCAATGGATGAACTGGCGCTCGATTTCGAACTCACCCCCGCGGCCCCGGAGCGCGATGATGCGCTGCAACTTTCGTTCGATAGCTGGGAAGGGCCACTCGACCTGCTGCTGGCGTTGGCGCGCAGCCAGAAGGTCGATCTCAAACAGATTTCGATTTTGGCGCTGGTCGAACAATATCTGACCTTCATCGCCGAAGCGCGCGAGCTGAAGCTGGAGGTGGCGGCCGATTATCTGGTGATGGCGGCCTGGCTCGCCTACCTCAAATCGGCGCTACTGCTGCCCAAGGATCCGCTCGAAGAACCGTCGCCCGACGAACTCGCGCTGCGCTTGCAGCTGCGCTTGCAGCGGCTGGCGGCAATGCGCGAGGCTGCGGCACGGCTGCTGGCGCGCGACCGTATCGGCCGCGATGTGTTCCTGCGCACGAAGCCCGAGGGGCTGCGCGACGTCAAGGTCCGACGCTGGGACGCCAGTCTGTACGACCTGCTGGCGGCCTATGGTCAGGTCAAACTGCGCTCCGAACCGGTGGTGCACATGGTCTCGCGTCGTCCGGTGGTCACGCTCGACGCCGCGCTGCACCATTTGCAGCGGATGATCGGGGTCAAGCTCGACTGGGCCGAACTCGCCGATTTCCTGCCGCCGGATTATGTCGGCCCGCTGCGCCGGTCGGCGATTGCATCGAGTTTTGTCGCGGCGCTCGAACTGGCGCGGCAGGGACGCGTCGATCTGAAACAGGACGGGGCGTTTGAGCCCCTTTATCTGAAGGCAGCTGGAGCATGATCGACGATTTGGAACGCGCTATCGAGGCGATGCTGTTCGCCAGCGATGAACCGCTCGATCCGCGGCAGGTTGCCGCGCGGATGGGCGACAAAATCACGGCGGGGCAGGTCCGGACGATCATCGGGACGATCGCTGCGCGCCATGCCGGCAGCGGCATCGAGCTGGTCGAACGCGGCGGGAACTGGCACTTGCAGACTCCCGCCGATCTCGCCCATTTGCTGCGCCGCGAACGCGACGACCCGCGAAAGCTGTCGCGCGCTGCCGCAGAGGTGCTGGCAATCGTCGCCTATCACGAGCCCGTCAGCCGCGCCGAGATTGAGGCGATCCGTGGTGTGCAGACGTCAAAGGGCACTCTGGATGTGCTGATGGAGGCCGAGTGGATCGCTCCGGCGGGACGCCGCGAGGTGCCGGGGCGGCCGCTGATCTACAAGACCACCGACGCATTTTTGCAGCATTTCGGCCTTAGCAGCCGCAAGGATTTGCCGGGTATCGACGATCTGCGGGCCGCTGGATTGCTCGATCCGGTCGACCTCGCTTTTGACGATGCGATGGGCGAGCTAGACCTAGTAAAAGACGGCGAAGAAGCTTAGATGAGCGCCGCAAGGAGAATTTGATATGGGTAGCTTCAGCATCTGGCATTGGCTGATCGTCGGCATCCTCGTGCTGCTGCTGTTCGGCAAGGGCCGGTTTTCCGACATGATGGGCGATGTCGCCAAGGGCATCAAAAGCTTCAAAAAGGGCATGGCCGAAGACGACGCCCCGCCCGCTGCGCCGAAGCATATCGAAGGCCAGCGCGCGCCCGATGGCGCCCCGATCGCGACCCCGACCGCCGAGCACGACAAGCTCTGATTCTGGTCCGGCGACGGAGGGAAGTTCTAATCGATGTTCGACGTCGCGCCCACCGAGCTGCTGCTCGTCATTGTGGTGGCCCTGGTCGTCATCGGCCCCAAAGACCTGCCAAAAGCCATGCGCTTCGTCGGCAAATGGATGGGCAAGGCGCGTGGCATGGCGCGGCATTTTCGGTCCGGGCTCGACACCATGATGCGCGAGGCCGAGCTCGAGGAGCTCGAAAAGCAATGGCGCGAACAAAATGACGCGATCATGCGCGAATTTCCGCGCATCGACGATGTGAACGCGCCGACCCCAGCGTCGAAACCGGCCACCACACCGTCTGCCGCAACGACCGATCAGGAGGCGGACCAAGCCGCCGCCGCAACCGCGCCAGTCGAAACCCATGCGGTGCCGCCGCGCGACGGCCCGCTGCCATGACCGCCGAAACCCCGATCACGGCGCAGGATGAGGATGGCGCGGGCGGCAAGATGCCACTGCTGGACCATCTGATCGAGCTGCGATCGCGGCTGCTCAAATCGCTGGTGGCCATCGCTTTGGCCTTTGGCGTTTGTCTCTATTATGCCGAACCGATTTTCAGCATCCTCGTTCAGCCGCTCGTTGCGGCGGGGCAGGGCAAGATCATCTATACCCAGCTGTTCGAGGCGTTTTTTGTCCAGATCAAGGTCGCGCTGTTCGCTTCGATGATGATCGCCTTTCCGGTCATCGCGAACCAGCTATGGAAATTTGTCGCGCCGGGGCTGTACCGCCAGGAAAAGCGCGCGCTGTTACCTTTCATTCTCGCGACGCCGGTACTGTTCAGCGCGGGGGCGTGCCTCGCCTATTTCGTCACCGTGCCGGTTGCGCTGAAATTCCTGCTGGGCTTTCAGGGGGATATGGGCGGCATCGAGCAGGAAGCACTGCCGTCGGTTGCCAATTACCTCAGTTTCATCATGCAGTTCATCATGGCGTTCGGGATTGCGTTCCTGCTGCCGATTTTCCTGATGCTGATCGAGCGGTCGGGGCTGGTCACGCGCGACCAGCTGGTATCGGCGCGGCGCTACATGATCGTTGCCGCCTTCGCGATCGCCGCGGTCGCAACGCCCCCTGATATCCTGAGCCAGTTCCTGCTCGCGATCCCGCTGATCCTGCTTTACGAAATGTCGTTGTTTGCGATCTGGTTTACCCAGCGTCGACGCAAAACAGGCGCCGAAGAGGCGCCTGTCGAGCCTCTCGAAGAGGCTTAGGGTAAGCTTGTTCGTTACGCTTAGTTGATAGCGTCGCTGCCAGCCTGACCCACCGATTCGATATCGCGGCCCGCACCCTTGACGGTGTTGCAACCGGTGACGACGACACTTGCCAAAACGGCGAGAATGATTGCGCGGAAACTCGTCATTTTTTCAAACCTCTCTGGATGGGATGCAAAATGGCCCGGCGCGCTTTCGAGGGGGGGGAGGGAAATGCGGGCCGGGCCAATGTTGCTGAGCAGCGCTGCGGGGGGGCGATGATCGCTGCTCGAATGGGAAACGAGCCAGTTGTCCAATAAGTTCCCGAAAAAAATCGCGCGAATGAAATAAATTTGCGATTTTTTCGGCCCAACGGATTCGCTTTTCGATTCCAGTGGGTTGGTCAGCCCATCGTGGTCAGACCGCTCGCCACGGCGAGGCCGAGAAAGGCCAGAAAGCCCATGGAATCGGTGGTCATCGTGACGAAAATCGAGCTGGCGACCGCAGGATCCTGATCGAGCCGGTCGAGCAGCAGCGGGATCGCAACCCCGGCAACCCCCGCCACGAAGATGTTGACGATCATTGCCGCGGCGATGACCCCGCCAAGCTGAGCGTTGGCGAACCATAGTGCTGTCGCGCACCCGGCAATCAGCGCGATCGTCCCGCCATTGAGCAGCGCGATCTTCATTTCGCGCCAGATGGCGCGCCAGCTGTTCGAATCGGTGAGCTGGTTCATCGCGAGCGCGCGCACCGTCACCGCCAGCGTCTGGGTCCCGGCATTGCCGCCCACCCCGGCGACGATCGGCATCAGTGCGGCGAGCGCCACCATTTGTTCGATCGCTCCGCCGAAGAAGCCGACGATCGACGAGGCGAGCAGCGCGGTGCCGAGGTTCGCGACCAGCCAGCGCACCCGCGCGCTGTAGGTTTCGCGGATCGGTTCGTTGATGTCGCCGTCGCCCGCACCCGACAGGCGCAAAATGTCCTCACCCGCCTCTTCCTGAATGATGTGCACGATATCGTCGACGGTGATCATGCCGACCAGCCGCCCGGCGCGGTCAATGACGGCGGCCGAGATCAGCGCATATTTCTGGAAGCGCAGCGCAACCTCTTCCTGATCCATGTCGACCGGGATCAGCGTCTGTTCGCGCTTCATCACATCGCTGATCGCGATGTCGCGCGGGGTGCGCAAAATCCAGCTCAGCTGGCAGGTGCCGACCGGGCGATGCATCGGGTCGACGATGAAAATTTCCCAGAAATCGCTCGTCAGTTCGGCATCTTCGCGCAGGCGGTCGATGACGTCGCCGACAGTGACATGCTCGGGTACCGCGACCAGGTCGCGCTGCATCAGGCGTCCGGCGGATTCCTCGGGGAAGGAGAGGGCGTCCTCGATCGCGGCGCGATCTTCGGGCTCCATCGCGTCGAGCACCGCCTGCTGCTCGTCGGCCTCCATATCCTCGATGATCGCGACGGCGTCGTCGGTATCGAGTTCGGATGCGAGTTCGGCGACTTGCTCGGGCGCGAGCAGATCGATCAGCTCCTCGCGCACATAATCGTTCATTTCCGCCAGCACGTCGGCGGACAGCATATTGCCGAGCACGGCGGCAAGCATCGGGCGCTCGTCGCTGCGCGCCAGCTCGAAAAGGTCGGCGATGTCGGCGGGGTGGAGGCGGCCGATGCGTTCGCGCGCGGCTTCGCCTTCGCCGGCTTCGGCGAGTTCGATCACGTCGCGGACGAACTCGGGCTTCAACCGGTCGTCCTCGTCGAGTTCGGTTTCGGTCTCGCGCGCTACAGCATCACGGTCGCGATCGTCGGTGATGGCGACATCCTCGGCGGACCGGGAATCTTCGCGGTTGTCCATCGCGCGGTCCTCCCTGTCAGTGTCGGCGGCTGGCCGACGGGCCGTGTCCTCCCCCTAGTCCCGGCGCCCGCATATGGCAACGCCGGGGAGCGCGCGGCGGTAATTAATGCGTGGCTTTGGCGGCCCGGCTCGCTATGGCACCGCCAACATTCGCTACAGGAGCCGATCATGACCGACCAGACCCTTACCCTTTCGCTGTCGACCGGCGACGTCGTCATCCGCCTGCGCCCCGATCTGGCGCCGCTGCACGTCGAACGCATCACCCAGCTCGCCAGCGAAGGCTTTTACGACGGCGTTGTTTTCCACCGCGTCATCCCCGGCTTCATGGCGCAGGGCGGTGATCCGACCGGCACCGGCATGGGCGGCAGTCCGCTGCCCGATCTGCCGCAGGAATTTAACAGCCTCCCGCACATTCGCGGCGTGTGCTCGATGGCGCGGGCGCAGAACCCGAACAGCGCGAACAGCCAGTTTTTCATCTGCTTTGACGACGCGCGTTTCCTCGACAATCAATACACCGCCTGGGGCGAAGTGATCGAAGGCATGGAAAATGTCGACGCGCTGCCCAAGGGCGAGCCGCCGCGCGAACCCGGCAAGATCGTCAAGGCGACGGTTTCTTAATTCAGGTGTCGCCCCCCCCCAGGCGGGGGGCGCCCACGGCGTGGGATAAGGGGGGGAGCGGG
>JAFAGN010000237.1 GCA_023422695.1 Pseudomonadota bacterium
GCGTTGATGATGAGCGCGATCCACAGGATACGCCGCCACTTCGGGTCGTTTAGCGCGGTCTTGCCGCTTTTGCCGGCACAGCATTGATCGGCCATCGCCGAAATCTCCTGACATTTTCGAGTCGGCATCCTATATGCACCCTGTATCAACTACAGGGTCAAGCGATGAAAATTGGCGAACTGTCGCGTGCTACCGGCACGAATATCGAAACCATCCGCTATTATGAGCGCATCGGCCTGCTTCCCGCGCCCGATCGCACCGCGGCCAATTACCGCAGCTATGGCGACGCGCACCGCTCGCGCCTCAGCTTCGTGCGCCATTCGCGCGATCTGGGGTTTACGATCGAGGAAATCCGCTCGCTGCTCGACCTGTCGGACGATCCGGCGCGCGATTGCGGCGAGGCCGACCGCATCGCGACCGCGCATCTGGAGCAGGTCGAGGCGAAAATTGCGCAATTGACCCTGCTCCGCGACGAGCTCGCCCGTATCGTTGGGCGCTGCCGCGGCGGCGTCGCCGCCGACTGCCGGGTGATCGAGGCGCTCGGCGACCATCGCCATTGCGAAAGCGCGCACTAGGAATTTTGGGAAGGGTGGGACGATTCTGTTGCCCGGCTCGTCCCCAGCCGCTGGTATCCGATTCTGTTGCCCGGTTCGGTCCGAACCGCGTTCTATTTGTCTAACCTTAGGCCGTGAGGCTTATCGGTTAGGCAGCCAGAGCGAGTGCTTCGTTATCGTTAGCACCTATTGGTTTTGAGCCTTGAACGGGTTACTCAGCCCGGAAGAAAATATCGTCTTTGAACACACGTCGATCCTGGTTCGGCCCCGTCAGAAGCCCGCTTTTCCAGGACGGAAGGCGGGTTTGTGGTGGAGCCGCCGGGTACTGCCCCCGGGTCCGCTGTGTCTATTCCACGACACCATTTATCCTCATAGTCGGTCGAAACCGACCCGACCTATATAGGGTGTCTGCCTGACGATTGAAAGGGCGGAGCCGTTCCTGTCTTTCCGTTCGCATCGAGCGAAGTCGAGATGCCGTGAGGCCGAACACCCACGCGGGGTGTCTCGACTTCGCTCGACACGAGCGGATTTCGGCTATTTCTTCCGCAATTCGTCGCGAATCTCGGTAAGCAGGTCGACCTGCGTCGGCCCGGCTTCGGGCATCGCGATGAACTTGCTCGCCTGCCGCACGAGCAGGAACACGACGAACGCCAGCAGCACGAAGTTGATGATCGCGGTGACGAAGCTGCCCAGCGCCATGACATTGGCGCCGGTCGCCTTGGCCGCGGCGAGCGTCATGTCCGCAGTCACTTTTTCGCCGCCCGACAGGACCACATATTTGTTGGTGAAATCGACCCCGCCGCCGGTGATGAAGCCGATAAAGGGCATCAACACGTCGTCGGTCAGCGATT
Organism: Pseudomonadota bacterium; assembly: GCA_023422695.1. Lineage (GTDB taxonomy): Bacteria > Pseudomonadota > Alphaproteobacteria > Sphingomonadales > Sphingomonadaceae > Sphingopyxis. Next base: position 1,406 of record JAFAGN010000237.1, read on the forward strand.
TGACGATCGTCCCGAACGCCGCGCCGATGATGACACCGACCGCCAGCCCCATCACATTGCCCTGATTGAGGAATGCCTTGAAATCCTTGATCATGTTTTCACCCCTTGCTGGCGGCTACGCCTTGGATGCGCAGAGTGCATGACACGAATATCGCCGTCAATGATTGCGGGCGGCGGGGCGTCTTACTATATTAAGGCAGTTGGCGCGGCGCCGTGCCGCGCGGAGGGAGTGCCTGACCCATGACTTTCCGTTCTGCCCGCTGGATGATCATCCCCGTCGCGGCCGTGTCGCTGTCCGCGTGCGGCATCAACAGCGTCCCCACCAAGGAAGAAGCCGCCAAGGCGAAATGGGCGAATGTCGAAGCGGCGTATCAGCGCCGCGCCGACCTGATCCCCAACCTTGTAGAAACCGCCAAGGGCGCCGCACAGATCGAACAATCGACGCTGCAGGGCGTGATTCAGGCGCGCGCGTCGGCGACGCAGGTGAAACTGAGCACCGACGATCTGGAAGACCCCGCCAAGGTTCAGGCGTTCCAGCAGGCGCAGGGCGCTGTGTCGAGTTCTCTCGGCCGTCTTCTCGCGACCGTCGAAGCCTATCCTGACCTCAAAAGCCAGGCGCGTTTTGCCGATTTGATGACCCAGCTCGAGGGGACCGAAAACCGCATCAATGTGTCGGTGCAGGACTATAATGGCGCGGTGCAGGATTATAACACGACGATCCGCACCTTCCCCGACATCATCGGCGCCAAGATCGTCCATGGCGCCAAGCCGATGACCCCGTACAAGGCGATCACACCGAACGCCAATCAGGCGCCGAAGGTCGATTTCGGTAGCTAGGGTAAGCGCAATGCCCCTTCATCCGTTCGCCCTGAGCTTGTCGAAGGGCCGCTCTTTCTTGCTGCATCGACAGGACGGAGGACGGTGCTTCGACGGGCTCAGCACGAACGGAAGTTTGTCCCGCAAAGGTGGCATCGGGGTTCGGGCGATGCTCGCGCTCGCCATCGGCGCGCTGATCGCTGCCCCCGCGGCCGCGCAGACCTTCCCCAAACTCGCGGGGAACCCTGTCGTCGATCAGGCGGATATCATTCCGGCTGCCGAGGAAGCCGCGCTCAACGCGCAGCTGCTGGAGCTTGAAAAGACGACGGGTCACCAGCTGGTCGTCGCCACCGTCAGCGATCTTGAGGGCCGCGAGGTGTCCGATTACGGCTATCGCCTTGGCCGCGAGTGGCAGATCGGCGATGCGGAAAAGGACGATGGCGTCGTTTTCCTGATCGCGCCGAACGAGCGGCGGATGAACATCTCGGTCGGTTACGGGCTGGAACCGGTGCTGACCGACGCGCTGTCGGGCCGGATCATCCGCGACGTCGTGACGCCCAAGTTCAAGGCGGGCGACATGCCCGGCGGCATCCAGGCCGGGGTCAACGCGATCGCCGAGCAGATCCAGCTGCCCCCCGAGGAAGCGCAGGCGCGCGCGCAGGCGGCGGCGGCGCGGGAACGCGATCGCGCCGATGACGGCAATTTCGGCGGGCTGTTCTTTGTCGCCTTTATCATCCTGATTTTCTTTGTCCTGCCGATGCTGGCGCGGATCGGGCGGCGCGGCAAAAAGCGGCGCAAGGGCCGCCCGTGGGATGCCCCGATCATCATCTGGGGTGACGACGACTGGGGCGGCGGCAGCGGCGGATCGTCATGGGGCAGCGGCAGCTGGGGCGGCGGCGGTGGCGGCGGTTTCGGCGGCTTTTCGGGCGGCGGCGGTTCGTTCGGGGGCGGCGGCGCCTCCGGCGGCTGGTAAGGGGAACGGACGATGCCACGCAAAGTCAGCCATGTGAGCGCCGCCGACCATGATGTCGTCACCGTCGCGGTCGCCGCGGCGGAGGCGCATACGAGCGGCGAGATCGTCACCGTGGTCGCCGCGCAGTCGAACGATTATGACGATGTCGCGCTGGTCTGGGCCAGCGTGATCGCATTCATCGCCATGTCGCTGATGGCGCTGTTCCCCGAATTTTATCGCGGCCTCTACGACCGGCTGACCGGCGGTTGGGGCCATGAGCTGACTGCCAATCAATGGCTTGGAACGGTCATTACGATCGGCGTGCTCAAATGGATCGGCATGTGGCTGATCCTGCTGTGGCGACCGCTGCGGCTGGCGCTGACCCCGCGCGCGATCAAGGCGGCGCGGGTGCGGGCGCGCGCGGTCGACCTGTTCAAGGTGGGAACCGAGGCCAAGACCCTGGGACGCACCGGGGTGCTGCTGTACCTCAGCCTAAAGGAACATCGCGCCGACATCGTCGCCGACGAGGCGATTGCCGCCAAAGTCTCGCCCGACGTGTGGGGCGACGCGATGGCGGCGCTGATCGAACGGGTCCGCGCGGGGGAGCCCGGCCAAGGCATGGCGGCGGCGGTGACGCAGATGGGCGCCGTGCTGGCGCAGCATTTCCCGCGCGGCAGCGAGAACCCGAACGAACTGCCCGACCGGCTGATCGAGATTTAGCTTTTCGTCATTGCGAGCGTAGCGAAGCAATCTCGGGCGGCCTTGCACAGCTCTGGATTGCTTCGCTACGCTCCCAATGACGATGGAAGGATTGACGCATGACC
>JAFAGN010000243.1 GCA_023422695.1 Pseudomonadota bacterium
CTCTGGATTGCTTCGCTTCGCTCGCAATGACGATAGAAGGCCACCGTCGCCCGTCCTCAATCGACCCAATCAAGCCCCATGTCGCGGTACACGCCGCGGTCCTCGTCCCAATTGGCCTTGACCTTCACATGCAGGAACAGGTGGACCTTGCGGCCCAATAGCTCGCTCAGCTCGGCGCGGGCCTTGCTGCCGATTTCCTTGATGCGGTCGCCTTTGTGGCCGAGGATGATCGCGCGCTGATTGTCGCGCGCGACTAGGATTTGCTGGTGGATTTCGGCACTGCCGTCGGGGCGGGTGGTGAATTTCTCGGTCTCGACGGTCGATTGGTAGGGCAGTTCCTCGTGGAGCTGGCGGTAGAGCTGTTCGCGGGTGATTTCGGCGGCGAGCATCCGTTCGGGCGCGTCGCTGACCTCGTCCTCGGGGAAATGCCACGGGCCTTCGGGCATCAGCTTTGCCAGATGCGCCTTGAGTTCGGGAACCCCGTCACCGCTGCTGGCCGAAATGAAGAAGGTTTCGTCGAAGGCGACCCGGCCGTTGAGTTCGGTCGCGATCGTCAGCAGCTTGTCTTTCCGTGTCAGATCGACCTTGTTGAGCACCAGATATTTCTTCTCGGGCCGGTTCGCGACGCCTTCCAGCACGCGTTCGACGCGGCCCGTCAGCTTGGCGGCGGCATCGACCATGACCAGGATCGCTTCGGCTTGTTCAAGGCTGCCCCACGCCGCCGCGACCATCGCGCGGTCAAGGCGGCGGGTGGGGGCGAAGATGCCCGGGGTGTCGATCAGGACGATCTGGGTTTCGCCGTCCATCGCGACGCCCATCAGCCGCGTGCGGGTGGTCTGCGCCTTGGGGCTGACGATCGCGACCTTTTGCCCGACAAGCGCGTTGACGATCGTCGATTTGCCCGCGTTGGGCGCGCCGACAACGGCGACAAATCCGCAGCGGTGGGTCATTTTTCCTGTCCTTCGAGTTCGGCGAGCAAGATCGTCGCCGCGGCCTTTTCCGCCGCCTGTTTGCTGGTTCCCTCGGCCTCGGCACGCGCCAGCTTGCCGATGCTGACCGCGACGCGAAAGCGCGGCGCATGATCCGGGCCTTCGCGCGCGACGATTTCATATTCGGGCGGACGGCGTTTGCGCGCCAGCGCCCATTCCTGCAGCGCTGCCTTGGGGTGTTTGGGTGCTGCCGCCTGTCCGTCGATCATTTCACCCCAATGGCTGATGACAAACGCGCGCGCCGTATCGATGCCCTTGTCGAGATAGAGCGCGCCGATCAGCGCCTCGATCGCGTCGGCGGCGATATTGTCACTGTAACGGCCGCCATCGCTCCGCGCTTGCGCGCCAAACCGGATCAGGTCGGTCAGGTTCAGCCGCTGCGCGATCGCGGCGCAGGTCGCGCCCGATGCCAGGACATGCAGCCGCGACGACATCTCGCCTTCGCTGGCGCCGGGAAAGCGCGTGTAAAGCTCGGACGCGATGACGAGGCCGAGCACGCGGTCGCCCAGAAACTCCAGGCGCTGGTAATCGGCGCGCCCGGTGCTGCCGTGGGTCAGCGCCAGTTCGTAAAGCGCCAGATCGTCCGGGGTGCTGCCGAGGATGTCGGCGAGCGCCCCGGTGTCGAGCTTATCGGTCAAAAACCGTCCCCGATGCGGCTCCAGCGCGCGGCGGTGAACCAGCTGATCGGATTGAGCCAGCTCGCCGAGCCGTCGGTTGAGAACATCCCGACCAACGCCTTGCCGACCAGATTTTCCTCGGGCACCAAACCGATGCCCTGGTTTTCCATTGCGGGGAAACGGCTGTCGGCACTGCGGTCGCGGTTGTCGCCCATCATGAACAAATGGCCCTCGGGAACGACGACGAGCGGGGTGTTGTCCTCGGCGATCGGTGCGATGTCGAGGATCGCATAGCTTTTGCCGCTGGGCAGCGTTTCGCGAAACTGCTTGTACCGGCATTGGCGCTGGCCGTCGGCGGTGACTTCCTCAAACTCCATCGAATAGCAGGGCAGCGTACCCATGGTGCGCGACGCCTCGACCATATTTGCGGTCACCGGGATGACGAAATCGGGCATCGCTTCGCGCTTCAGCGGCTTGCCGTTGAGCCAGACGATGCCGTCCTTCACCTGTACGCTGTCGCCGGGCAGGCCGATGACGCGCTTGATATAATCATTGTCGGCGCTGGGCGGCGCCTTGAACACCGCAACGTCGCCGCGTTCGGGGGTGCGCGCGAAAACGCGGCCCGGGATCAGAGGCACGCTGAACGGCAAACTGTATTTCGAATAGCCATAGGCCATTTTGTTGACGAGCAGATAGTCGCCGATCAGCAGCCGTGGCTGCATCGATTCCGACGGAATATTGAACGGCGACAGGAAAAAGCTGCGGAAAATCAGCACCGCGATCGCCAGCAACGCCAGAAAGCGGACGGTATCGACGGCTTCTTCCTTCGCGGACACCGGCGCGGGGGTCGGAGCGGAGGGAGTGGCGGGCGCGTTATCGGCGGTAAAGCTGGCTTCGGTCATGCCGCGGCATTGGCTATGAATAGGTTGCCACGTCAAGCGAATATCGGCGGATGATGCTGGTGTAATGACCGGTGCGGACGTAGAGGAAAGCCAACGTCTATCCCCGTCCGGAGTTCGTTTGCATGCCCACCCCAGACCAAGAATGGCAGGCGCTCGCCGACTGGCAGCCGCAGAAACTGACCGACCTGATCGCCGATGATCCGGACACGCGGTTGCAGGCGCTGGTGCGCAGCGTGGCGAACATCCGTTTCGACTTTGCCAAAACCCATCTCGACGATGCCGCGATCGCGATCCTGTCCCGCCTTGCCGCCGCTCAGGATTTCGACGGGCGGCGCAAAACCCTGTTTTCGGGCGGCATCGCCAATCCGACCGAGAACCGCGCCGCCGAACATAGCGCCGAGCGCGGCGATGGCGCCCCCGACTCGGTCCACCGCGCGCAGGCGCTGCACCAGCGGATGCGGATGATGATCGACGCGATCGAGGCGGGCGCGTTCGGTGAGATCCGCCATCTGCTGCACATCGGCATCGGCGGGTCGGCGCTCGGCCCCGACCTGCTCGTCGACGCGCTGGGGCGCCATAGCGAGCGATATGACGTCGCGGTCGTGTCGAACGTCGATGGCGCGGCGCTTGAAGAAGCGTTCGCGCGGTTCAGTCCCGAACATACGCTGGTCGCGGTCGCATCAAAGACCTTCACGACCACCGAAACCTTGCTCAACGCCAATTCGGCACTGCAATGGCTCGACGAGGCCGGGGTCGCCGACCCGCTTGGCCGCTTCATCGCGCTGACGGCAATGCCCGATCGCGCGATCGAATGGGGAATCGACGAAACGCGGATCCTGCCGTTCAGCGAGACGGTCGGTGGGCGTTATTCCTTATGGTCATCGATCGGCTTCCCCGCCGCGCTGGCGCTTGGATGGGACGCGTTCGAAGATCTGCTGGAGGGGGCAGCCGAGATGGACCGGCATTTCCGGCTCGCCGATGCCGCGGACAATATCTGCCTGCTCGCCGCCTTCGCCGACCAGCTCTACACCAACCGGCTGGGATGCCAGACGCGCGCGGTGTTCGCTTATGACGACCGGCTGCGGCTGCTGCCGAGCTATCTGCAGCAGCTGGAGATGGAATCGAACGGCAAGTCGGTGACGCTCGCAGGCGAAGCGCTGGGGCGGCACAGCGCGCCGATCACCTGGGGCGGCGTCGGCACCGACGCGCAGCACGCAGTGTTCCAGTTGCTGCATCAGGGGACGCATCGTGTGCCGGTCGAGTTTGTAGTGGCGCGCGAACCAGACCATCTGCTCGACGAAGCGCATCACGAAACGCTCGTCGCCAATTGCATCGCACAGGGCGCGGCGCTGATGACCGGACGCGCAAGCATCGATGGCGCGCGCAATTATCCGGGCGATCGACCCTCGACAACGATCCTGCTCGATCAGGTAACGCCGCACGCATTGGGCGCGCTGATCGCCTTTTACGAACATCGGGTGTTTGCCAACGCGGTACTGCTGGGGCTCAACCCGTTCGACCAGTTCGGGGTCGAGCTGGGCAAAGAAATGGCGAAGGGACTGGCCGAGGGGACTGTCGCATTCGATCCGGCGACTCAGGCGTTGATGACGGCGGCGCTGGGGGAATAAGGCTGCGCCACTGTCTGTAATGGCAAAAATCGATTGGCATCACGGCGCCGCGTAACCACATAGGCGCGGGCCGCGAATGCCAGCCAATTCAATTTTCAGGGGTCTCCCACATGAGCAATTTCGACTTCGACCTGTTTGTCATCGGCGCCGGGTCGGGCGGGGTCCGCGCGTCGCGTGTTGCCGCATCGCACGGCGCGCGCGTCGCGGTGGCCGAAGAGCATCGGGTCGGGGGCACCTGCGTGATCCGCGGCTGCGTCCCCAAAAAGCTGCTCGTCTATGGCGCGCATTTTGCCGAGGACCTGAAGGACGCGCGCCATTTCGGCTGGGACGTCCCCGACTGCAAGTTCGACTGGGACCGGCTGCGCGACAATGTGCTGGCCGAAGTCACGCGGCTCGAAGGGCTGTATGGCCAGACGCTCGACAATCATAAGGTTACGGTCTTCAAGAGCCGTGCGACGATCGTCGGGCCGCAGAAGGTACGGCTGGCCGACGGGCAGGAAATCAGCGCCGAACGCATCCTGATCGCGACGGGTGGCTGGCCGTTCGTTCCCGAATTTCCAGGCAGCGAACATGCCATCACCTCGAACGAGGTGTTTCACCTCGACAAGCTGCCGAAGCGGGTGGTGATCGCGGGCGGCGGTTATATCGCCAATGAATTCGCCGGCATCTTCAACGAATTTGGCAGCAAGGTGACGATCGTCAACCGCGGCGACACGATCCTGCGCGGTTATGACGCGCAGATCCGCGACCGCTTGCTCCAAATCTCGATGACCAAAGGCATCGAGTTCCGGTTCAATGCACCGTTCGAATCGATCGAGAAGAAGGCAGACGGCTCGCTGACCGTAAACCTTGGCAATACCGACCCGATCGATGCCGACATCGTGCTGGTCGCCGCGGGCCGCGCCCCGAACACGAAGGGCTTGGGGCTGGAAGCCGCCGGGGTCGAGCTTGATCAGGATGGCGCGATCAAGGTCGATGACACGAACCAGTCGTCGGTGCCGAGCATCTATGCGGTCGGCGACGTCACCAACCGCATCCAGTTGACCCCGGTGGCGATCCGCGAGGGACAGGCTTTTGCCGACAGCGTGTTCGGTGGCAAGCCGACGACCGTCGACTACGCCAATGTCCCAAGCGCGGTGTTCAGCCACCCGCCGATCGGCGCGGTCGGGATGACCGAAGCGGAAGCGCGCAACAAGCTAGGGACGGTGCGGGTTTACACCAGCGATTTCCGTGCGATGAAGAATGTCCTCGCGGGGCGCAACGAGCGCGCGCTGTACAAGATGGTCGTGAACGAAGCGACCGATCAGGTCGTCGGGCTGCACATGATCGGGCCAGATGCGCCGGAGATTCTGCAGGCTGCGGCGGTGGCGGTGAAGGCGGGGCTGACCAAGGCCGATTTCGACGCGACGGTCGCGCTGCATCCCAGCATGGCGGAAGAGCTGGTGTTGTTGAAGTAACGGATATCGTCGCCCCCGCGCAGGCGGGGGCCGCTGTCGGCCTTACCCTTCCGCGCTACGCAAGCTCTCTAACGGCCCCCGCCTGCGCGGGGGCGACGCGCTAGCCAATTCGGTACGGCACCACATCCCGCCGATCCGGATCGACCAAAATCGGCCGATCGCTGGGCGGAAACGCGCGTTGATCGCAATCATCGCGCGGGCAGATGCGGCATGACAGGCCGATCCGCGTTGCCGCCTGCGGCGCGCCGACATCGACCCCGTCGGCATAGACAAAGTCGCCAGCATATTGCGCCTCACATCCCAGCGCGACGGCATAGCGGCGCGGACTGCGGGCATAGCTGCCCGACGGTTTGACCAGCCCCTTCGCCATCGACACATAGCGCAGCCCGTCGGGGGTTTCGGCGAGCTGGAACAGGATGCGGTCGGGGATCGCCGCGGCCTCATGGACGATCCACAACGGACAGGCGCCGCCGAAGCGCGCGAATTGCAGGCGCGTCGCGCTGTGCCGCTTGGTGATATTGCCCGCCATATCGACCCGGCAGAAGAACATCGGGATACCGCGCGCGCCGGGGCGCTGGAGGGTCGAGAGGCGGTGGCATGCCTGCTCGAAACTCACGCCATATTCGAGACGCAGCCGGTCGATGTCGTGGCGCACCGCGCGGGCGCTGGCGCGGAAGGGGGCGTAGGGCATCAGCACCGCGCCTGCGGCGTAGTTGGCGAGGCCGACGTGGAGCAATTGCCGCGCCGCCGCCGTGCGCAGCGGGCTGGCCTCGACCACCGCGGCAATCTCGCGCGCGAGCGCTAGCGCGGCGAGCTGATGCGCAAGCTGGAAACGGCGGCTTTCGGCAGGCTGCGACGGGTCGATCACCAGATGGCGCATCGTCGCGTCGAAATCGCGCAGACTTTGCGTTTGCGTATAGACGATCGAAATGCCGAGCGCGTCGCGCAGCCGCCGCTCGATCGTTTCGATCGCGGGCGAGGGGTCTTTGCCGCGGAGCTGTGCCGCGAGCGCTTCGGCGGCGCGGTCGATGCTGTCGACGTAGTTTCCCGCGTCGTGGAACCAGTCGCGCACCTCCTCCCACGGCAGGCGGCTGCCTTCGGCGGTGCCGCCGGTCAGCGCCTCGTCGATGATCTGCAGCCGCTGCCCGGCGCGGCGATAGGCGGCGTGGAGCGCGACGAACTGGTCGGCAAGCTGCGGTTGTTGGAGCGCGGCGCGCTCAAGCTGATCGGGGGGCAGGGGCGCGGCGGCGAACAGCGGATCGGCGGCGGCCTCGCGCAGCGCCCCGGCGCGGCGATCGCCCGCGTCGGCGGCGACGTCCTCCCATTCGAGCGGGAACAGTTTTTGCAGGCGATCGAGGAGTGCCGGGGTCAGCGGGCGGTCGTCATGCTCGATCTGGCTGAGATAGGAGGCCGAGATGCCGAGCTGCGCGGCGAAGTCGGACTGGCGGAGATTGCGGGATTCCCGAAGTTGGCGAAGTTGCCGCCCAGCGTAGAGTCGGTTCGGGGTCATCGGTGGCACGGTAGTTTGCAAACTGGTACTTTGCAACTTTGCAAATTCGCATTTGCCTGTCGGCCTATATCCGGGCAAGCGAGATTCTGAAGTTCCTTGGGAGAGCCGCATGTCCGCCAATATCGCCGAAATGGAACGCCGCCGCGCGGCTGCTGCGCTGGGTGGCGGGCAAAAGCGCATCGACGCGCAGCATAGCAAAGGCAAGCTGACCGCGCGCGAGCGGCTCGACGTGCTGCTCGACGAAGGGTCGTTCGAGGAGCTCGATACCTATGTCGAACATGACTGTGTCGATTTCGGGATGCAGGACCAGAAGATCCCCGGCGACGGCGTCGTGACCGGATCGGGCACGATCAACGGCCGCCTCGTCTATGTGTTCAGCCAGGATTTCACGGTGTTCGGCGGGTCGCTGTCGAAACGCCATGCCGAGAAAATCTGCAAGGTGATGGACAAGGCGATGCTGGTCGGCGCGCCGGTCATCGGCCTGAACGACAGCGGCGGCGCGCGCATCCAGGAGGGCGTCGCGTCGCTTGGCGGCTATGCCGATGTGTTCCAGAAGAATGTGCTGGCGTCGGGGGTGGTGCCGCAGATCAGCCTGATCATGGGGCCGTGCGCGGGCGGCGCGGTTTACAGCCCCGCGATGACCGACTTCATTTTCATGGTGAAGGACAGCAGCTATATGTTCGTCACCGGCCCCGATGTAGTCAAAACGGTGACCAACGAGGTCGTGACGCAGGAAGAACTGGGCGGCGCGATCACGCACACGACGAAAAGCTCGGTCGCCGATCTGGCGTTCGAGAACGACATCGAGGCGCTGCTCGCAGCGCGCGATTTCTTCGACTATCTGCCCGAAAACAATCGGGGAGGGGTGCCGGTGCGCCCGACGAGCGACCCGTTCGACCGCGCCGAAATGAGCCTCGACACGCTGATCCCGCCCAACGCGAACCAGCCCTATGACATGCACGAGCTGATCCGCAAAACGGTCGACGAGGGCGACTTTTTCGAGGTGCAGCCCGCGCATGCGGGCAACATCATCTGCGGTTTCGGGCGCATCGAGGGGCGGACGATCGGCATTGTCGCGAACCAGCCGCTGGTGCTCGCGGGGGTGCTCGACATCAATTCGTCGAAGAAGGCGGCGCGCTTCGTGCGCTTCTGCGACGCGTTCGAAATTCCGATCGTCACTTTCGTCGACGTCCCCGGCTTCCTGCCCGGCACGGCGCAGGAGTATAATGGCATCATCAAGCATGGCGCGAAGCTGCTGTTCGCTTATGCCGAGGCGACGGTGCCGAAGATCACGGTGATCACGCGCAAGGCCTATGGCGGCGCATACGACGTGATGGCGTCAAAGCATCTGCGCGGCGATTTGAACTACGCCTGGCCGACCGCCGAGATCGCGGTGATGGGTGCGAAGGGCGCGGTCGAGATCATCTTCCGCGCCGACATGGGCGATCCCGAAAAGATCGCGCAGCGCACGAAGGAATATGAGGACCGCTTTGCGAACCCGTTCGTCGCGGCGCAGCGGGGCTACATCGACGAGGTGATCTATCCGCACTCGACGCGGCGGCGGATTGCGCTGGGGCTACGGAAGCTGCGGAACAAGAGGCTCGAGAACCCGTGGAAGAAGCACGATAATATTCCGCTATGAGCAGGGAAACGCGAGAGCGCCGGTTGAAGGCAGAGGAGAACTGGCCCGACCTTCGGCAGTTCCTTGAAAGCTATCTGCACGAAGACTGGGACCGTTTCGATGCGAACCCGGAGGCGGCGATTGATCGAGCGATCGGCGATCATCCCCTCGAAATGCGGCAGGCAATCGTTCGACAATGGCGGGACTGGAACAACGTCGAGTCTTCGCAATTTGATCCTCGACCGGCGATAAACGACGGACTGGGCGTCAACATCCATTTCGAGAGTCCCGAGGCCGGGCGTCACTTTATGAATATGGTCTATGACAAACTCATCGTGTCGATCCGCAAGGAAGTGGAGCATTGGAAGCCATGAAACTAGGCCGCCTGAATCATATCGGCGTCGCGACGACGTCGATCGCCGACAGCATCGTCTTTTACCGCGACGTAATGGGCGCGACGAAAATTCATGATCCGTTTGACCTGCCCGAGCAGGGGGTGAAGGTTTGTTTTGTCGATACGCCGGGGGCGGACGGGGCGCTGAATGGCACGCAGATCGAGTTGATCGAGCCGTTGCCGGGGAACGCCTCGATCGCGGGGTTTCTGGAGAAGAACCCGGCGGGGGGCCAGCATCATGTTTGTTACGAGGTGCCCGACATTCATGCGGCCAAGGCGGCGTTCGAGGCGCTGGGCAAGCGGGTGTTGGGGGAACCGCGGATCGGGGCGCATGGGACGCCCATTTTCTTTCTGCACCCCAAGGATATGGGCGGGGTGCTGACCGAGATTATGGAGACGCCGAAGGAGGCGCATTAATTGCTCCTCCCCCCTTGCGGGGGAGGAAAGTGGAGGTTGGGGACTTGTCCCCTACCGGAACTTGGAGAGGGGTTGGTTGGCGAGCCTGCGGCTCGCGACCCCTCTCCCAGCTACGACTAGGCGGCAAAGCCGCCAAGTCTTCGCATCCCTCTCCCGCAAGGGGAGAGGGGGTTTGGGAATAGAGACTGCATATGACCGACAAACCCACCCTTGACCAATGGGCCGCCGCCGCCGCCAAAGAGGTGAAGGGCAAAGAACTGACCTGGCACACGCCCGAGGGCATCGCCGTCAAGCCGCTCTACACCGCCGAGGACGTGGCGACCGACCCCGGCCTGCCCGGGTTCGCGCCCTTCACGCGCGGTGTCCGCGCGTCGATGTATGCCGGGCGGCCGTGGACGATCCGGCAATATGCGGGCTTTTCGACCGCCGAGGAATCGAACGCCTTCTATCGCCGCAACCTCGCCGCGGGGCAAAAGGGGCTGTCGGTCGCATTCGACCTCGCGACGCACCGCGGATATGACAGCGACCATCCGCGCGTCGTCGGCGACGTCGGCAAGGCGGGCGTCGCGATCGATAGCGTCGAGGATATGAAGATCCTGTTCGACGGCATCCCGCTCGACCAGATGTCGGTGTCGATGACGATGAACGGCGCGGTGATCCCAATCCTGGCGTTCTTCATCGTCGCGGGCGAGGAACAGGGGGTCGATCGCAAGCTGCTCGACGGGACGATCCAGAACGACATCCTGAAGGAGTTCATGGTCCGCAACACCTATATCTACCCGCCCGAGCCCTCGATGCGGATCATCAGCGACATTTTCGGCTACACGTCGCGCGAGATGCCGAAGTTCAACAGCATCTCGATCTCCGGCTATCACATGCAGGAAGCCGGCGCGACGCAGGTGCAGGAGCTAGCCTTCACCATCGCCGACGGCATCGAATATGTGAAATATGGCGTCGCGTCGGGGCTGGATATCGATAAATTCGCCGGGCGGCTGAGCTTCTTTTTCGCGATCGGCATGAATTTCTTCATGGAGATCGCCAAGCTGCGCGCGGCGCGGGTGTTGTGGCACCGCGCGATGACCAAATTGGGCGCGCAGGACGAGCGGTCGAAGATGCTGCGCACGCACTGCCAGACGTCGGGCGTGTCGCTGACCGAGCAGGATCCGTACAACAATGTGATGCGCACGACGATCGAGGCGATGGCGGCGATGCTGGGCGGCACCCAGTCGCTGCACACCAACGCGCTCGACGAGGCGATCGCGCTGCCGACCGATTTTTCGGCGCGTATCGCGCGCAATACCCAGATCGTCATCCAGGAAGAGACGGGGATGACCAAGGTCGTCGATCCGCTCGGCGGCTCCTATTATGTCGAGGCGCTGACGCAGGAGCTGGTCGACAAGGCGCAAGAGATCATCGACCGCGTCGAGGCCGAAGGCGGGATGGCGAAAGCGGTCGCCGCAGGCTGGCCCAAGGCGATGATCGAGACCGCGGCGGCGGCGCGGCAGGCGCGGGTCGATCGCGGCGACGATGTGATCGTGGGCGTGAACAAATATCGGCTGAAGGATGAGGACCTGCTCGAAACGCTCGAGGTCGATAATGCCAAGGTGCGCGAGGGCCAGATTGCGCGGATCAGGAAGACGAAGGCCGAGCGCGACGAAGCGGCGTGTCAGGCGGCGCTGAAGGCGCTGCGTGATGGTGCGGCGGGTCAGTCAAGCGTCGAAAATAACCTGCTCGCGCTCGCGGTCGAAGCTGCGCGCGCGCGCGCGACGCTGGGTGAGATTTCATCGGCGATGGAGGAAAGTTTCGATCGCTACGGTACCCAGCCGACCCCGGTGAAGGGGGTCTATGCAGCCCCCTATGAAGGCGATGCGCGCTGGGCGCAGGTGCTCGACGGGGTCGAAGCGGTGACGCGGCGGCTTGGTCGCAAACCCAAGCTGCTGGTCGCCAAGATGGGGCAGGACGGCCACGACCGCGGCGCCAATGTGATCGCCAGCGCGTTCGGCGACATGGGGTTCGACATCGTGTCGGGACCGCTGTTCCAGACCCCCGACGAGACGGTGGTGCTGGCGCTCGACAGCGGGGTCGATGTCGTCGGCGCGTCGAGCCTGGCGGCGGGGCACAAGACACTTATCCCCGAACTTATCCACAAGCTGCGCGAGGCCGGGCGCAGCGACATCAAGGTGATCGCGGGCGGGGTCATCCCGCCGCAGGATTATGATTTCCTGCGCGATGCCGGGGTGCAGGGGATTTATGGTCCCGGATCGAATGTTGTCGAATGCGCGGCCGATGTGCTGCGTTTGCTGGGGCATAATATGCCGCCGATTGGAGAAGCTGCGTGAACTTGAATCTTGACCGTTCCCCGGC
>JAFAGN010000038.1 GCA_023422695.1 Pseudomonadota bacterium
GGATTGCTTCGCTACGCTCGCAATGACGATGCCAAAGACACCCGATTAAGCCGCCCGAACCCGCGTGAACGCTTCTTCGTACAGCGGCTGCAAGGTCGGGTTGAACTTGGCATATTCGCACTTCGCCAATACGTCGGCGGGCGGATAGATGACGGGGTTGTTCTTGTAACTGTCGGGCATCAGCGCCTTTGCCGCCGCATTGGGGGTCGGATAGAGGATCGTTTCGGTGATCTTCTTGTCGACTTCGCCATCGAGCAGATAGTTGATGAAGGCGTGGGCGTTCTTGGGATGCGGCGCGCCCTTCGGAATGCACAGATTATCCGAATTGAGCTGGCTGCCCTCCTTGGGAATGATGAAGTCGATATCGTCATCCTCGGTCATCGCCTGCGCGATGTCGCCATTATATTCGAGCACCAGATCGACATCGCCCTTGAGCAGCAGATCCTGGCCGTCATCGACGTGGAAATTCTTCACATTGGGCTTTTGCTTGATCATCATCGCCTCGATCGTGGCGATATCGGCGGGGGTCAGCGCGTTGACCGATTTGCCCAGATATTTGCCATAGAGGCGGAACATGTCGCCAGCCTCCGACAACAGCGCGATGCGACCGGCATATTCGGGGCTGTCGAACAGAACTTTCCAGCTGTCGGGCTTCGCCTTCACCTTCGACTTGCGATAGCCGATGCCGAGCGCGAGCCAAGTGTAAGGCATCGAAAATTTGCGGCCCTGATCATAGGCGACGTCGATAAAGGTCGGGTCGATATTTTTCATGTTCGGGATTTGGGCATGGTCGAGCGCCTGCAACATGTCCGCCTGCGCCATGCGTTCGACAAAGTCGTTCGAGGGCACGATGACGTCATAGCCGGGGTTCCCGGCCTTGAACTTCGCGAACAGCACGTCGTTGCTGTCGAACAGGTCCATCTTGACCTCGACGCCCGAGGCTTCCTTGAAATCGTCGAGCGTCGTCTCGCCGATGTAGGTGTCCCAGTTATAAAAGTTGAGCTTGGCTTCCTCGCCATTCGCGAGCTTCTTGCCTTCGCCCTTGCTGCACGCGGCGAGGCCGCCGAAGCTGATCCCGATTGCGGCAACGCCCATCGCCTGCAGCAGCGAGCGGCGCCCGCGGGTCTGTTTGATCAGTTCGTTGAAATCCATCGCGAGCCTCCCTGTCTGTGACGTCAAGCTGACTCAATCGAGCGCGCTTGGGAAGTGGTTTTTTGCGCTGCACCAAGATTTCGTGAAACTTTCATGCGTTGCGCAGGTACCAATCATAATCGAGCGTCGGGACAACGCTAAAATAATTATTCTGTTCGACGCGTTTGACGATGCTGAACATGTCGACGAAACGGTCGCCAAAATAGTCGCGCATCAGCTTTGAGGCGTGGAAGCGATCGACCGCGGAAAACCAATTCGAAGGCGGCTTGTCGTCGCCGCTGTTGTCGCGGTCGTAGCCGTTGCCGACAACCGCGGCGCCGGGATCGGCATTCGTGGTCATGCCGTGGTGCATGCCCGCCAACACGGCGGCAACCGCGAGATAGGGATTGGCATCGGCGCCGCAGGCGCGGTGTTCTACATGGCGGCTGGGCGGCGGTCCGGCGGGGATACGGAACGAAACGGTGCGGTTGTTGACGCCCCAGGTCGGCGCGACGGGGGCGTAGCTGTTCGCCTTGAACCGGCGATAGCTGTTGGCGTGCGGCGCAAAGAGCGCAAAGGCGTCGCCGACCGTCGTGATCATTCCGCCGATCGCGTGGCGCAGCGCGGGGGTGCCTTCGGGATCGTCGCTGGCAAAGATGTTGGTACCGCGGTCGTCGTTCATCGAGACGTGGATGTGCATGCCGCTGCCGGCCTGGTCGGCGAAGGGCTTGGCCATGAAGGTCGCCTCGAGCCCGTGCTGCTGCGCCACTGCCTTGACCAGCCGTTTGTACATGATCGCATCGTCGCAGGCGCGCAGCGTGTCGGGCTTGTAGCACAGGGTCAGCTCGAATTGGCCCGGCGCGAATTCCGAGATCGCGCTTTCAAGCGGCAGACCTTGCACTTCGGTCGCGGCGTAGAGCGCGTCGAAGAAGGGACGGAAATCGTCCAGCTCGCGCAGCCCATAGACCTCGACATTGCGGGGGGTGTCGCGGTTGTAGCCCGGACGCGCGGGGCGCACGGTGCCATCGCGGGCACGGCGCGGGTCGACGAGGTAGAATTCCAGCTCGACGGCGAGCGCAGGCGTCAGGCCGTCGGCGGCAAAGCGGTCGACCACGCGGCCCAGCACATGGCGTGGGTCGAGGTCGTGCGGGGTGCCATCAAGCTCGTAGAAATCGACGAGGAACTGCGCGGCGTTGTCTCCGCCCCACGGGGTGCGAACCAGCGTGCCGGGGATCGGTTTCATCGATCGGTCGGCATCGCCATCTTCCCACACCAAGCCGGTTTCGACGGTGTCCTGACCGGTGATATCGACGACGGTGATTGACCCGGGGAACATGCGACCGGTTTCATACACCGCCAGCACTTCATGCTGGCGCAGCCGCTTGCCGCGCGGCACCCCGCCCATATCGGTGTAGATCATCTCGATCGAATCGACGTCGGGGTTGGCCTTGAAAAAAGCCTCGGCCTCCGATCGCGGCGCGATCACGCCCGATGATTTCGACATCGCCCCTCTACTCCTTCAACGCGCGCGCGCAGTCGGTAAAACCACTCACCAGCCGGTCGATCTGCTCGTCCGACGTGACCGGGCTCACCAACATCATATTGTGGAACGGCGCCAGCAAAATCCCGCGATTGGCGAGGAACAGGTGAATCGCGGCTTCAAGTTCGGGATGCATTGCCGCCTTCGCCTCGCCGCCATTGCGTGGAGGGGTCGGGCAGGTGAGGAATTCGACCCGCGCGCCGACCTGGGTGACGTGCCAGTCGAGCCCGGCGTCGGCGATTTCCTGCTCCAGCCCGGCGACGAGCCGCGCGGCGCCGTGCAGCATATGATCATAAGCGGCGTGGGTGACGACATCGGACAGCATCGCGTCCATCGCGGTGATCGCGAGTGCGTTGGCGGACAGGGTGGTGCCGATGCCGCTGTGACCGGGGGGACGCGACTGGTTGAGCGCGGCCATACGCTCGGCCACGTCGGCGCTGAAACCATAGACCGCGCACGGCACGCCGCCACCGATCGATTTGCCGATGACGATCAGGTCGGGTGCCGGGCCATGTGTTCGCGCGTGGCCGCCGTAGCCTGAGGAAATGGTGTGGGTCTCGTCGAACACCAGCAGCGTGCCGGTCTCGGTGCAGAGCTTGCGCAGCGTTTCCAGAAAACCGGGCGCGTCGCGGACCATGCCGACGTTGGTCATCACTGGCTCGGCAAGGACGCAGGCAATGTCGCCAGCGCGGAGCGCGGCAGCGAGGGCCGCTTCGTCGTTGAACTCGATCACAGCGGATGTTTCGCGCAGGTCGTGGACCTGCCCGACCAGGCTGGGCCGCATGACCGGCTGGGCGCCCCTCAGATCGACGAAAGCGTCGTCGACCGCGCCATGATAGGCGCCATTGAAGGTCAGCACCTTGCGCCGCCCGCTAATCCCGCGGCACCAGCGGACCACCGCGCGATTGGCCTCGCTGGCGGTGGTGGTAACCTGCCATTGTGGCAAGGCGAACATCGCCGCGAGCTTTGCCGAAAGCGCCGCGCCGCGTTCGGTCGGGAGCATGTAGCTCAGTCCCTCGCTGGCCTGCTTCGCCAAGGCGCTGGCAAGGGCAGGGGGCGAGTGTCCGAACAGGCTGGCGGTGTCGCCGAGGCAGAAATCGTCATAGGTCTGGCCGTCGAGGCTCGTCAGTGTTGCGTCCTTTGCCGATGCCGCGACGATGGGCGCCGGGCTGGGCCAGTCGCGCATCCAGTGGAACGGCACCGACTGGAACCAGCCGCTTGCCGCGGCCTGATGCGCCAAGGCGCGCGGGTTGGCGGCGCGGAAGCGTTCGGCTTCGCGTTCGGCAACGCGCGCAATGGCGGCGTCGGCGATCATCCGAGCTTGTCCTTTATCGCGTAGTAGAGCAGTCCCAGCGTCGCCAGCGGTCGGCGCAGCCATTTGCCGCCGGGAAAGGGACGCAAGGGCAGGTTAGCGAGCACATCGAAGCGTTCGGCGGTCCCAGCCATCGCCTCTGCGATCAACTCGCCCGCTAAGGTCGTCACCAGCACGCCGTGCCCCGAAAAGCCATGCGCGAAAAAGACATTCCCGCGTCGCCCGATGTGCGGCAGCCGGTTCATCGTCACCGCAACCGCGCCGCCCCAGCCATAGTCGATTTTCGTATCGGCGATCTGCGGGAACACCTCGGCCATGAACGGCCGGACGAAGGCCGCGATGTCGCGTGGCGGGGTCTGCGAATAGCGTTCGCCGCCGCCGAAGATCAGGCGCTTGTCGGCAGAGAGGCGGAAATAATTGAGCACGAAACGGCTGTCGGCGACCGCAGCGTCGCTAGGCAATAGCCCATCGGCGTTCGCAAGCGGTGCGGTTGCAATATTATAGTTCATGATCGGCACCGTGTAACGGCCAAGATCCGGTTCGATGGTGCCGATCCAGCTGTCCGTGGCGTCGATGACATAGCGCGCGCCGATATGCGCCCGGTCGGTGATCAGACCCGGTCCATCGGGATTGGTGGTGATGCCATGGACACGCTGACCTTCCAAAATGCGGACGCCAGCGGCTTCGGCAGCTTGCGCAAGGCCGATCGCATAATTCAGGGGGTGGAAGTGGCCACCCTGTGGATCATGAATGCCGCCGTGGTAGAGTGGGCTTGCGATATGCGCGCCCATCTCGGTCTTGGTGACCACGTCGGTAGCATAGCCAAAACGCGTGTCGAGGAATGCGGCTTCGCGCTGCATCGCATCAAAATCTTTCGGCGTCCACGCGGCCTCCAGATGGCCGGTTTTCAGGTCGCAGTCGATACCATGCTTTTCGATCCGCGCCTTTACGCGATCGTCGCGCCAGCACAGATCGAACAGCGCGTCGGCGCGGTCGCGCCCGAATTCATCTTCGAGTTCGGAAGCCGACCAGCGGAGGCCGGGAATGAGCTGGCCGCCGTTGCGCCCGGATGCGCCGAAACCGATATGCTCCCGCTCGGCCAGTACAACCGAAAAGCCGCGCTCGGCGCAGGCCAGCGCGGCAGACAGGCCGGTAAACCCGCCGCCGATGATGGCGACATCGAACGACAGGTTTTCGCCCATTTCATAGGACGAACGCCAAGGATGCGCGGTCGCGGCATAATAGCTGTTGTTCAGCGGATCGGTCATTCTGACACCACCCTCTATGCCCGTTCGTGTCGAGCGAAGTCGAGA
>JAFAGN010000040.1 GCA_023422695.1 Pseudomonadota bacterium
CCCCAATGCCCACACCGCGCCCCCGCCCTATCCGATTCCGATTGACCGCCGCCAAAATCGATATAAATATGATATCATCTTTATATCGATTCGGAGGGTAAGATGGTTGATGGAGGGACACCGGCGCTGAACCGCAGCCGCGAGACGCGCGCGTTGACGCAGAGCGGTTATCTGATGCTGCTGGTCTGGGTGCTGTTGCTCGGCCTTGCCCTGTGGGCGGGGATCAGCAACGCGACCGCCGAATTTCAGGTGGCGTGGAAATGGGTGATCGTGGCGGTGTCCGCGGTCGTCGGTTTCCTGATCCTGTGCGGCTTTTACCTGATCAACCCCAATGAAGCCGCGGCGATCCAGCTGTTCGGTGCGTACAAAGGTACCGACCGCGAAGAAGGGCTGCGCTGGGTGCTGCCGTGGCTGACCCGCAAGAAGATCGCGGTGCGCGCGAACAACGTCATTTCGGACAAGATCAAGGTCAACGACCTGCGCGGCAACCCGATCGAGATGGCAGCGCAGGTCGTGTGGCGCGTCACCGACACCGCGCAGGCGCTGTTCGACGTCGACGATTACAAGGAATTCGTGATGGCGCAGATCGAAGCCGCGGTGCGTTCGATCGGCTCGCGCTATCCCTATGACGATATCGAACATCAGGAAATCACCCTGCGCGGCAACCATGACGAGGTCGGGGTCGAGCTGCGCAAGGCGCTGATCGAACGGCTGAGTGTCGCCGGGATCACCGTCGACGAGTGCGGGCTCACCCACCTCGCCTATGCGCAGGAAATCGCCGGGGCGATGCTGCGCCGCCAGCAGGCCGAGGCGGTGATCGCGGCGCGCAAGAAACTGGTCGAGGGCGCGGTGACGATGGTCGAAATGGCGCTGACCCAATTGTCCGAAAAGCAGGTCGTCGACCTGGACGACGAGCGCAAGGCGGTGATGGTGTCGAACCTGATGGTCGTGCTGTGCGGCGAACGCGACACCCAGCCGGTGGTCAACGCCGGGTCGCTCTACTGAGCCAATCGCTAGGTCACACCATGCCCACGTCCGCCAAAAAGGCCTTTGCCCTCCGCCTCGACCCCGCGCTTTATGCGGCGGTCGAACGGCTGGCGGCGGACGAACTGCGCAGCGCCAATGCCGAGATCGAGATCCTGCTGCGCGAGGCGCTGGCGCAGCGCGGGGTCAGGCCCAAGGTCGCTGCGCCCGCACGGCGCGGGCGACCGCCGAAAGAGGAGAGTCCGTCATGATGCACCTGTTCCTGCGCAAAGGGCCGTGGTTTCGCGCCAAAAGCCATGGGTTCGGCACTGGACTGCCGATCGTGTGGCAGGGCTGGCTGTTCCTGGCGCTGCATATTGCGACGATCGCCGGGCTGGCGGTGGCGCTGCAGGGCCGGCCGGTGGCGATGACGCTGGCGGTGATCGTGGCGGGGCTGGCGCCGATGCCGATCTATCGTGCCAGGACCGAGGGTGGCTGGCGGTGGCGGTGAGGGTCGTTGCGGCGATGGCAGATATGGGGCGGGGAGCTGCCCCCTAACTTCGTCATGCTGAACTTGTTTCAGCATCCATGGCCTGATTTCGAATTCGACGCGGTGCCGAAGGAACCGGCAGGCCATGGATCCTGAAACAAGTTCAGGATGACGATGCTATATCTGTCGTGTTCCGGTCGAAAGCCGCTGTCTTCACCTTTTCCACCGCTAGCGCCGCGACCCCGCTTGCCCCCCAAGGGGTTGATGGTTAAGGCCGATGGTCATGACTAGTACGCCCGTCCCCGTCCGCATCGCCCCGTCGATCCTGAGCGCCGATTTCGCCGCGCTGGGACAGGAAGTGCGCGCGATCGAGGCAGCGGGGGCCGACTGGGTGCATATCGACGTGATGGACGGCCATTTTGTCCCCAATCTGACGATCGGCCCGGCGGTGGTCAAAGCGCTGCGCCCGCATTCGACGCTGCCCTTTGACGTCCATCTGATGATCAGCCCGGTCGACCATTTCCTCGACGCCTTTGCCGCGGCGGGCGCCGACATCATCACCGTCCATCCCGAGGCGGGGCCGCATATCCACCGCAGCATCCAGCACATCAAGTCGCTCGGCAAGCAGGCGGGGGTGTCGCTTAACCCCGCGACCCCAGCAAAAATGCTCGACTATCTGATCGACGACATCGACCTGGTGCTGATCATGAGCGTCAACCCCGGTTTCGGCGGCCAGAGCTTTATCACCAGCCAGCTGCGCAAGATCGAGGCAGTGCGCAAGATGATCGACAAGAGCGGCCGCGACATCAGGCTGGAGGTCGATGGCGGGATCGACGTGAACACCGCGCCGCTGGCGATTGCGGCGGGCGCCGACGTGCTGGTGGCGGGGACGGCGACCTTCAAGGGCGGCCCCGACGCCTATGCGGGCAATATCCGGCAACTGCGCGGCGCCTGACCGATGGAGGGGAGACCGTTGACCGCTGCCCCTGCCGACCCGCCGCTCGACCTGGCTGACGACGCGCCGCCGATCGACGATTCGATCGAACCCGGCAAGCGGCTGATCCGCCTGCCCGCCGACAAGGGATTGTCACTGGGCGACCGCGTGGCCAATGCGATCACCCGGCTGACCTGGCGCACCCCGCTGCACGCATTCCGGCTGAAGGGCCGCTTTCCGCTCAAACTGCTGGGGGTGCCAACCGACCCGGTGCCCGGCGACACCCGCGCCGGGACCGCGATTCGCGCCGGACATTTCCTCCACCGCGGGTTGAAGCTGCCGCTGGGCGAGCTCGATTTTGCCGCGCTGGACGTGGCGCCGACCTTTGCCGATTATCTGCACAGCTTTGCCTGGCTGCGCGATCTGGCGGCGACCGGCACCCGCGCCGACGGCGCGCCGATCGCCGAGGCGGTCGTTCGCCATTGGCTGGGCACGCACGGCGAGACGGTCAGCGAACCGGCGTGGAAGGCCGACAACACCGCGTGGCGTATCCTGTTCTGGGCGTGCCATGCGCCGCTGATCCTGTCGTCGAGCGACCTCGTCTATCGCTCGGCGGTGCTCAACCATCTGGCGCGCGCGGCGCGCCATCTCGACCGCGTTGCCGACAAGACGCGTCCCGGCACCGGCCAGATGGTCGCGTGGGTCGGCATCGTCGCCGCGTCGCTGCTGATGCCCGGCGGCGAGCCGCGGCAGATCTTCGGCGAAGCGGGGCTGCGCAAGGTGCTCGAGACGAGCTTTTATGCCGACGGCGGCAATATTTCGCGCTCGCCGCAGGCGCAGCTCGACGCGGTAATGGCGCTGTCGATGCTCGCGCGCGTTTATGACATGCGCCGGATGGAGGTGCCGCCGTTCGTCCAGGAAGTGCTAGCGCGTGCTGTCCCGGCGCTGCTCGGGCTGCTGCACAGCGACGGCGGCATGGGCAGCTGGCAAGGCAGCGGCGCGACCTCGGCCGCGACCGTCCAGGCGATCGTCACCGCGAGCGGCGTGCGGACCCGGCCGCTGAAACAGGCGCGCGACTGGGGGTATCAGCGGCTGGTCGCGAACAAAGTCGTGCTGCTGGCCGATGCAGCGCCGCCCCCCATTGCCCGCGTAACCGAAGCGGGCTGTGCATCGACGCTGGCGTTCGAGCTGAGCGATGGCGACGAACGCATCGTCGTCAATTGCGGCGGCGCGGCGCTGACCGGCGCGACGATCCCTGCCGACCTGGCGCGCGGGCTGCGGACGACCGCGGCGCATTCGACGCTGATCCTGGCCGACACCAATTCGACCGCGATCCTGTCAAACGGCACGCTGGGCAAAGGGGTGACCGAGGTCGAGCTTGACCGGCGCGAAACGCCGCAGGGCAGCCGCGTCGAGATGAGCCACGACGGCTATGCGCGGCGCCACGGGCTGATCCACCGCCGCCTGCTGATCCTCTCACCCAACGGGCGCGAGCTGCGCGGCGAGGACATGCTGCTCCCCGCCCCCCGCACCCGGCGCAAGGGCGACAAGGGGTTCGCGCTGCGCTTTCATCTCGGCCGCAATATCTCGGCCAGCCTGACCGCCGACAGATTGGGCGCGCTGCTGCGCATCAGCGGCGGGCCGCTATGGCAGTTCCGCACGTCGGAAGGCGCTTTGGAGGTCGAGCAAAGCCTGTGGGTCGACGGCGAAGGCCGCCCGCACCCCACCGAACAGCTGGTCGTGACCGGCATCGCGCCCGCGGGCGGCGCGAGCATCGGGTGGATTTTCAAGCATATTGGGTAGTTTTTGCCTCGTCATTGCGAGGAGCGAAGCGACGAAGCAATCCAGAGCGGTTTTAGGCCGCCCTGGATTGCTTCGCTTCGCTCGCAATGACGAGCAGAGGAGGCAACCGGCGCCCCAGGGACTGGGCGCCGGCCGCCGAACCCTTAGAAAGCGTAGCGCGCCATCAGCTGGAACACCGGCCCGGCCTTTTCGCTTTCAAGCTCAAATTCGTCGAAGCTGCGATCATTCTGATCCTCGACCGTGGTGAACTTGTTGAACCGCTCGCGCTTGGCGCCGTCGAGCAGGTTCGATCCCACGGCGCGGATCGTGAAACTTTTGCCAAAGCGCTTTTCGACGAAGATTTCGAGGTCGGCGCCATAGCTGGTGAAGACTTCCTCGCCGACGGTGCGGTCGAACGCCCCGCCCTGTTTGCGATAGGTGGCGCCGAACGCCGCGCCGACCGACGGGATGTCCTGAATGACCCCGAAGTTATAGACATATTCGCTCTGGCCGTTGAAACGGCGCTTGCCGAATTCGTCGACGATCTTGCTGTCGAGCCACGAGACATTGCCGAACACCCCGGTGTCGGGCAGGCCGACGAAGCCGAGGTCGGTCGAAAGGTCGAATTCGATCCCCCACACCTTGCCGTCGCCGATATTCTGCGGCTGGTACACGAAGGTGCCCGCACCTTCCGACCCCTCGACGCCGGTGTTGGTCAGCTCGATCAGGTCATTCACCTTGCGGTAGAACAGGTTGATCCCCGCAATGCCCGCGCGGCCAAGCCGCTGCTCGAAGCCCAGATCGACGCCCCACGCGGTTTCCGGATCGAGCAGCGGGTTGCCGAGCAGATCATTGTCGCCGAGCTCGGCGTCGAGCTGCGCCGGTGAAATGAAGTTGAATTCGGGGCGGCGGCTGGTGCGCGCGACCGACGCGGTGATGCGGCCGCGCGCGCCGACATCGAGCTTGATCGACGCCGAGGGCAGAAATTTCGCATAGTCATTGTCGATCCGCGTCGCGGGCGGGGTCAGGTCGACGATGGTGAGGTCGGTGGTTTCGTAACGCACCCCCGCTTCCCATTTGATCCCCGGCATGTCGCCTTCGATCAGCATGAAACCGTCGAGACGCTTTTCCTCGATCGTGTTGATCCCGCCGACCGCCGGGACGAAGGCGCCGAAGGGACGGACAAATTCGGTCGGATTGCGGGCGAACTGGTCATAGCCCTGCCGATTGGCGGCGGTCAGATTGTAGCGGTCGCGCGGCGCCTCGGTGATCGAGGTGTCGCGGTCCTTGTCCTGCCACAGGCCGCCGATCAGCAGCTTGGTGTCCTCGCCGAGCGCGATTTCATGCTCGAGCCGCACCGAAAATTCCTTGTCGGTGATCCCGGTCAGCGTCTGGTCGCCGGTGAAACGCGGCAGCGCGCGGTCGAATTCGACTTCATATTCGGTTTCGAAGCGGTCTTCGTCGAAATGCGCGTAGCCGATCTTCAGGATCGTCTCGCCCGCCGACCAGCGATGCGCCAGCTTGCCGTTGACGCTGTAATTGTCCTGATCGATCGTGGCGACATTGGCGTTGTCGACGGTCAGATTGCCCGGCGGGGTCGCGCGGATCGGCCCGTTGATGTTGGTCGGATGATTATATTCCAGGCTGCGTTCGGTTTCGGTGCGATCGGTGTGGACGTAAAAGCCATTGATCGAAAAATCGGTCGTATCGCCCTTGATGTCATAGGTGGCGTTGAACGAATAATCCTTGCCGTCGCGGGTATCGACCTGATCCTCGCGGTTGTTGAAGTCGTCGGTCGCGAAATTCGGATTATTCTCGGGCGAGTCGTCGTAGCGCAGCGAGAATTTCTTCTTGGGATTGTGGCGCCCCTGGAAATTGGCGCCGATCAGGAAGCGCCCCGGCCCGAGCGCGCCGCCGAACACCCCGCCGACGCTGGGTTCGAGCTCCTTGTCGTCATAATAAAGCCCGCCGGCGCGCAGATAGCCGCCGTCGAGTTCATAGCCGTCGCGCAGCTTGATATTGAGCGTACCCGCGACCGCGTCGCCGGTGCGGCGCGCCGACGACGAGCGGACGATCTCGACGCGGTCGATCAGCTCGGCGGGGATGCGATCAAGGAAAAAGCTGCGGTCGGCGTTCGACCCCGGCACCTTTTCGCCGTTGATCAGGATCTGGGTATAGCCCGGCGGCAGGCCGCGCAGGCGGGCGCCGTCGCTTTCGATGACGTCGGACAGGAAGGTCACCGATGGCACGCGCTTCAGCGCGTCGCCCGCGGTCAGCGGTTCGAAGCGCTGGAAGAATTCGCTGTCGTAGGAGATGACGGGTTCGGCCTGATCCTCGCTGCGGTTGCGGTACCCGATGCTACCCAGCACGACGATGTCCTGCGACGTGGTAATCGTGCCGTCGGCATTCTGGATCGGCGCCATGTCCGGCGCGTCCTGCGCAGTGGCCGGAGCGGACATCATCGCGGTTGCCAGCGCAAGCGCGGCGGCGGAATTCAGGCTGAAGAGACGAATCATGTTGGTCAGACCCCCTTTGTGGTTGCCGGGCCTCTAGGGTCGCGATGTGACAGTTTGCGACGAGCATCATGACGGTTGCATGACAGTTAAGTGACGGAAATATTGTGGGATTGACGCGCGCGCACTTTGCTGGGACGGGGCGCACCAATCGCCTTTGGCGCCAATGGAAACAGGGGAAATCGTCATGACCGCCGTCCGCTTATCGAAGCTGCTGACTTCGCTTGCTTTTGCCTCGCTGGTGGCGGGTTGCGCGGGCCAGGCCGCGCCCGCGATCACCGGCCTGCCCCCCGTCGCGGTGACCGCCAGCGGCGAAACCGCGCCCGTCGGGACCGGCCGCGCCGACGCCGCCGACGATCCGGCGATCTGGATCGACCCCGCCAATCCGGGCCGCGCGCTGATCATCGCGACCGACAAAAAGGCCGGGCTGCACGTCTATGATCTGGACGGCAAGGATCTGGCGTTTCTGAAAAGCGGCCTCGCCAACAATGTCGACGTCGTCGGCGACATCATCGTCGCGAGCGACCGCAACGACGGGCTGAACGCGCATCTGGCGGTGTACCGCCTCGATGGCGCCAAACCGGTGCTGACCGCGCTGGGCCGCGCCGCGGCGGGCAGCGGCGAGGCCTATGGTCTGTGCCTGAAAAAGACCGCGCCCAGTACGGCAACGACCGGTGCGCCGATCACCGCGGCGCTGATCGTCAAGGACGGCACCGTGCGCGTTGGTACCTTGACGGTCGATGGCACGCCGACCTTCTCGGTTCAGTGGGAGCACAAGATCGCAACCCAGTCCGAAGGCTGCGTATTCGACGGCGACACGCTGTATGTCGGCGAAGAGGTCGGTGGATTGTGGGAATTGAAGCAGGACGGCAAAGGCGCGGCAGCGCGGCTGGTCGCGCCGATCGACAACCAGCGGCTGGTGGCCGACCTCGAAGGGTTGGCGACGATCGATCATAAGGGCCAGCGTTACCTGATCGCATCGAGTCAGGGCGACAACGCCTATGCGGTGTTCCGTCTTCCGTCGGTCGAGTACGTCGGGCGCTTTGCAGTGACCGCGGGGGCGTTCGGCGCGACGAGCGAGACCGACGGGATCGAGGCGGTGGCGGGCAATTTCGGCGCCGCCTATCCCGACGGCATCTTTCTGGCGCAGGACGGCGACAATGCGCCCAAGGCGCAGAATTTCAAGCTGGTGCGCTGGGATCAGATCGCGGCGGCGCTGGGGCTTTAAAAGATTCGCGCAGAGGGCGCAGAGACCGCAGAGAAATTTTTGGGTTCGCGCGGAGACGCGGAGACGCGGAGAGCGTAGGCCCGGCTCAGAACCGTTCGCCCTGAGTTTGTCGAAAGGCCGTTCCGCTACTCTAACGTCGAAAGAAAAAACGGTGCTTCGACAAGCTCAGCACCAACGGAGTAGGGAAATACCCTCGGCGAACTCTGCGTTCTCTGCGCGAAACCCGTTTTGCTTCGATCTCCGCGCCTCCGCGTGAACCCTTCAAAACTTGCCCAAAGGCCGTGACCAGCCTAGGGGGGCCGCGTCTTTCCCATCCTGCAAAGGCCGCCCTTTTCATGACCGACCTGATTCCCGTCCGCCGCGCCCTCTTGTCCGTGAGCGACAAGGCCGGGCTGACCGAGCTTGCCGCCGCCCTCGTCAAACACGGCGTCGAACTGGTATCGACCGGCGGCACTGCCAAGACGCTGCGCGAGGCCGGTCACACCGTGCTCGACGTGGCGGATCTCACCGGTTTTCCCGAGATGATGGATGGCCGCGTCAAGACGCTGCACCCCACCGTTCATGGCGGCATATTGGCGGTGCGCGACGATGCGGCGCATGTCGCAGCGATGGAGACGCACGGCATCGGCGCGATCGATCTGGTCGTCGTCAATCTCTATCCCTTTTTGCAGACGGTGGCGTCGGGCGCCGATCGCGATACCATCATCGAGAATATCGACATCGGCGGCCCCGCGATGGTGCGATCGTCGGCGAAGAATCATGCGTTCGTCGGTATCGTCACCGAGCCCGAGGATTATGCCGCGGTAATCGCCGAGATGGACGCGAACGGCGGCGCGACGACGCTGGCGCTGCGCAAGCGGCTTGCCGCGACCGCCTTTGCCCACACGGCCAGCTACGACGGCGCGATCGCGCGCTGGTTCGCGATCGCCGATCAGGGCAAGACCTTCCCCGATACCCTACCGCTCACCGCCAGGCTGGCCAGCGAACTGCGCTATGGCGAGAACCCGCATCAAAAGGCAGCGCTCTATATCCCCGCGGTCCCCGGCCCGCGCGGTATCGCCGGGGCAAGCCAGGTTCAGGGCAAGGAGCTGAGCTACAACAATATCAACGACGCCGATGCGGCGCTCGACCTTGTTGCCGAATTCCGCGACGCCGATCCGACCTGCGTCATCGTCAAGCATGCCAACCCCTGCGGCGTCGCGAGCGCCGCGACGATCGCCGAGGCTTATGACGGGGCGCTGAAATGCGACGATGTGTCGGCCTTTGGCGGCATCATCGCGGTCAACCGGCCGCTTGATGGCGCCACGGCGGAACTGATCAGCGGCATCTTTACCGAAGTCGTCTGCGCGCCCGACGCCGACGCCGATGCGCGCGCGGTGTTCGCGAAGAAGAAGAACCTCCGCCTGCTGCTAACCGGCGAACTGCCCGATCCGGCGCGCGGCGGGCTGGTGCTGAAAGGCATTACCGGCGGCTGGCTCGCGCAGAGCCGCGACAATGGCCGGATCACCCGCGCCGACCTGAAAATCGTCACCGACCGCGCCCCGACCGAGGAAGAACTGACCGATGCGCTATTCGCGTGGACGGTCGCCAAGCATGTGAAGTCGAACGCCATCGTCTATGCCAAGGGCGGATCGACCGCGGGCATCGGCGCGGGGCAGATGAACCGCCGCGACAGCGCGCGTATCGCCGCGGTGAAGGCGCGCGAAGCCGCGGAAACGCATGGCTGGGCGCAGGCTCGCACCGTCGGCAGCGCGGTGGCGAGCGACGCCTTTTTCCCCTTCGCCGACGGCTTGCTGGCGGCGGTCGAGGCGGGCGCGACCTGCGTGATCCAGCCGGGCGGATCGATCCGCGATGACGAGGTGATCGCGGCCGCGAACGAGGCGGGCCTCGCGATGGTGTTCACCGGGATGCGGCATTTCCGGCACTAAACAACCCGAATAACCGTTCGTGTCGAGCGAAGTCGAGACACGCTTGAGAAGCAGGTGCTTCCCGTGTCTCGAC
>JAFAGN010000130.1 GCA_023422695.1 Pseudomonadota bacterium
GGGTCCCCCCCACTGGCTGCCCCCCCCCCCCCCCGGACGAGGAGGTCGCCCGATCCAGCCGCGCGCAACGTCACCGAGCCGTTATTTTCAAAGGTCGCGCTGACCCCGGCCTGCGACGAGAGTTTGTCGAGCAGCCGGTCGCGTTCGTCCATCAGGCTGGCCTGGTTGGTCGACCCCGGCCGCGCCTTCCGCAGCCCGATGTTGATTTGTTCGAGCGCATTCAGATTGGCGTTGAAGTCTTCGACGGTGCTCGCCGCCGCCCCTTCGATCCCGCCCGACATCTTGTCGAGCTGGCCCGCGGCGGTCCGAAACCCCGATGCGATATCGTCGGCCGACTGCAGGAACTGGCTGCGCAACGTCGTATTGGCCGGATTGGCGGTCAGCTGGTCGGCGGTGGTGAACAGCTTGGTCAACCCGGTCTTGATGCCGTTGGTCTCGTCGCTCAGCGCGCCTTCGACCTTGCCGAGCCAGCCGAGCTTGGTCGCCGCGCGTTCCGAATCGCCCGACGAGAGGCGCGAATCCTCGATCAGCCACGCATCGACCGACCGGCTGACGCCGCGGATTTCGACCCCGGCCGGATTGACGCTGCCACGATAGAACAGCGAATCGCTGCCGCTGACCGGCTCCATCATTTCGAGCCGACGCCGCGCGTAACCCGGCGTCTGGGCGTTGGCGATATTGTCGCCGACGGTCGACAGCGCGCGCGAATAGGCCTTGAGCCCGCTGTAGCCGATGCCGAGGAGATCGGTCATTGCACGCCTCCCGCCGGACTGCCGAGCTGACCGCGGAACTGGCGTTCGACCATGTCGGCGATGCCGAACTGGCGCATCGCGGCAATGCTGTCGGCGGTCCGCGCGTCGGCCATTTCACGGAAATTGTCGGTCGCGCTCGACCCCAGCATATCGTCGCCAAGCTTTGCCTGGCGCATCGACGCCATCAGCTGGCGCAGGATCACCGCCTCGAACTGTTCGGCGGCCTTGCGCAGGCCGCCGTCGCCGCCGCCGCCCGACAGCGTCGGGGTGGCCGAAGCCGGGACGAACGACCGCGCCGCGGGCGTGGAAGAAATGGGCGTCGTCATATGATCACCAATTCTGCTGTGAGGGCACCGGCCTGGCTGAGCGCTTCGAGGATGGCGACCAGATCGCCGGGCGACACGCCCAGACGATTGATCGAATCGACGAGTTCGGACAGCGAGGCATTGGGTTTCATCAAAAAGGCGGGGCGGACATCCTCGGCCACCTCGATATCGCTCGACGGTTCGATCGCGGTTTCGCCGCGGCTGAACGGCGCCGGCTGGACGACGGTCGGGTTTTCCTTGATCGACACGGTGAGCTTGCCGTGGCTGACCGCCGCGGTCCCGACGCGCACCGCGCCGTTGATCACCACCGTCCCGGTGCGCGCGTTGACGATCACCTTCGCCGAAGGTTCGGAACGCTGAACGCCCAGATTTTCGATCCGCGACATCAGCCGCATCCGGTCGTCGCCGTTGCCGCTGGCGCGGATGGCGATGCTGGCGCCGTCGATCATCGAGGCGCTGCCCGGGATCGCGGCGTTGATCGCGTCGGCCACCCGCTTGGCGTTGGTCGCATCGAACTGATGCAGGTTGAAGGTCAGCCAGTCGCTCGACGCAAAGCCGGTATCGACCGCACGCTCGACCGTCGCGCCGCCCGCGATGCGCCCGCTCGACGGGACGTTGACGGTGACTTTCGATCCGTCAGCGGCATCGACCCCAAGCCCGCCGATGACCAGGTTGCCCTGCACCATCGCATAGATCTGGCCGTTGGCGCCATAAAGCGGCGCCAGCACCAGGGTGCCGCCGCGCAGGCTTTTGGCCTTGCCGATCGCCGAAACGGTGACGTCGAGGCGCTGACCGGGCTTGGCAAAGGGCGGCAGTTCGGCGGTGATCATCACCGC
This sequence comes from Pseudomonadota bacterium, assembly GCA_023422695.1. Taxonomy (GTDB): domain Bacteria; phylum Pseudomonadota; class Alphaproteobacteria; order Sphingomonadales; family Sphingomonadaceae; genus Sphingopyxis. Next base: position 1,915 of record JAFAGN010000130.1, read on the forward strand.
CGCGGCATTTTTCAGCGCCGGATTGACCCCCGGCGGCAAGGTGAGGCCGAAGCGCGAGATTGCGCCCTTCATGCCCAGCGTCGAATAGTCGAGGCTGTCGTCGCCCGTCCCCGCCAGCCCGACGACGATGCCGTAACCGGTGAGCTGGTTGGCGCGCAGTCCCTGGAACTGGCCCATGTCCTTGATGCGTTCGGCCTGCGCCGGCGCCGCAAAGACGAGGCTGGCGAACAGAAGCGCGATCAGGGCGAACAGGGTGGGGCGCTGGGTCACGGAAATAATCCTCTTCAGAACGGGCTGATGATCGAGAAGAAACGCTGCAGCCAGCCTTGCTGGCTGGCGCGGGCGATCTCGCCCTTGCCGACGTAACGGATGTTGGCGTCGGCGACGCGCGTCGACAGGATGCGGTTGTCGGGGCCGATATCCATGGCGCGGACTATCCCCGAGATCTGGACGCGTTCGTCGCCGCGGTTGAGCGTCAGCAGCTTTTCGCCGCGCACCAGCATCGTGCCGTTCGGATAGACCGCGGCGATGGTCACGCTGACTTCGCCCGACAGCGCGTTCGATTGCGAGGCGTCGCCCTTGCCCTTGAATTGCTGACCCCCGCCCATCGCGATGTCGCTGGGGTTGAACAGCGACAGCGGGCCGGTGGTCGGCGGCGTCAGCCCGATATTGCCGTCGCGCTGCGTCCCCGCGGCGTTGCTTTTGGTCGCGGCGGTGCGTTCGACGAGCTGGATGGTCAGGATGTCGCCAACCTGCCCGGCGCGGCCGCCCGAGGTCAGCGGCGTATAGCTACCCTGAAAGATCGAGCCGTTGCCGGGCAGCGGCGCCGGGGGGACCGGGGTCGCGGCGGCAAAGGCGTCGGGCGGCAATTTGTCCTTCGCCGCCGCGCCGACCGGCGCGAGCGCGAGGATAATGGCCACGCCGATCGTCGGATTAGAGGGTCTGCGCGGCATTTTTCATCATCTCGTCGGTGGCCTGGATCATCTTTGAATTGACCTCATAGGCGCGCTGCGTCTCGATCATGTCGACCAGTTCCTCGACGACATTGACGTTCGATCCCTCGAGCATTCCGCCGCGCAAGGAGCCGCGGCCTTCCTCGCCGGCGCCGCCGACCTGCGGCGCGCCCGAAGCCTGACTTTCGACGAGCAGATTGTCGCCGATCGCCTGCAAGCCCGCCGGGTTGGCGAAGCGCGCGATCTCGATCCGGCCAAGCTCGGTCAGCGTGCCGTCGGCGCCGGTCGCCGACACGGTGCCGTCGCTGCCGACCGACACATTGGTCGCGTCTTCGGGAATCTGGATCTGCGGCTGGAGCGGCTTGCCGTCGCTGGTCACGATCGACCCGTCGGGGGCGCGGCCGAAATTGCCGGCGCGCGTATAGCCCGTGCGGCCGTCGGGCATCTGAACCTGGAAATAGCCGGCGCCGTCGATCGCGATGTCGAGCCCGTTGCCGGTGGTGGCGAACGTCCCCTGCGTGTCGATCCGCGCGGTGCCGCCGAGCGACACGCCGGTGCCGAGATTGAGCCCGGTCGCATAACGGTTTTCGGCCGACGACGGCGCGCCGGGGGCGGTCATCATCTGATAGCTCAGCGTTTCAAAGCTGGCGCGGTCGCGCTTGAAGCCCGTCGTGTTCACGTTGGCGAGGTTGTTGGCGATCACCTGCATCCGGAAGCCCTGGGCATCCAGACCGGTTCGCGCGACGTGCAAGGCACCGAAGCTCATTTTCTTGTCTCCTTAACGGGGAAGCTGCATCAGATTGGCGGTCGCATTGTCCATGTCGCGCGCGTCGCTGACGAGCTTGAGCTGGGTATCCCAGCTGCGGCTCGCCTCGATCATGTCGACCAGCGCGGTGGTGGCGGCGACGTTCGATCCTTCGATCGAGCGGGTGATCAGCCGCGCCTCGGGATCGTCGGGCAGAACGCCGTCGCCCTTGACGCGGAATAGTCCGTCCAGCCCTTTCGCAATGTCCGACCCGGTCGGGGTCGCCAGCCGCAGCCGGTCGACCTCCTGCGGATTTTGGGGATCGCCGCCCGCAGGAACGATCCACACCCGGCCCTCGACGTCGATCGTGACCGCGTCGGCGGGGGGAATGGTCACCGGACCCTGGCCGCCCTGAACGGGGTGGCCGTCGCCGGTGGTGAGCAGCCCGCTCGGCGAGACTTGGAGGTCGCCGCGGCGCGTATAGGCCTCGGTCCCATCCTTCGCCTGCACCACGAGCAGCGCGTCGCCCTGCACCGCGATGTCGAGATCGCGCCCGGTCGCGGTGACGGTGCCCGCGCGCATGTCGGCGCCGAGCACTTCTTCCGACGACATGGCGCGAGCATCGAGCCCGCTGCCGTTCAGCCACAGCGCCTGCGCCTCGGCCATGTCGGCGCGAAACCCGGGCGTCTGGGCGTTCGCCAGATTGTTGGCGATCGCCGTCTGCCGGGCCTGACTGCCCCGCATCGCGGTGAGGCTGGTATAGATGAGGCGGTCCATGGAAAGGCTCCCGGCAGGCGGCTAATCGCGCTGGATCAGCGCATGTTGATGATGGTTTGCGACAGCTGCGACGCGCCCTCGATGGCTTTCGCATTCGCCTGGAAATTGCGCTGCGCGCCGATCAGCATCACCAGTTCCTCGGTGATATCCACGTTCGAGCGTTCGAGCGCGCCCGAGCGGATCGCGCCCATCGGGCCGTTGGTCGCGGCGTCGATCGTCGGCGGGCCGCTTTCGCCCGACGACTGCCAATGCGCGTCGCCGACGGGGCGCAGCCCCTCCATCGCGGGGAAGGTCGCCATCGCAACCTTGCCCAGCACCTGCGCTTCGCCATTGGCAAAGGTCGCCGAAACCAGCCCGTCGAGGCCGATCGACACATTGACCAGCTGCGCGGTGGGGTCGCTCGGCGCGCCCGCGGGCAGCACGAAATCGAACGCACCGGCCAGCGTGTTGTTGGTGACGTTGCCGTTCGCATCGACGGGCAGAAGTTGCAGCTTCTGGCCGGTCGAATCGATGACATTGCGGTCGGGGGTCGCGGTGAAGGCGCCGTTGCGGGTGTAGGTCACCTGTTCGCGCGGCGGTTCGCCCTTCACGACGAACATGCCTTCGCCGACGATCGCCATGTCGAGCGTCTTCTCGCTCGATTCATACGACCCCTGGGTGAATTGCTGAGTGATGCCGTTCAGGCGCGTGCCCTGACCCGCCACCATCTTGGTCGATTGGGTCGGCGAGGCGGCAAAGATGTCGCCGAACTGCGCCTTGCTGCGCTTGAACCCAACCGAACCCGCGTTGGCGATGTTGTTCGAGATGACCGACATGTCGGTCTGGGCGCCCTTGAGGCCCGAAAGCGAGGTATAGAATGACATGGACTAATCCTTCCTTAGGTGGTCGGGGTGGTGGGCGCCGGGGTGGCGGCCTTGATGTCTTTGAGCAGCTGGGTCTGCGCGGTCAGCTGCTCGGAAATTTTCTGGAGCGTGGTGTTGGTTTCGCTGATCCCGGCGAGGCTGGAGAATTGCGCCATCTGCGCAACCATCTGCTGGTTATCGACGGGGTTGAACGGATCCTGCTGCGACAGCTGCGCGGTCATCAGGCGCAGGAAGTCGCTCTGCCCCATCTGCTGGCCCGCGCCTTTCGGCTGGAGCACGACATTATTGGCGTTGGTAACGGGGTTGACGGCCATTCTATTGTCCCATCCTGAGCGTTTCGTTGATCAAGCCCTTGGCGGTTTCCAGGACCTGGACATTGTTCTGATATTGGCGTGCGGTTTCGACCATCTCGACCATCTCGGCGGCGCTATCGACCGCCGCCTGCCAGACGTTGCCGTCCTTGTCGGCCAGGGGGTTCGACGGATCGTGGCGCTTCGACGGCGCCATTTTCGACGTCGTCACCTGATCGACCTGCACCGTCGCGCGGCCATGGTCGTCCATGACGGTGCGAAACACCGGTTTCAGCGAGCGAAAGGCTTCGGCCTCGCTGCCCGCGATCGTCCCGGCGTTCGCGAGGTTCGACGCGGTGGTGTTGAGCCGGACGAGCTGCGCCGACATCGCGCGGCCGCTGATGTCGAAGACCGAGAAGTTCCCGTTCATCGTCATTCGCCCTTGATTGCGCGGGTCAGCGTGTTGATCCGGCCGCTGAGGAACGAGAGGCTGGAGCGATAGGCGAGCGCGTTTTCGGCGAACGCCGTCTGCTCGGTCGCCATTTCGACGGTGTTGCCGTCGAGCGACGCCTGCACCGGGACACGGTACGCAATGGCGCCCGCCATCGCGTCGGCGGTCGAGCCGCCCTGCTGCGCAAGGTCGAGCGCTTTCGAAAAGTCGAGGTCGCGCGCCTTGTAACCTGGCGTCGCAGCATTTGCGATGTTCGACGCGAGCATCATCATGCGCTGGCTGCGCAGCTGCAGCGCCGTCGCGTGCAGGCCAAAGAGTTTCTCGGATGCCATCATCAAATTCCTTTCGCCGGGGTCCGGACCGGGTTGCGACCCGGACGCGCGGAAAACACAAAGAACGATGCAATCGCCGTGCCAAAAGCAATTTATATCTTTTTTTCATATACTTAATAGCAATGCGACCTGCCCCTCGCCGCGCCTCGTCAAAAAACCGACGACGCCGACGAGAATGGCGGCAAACGGCGCGGCCAGCCGCGACTGGCACAGTTCCTGCAAAATGGCGGGTGACCATTTTGGACCGAAGGAGATGGATCTTGTCCGTACCGATCACCCCGCGCCTGGCCATCGGCCTGCTCGCGTGCGCCGCCGCCCTTCCCGCTCACGCCCAGCAGGCGAGCGAGGACTGGCAGACCATCGACGTGCTGACCGACATGGTCGCCAAGGCGATGGGGCGCACCGCGACCCCGGTCGACCGCCGCATCAAGCTGGCGCGCTGTCCCGAACAGGCGTCGGTGACCGCCATCGATGCCAACGCGCTGGCGGTTCGCTGCGCCTCGCTCGGTTGGCGGCTGCGGGTGCCGATGACCGCTCCGGCGGGCGCCGTCCCGATGGCCGCCAGCTATAGCCGCCCCGCTGCCAGCGCCCCGGTGATCCGCCGCGGCGACAATGTGCGGGTGACGATCGATACCGAGAGCTTTTCGGTCAGCTACACCGCCGTCGCGACCGAGGATGGCCGCGTCGGCGAGACGATCGGTCTGCGCGGCAGCGACGCCAAATCCATGCTGAGCGCCACCGTGACCGGCCCCGGCCGGGCGCGGCTCAGCGACTGATCCACCCCCGCCTTACCCTGCCCTTTGGCCCGGTGGCTGTCGGCATTCCGACGCCACCGGGCCTTTCTTTTGAATTTTTGCGGTGAACCGCCTTAATCGGTCGAACCGGCATCCGTTAAAGCCCTTGTGAACCGCACCGTCACTTTTCTGACGGCATCGGATGGAGGCAATTATGTCGGGTGACAGCAGCAAGATCGGACCCGTCGGCGGCATCGCCCGCACGGCCCCGCTGCGCAGCGCCACCAGCGATACGCCTGCCCTGGCGCGGACCGCCGCGCCGCGGCCTGCTGCGGTGGTCGACAGCCTGCCCGCTGCGCGGCTGATCCGGCTGGCGAGCGGCCTTGCCGATCAGGCGCCACCGGTCGATGTGGCGCGCGTCGCATCGCTGCGCAACGCCATCGCCCACGGCAATTACGGCGTCCATCCCGCCATCATCGCCAGCGCGATGATCGATTTCCACACCGGCGGGGGCGAATGATGCTCGACGATGTGCAATCGCGGCTCGACACGCTGGTGGGTGCGCTCGACGGCCACGACGCGGGCGCAATCATCGCCGCCACCGAGGAGCTGGCGACCGCGGTGATCCTGTTTCGCGGGGCGGGTATCCCGCGCGGCAGCGAGCAACGCGCCCAATTGCTGATCGGCAAGACGCTGCGCCAGCTCGAGGCCGCCGCGATCCGCGTCAACGTCCTGAAGGACTGGACGCGTCAGCGGATTGACAGAAACCATGACATCCGTGGCACGCATCACCGCGGAGCAGCGTTAACATACTGATTATCTTATAGGTTCCTGCCGTTAACCGTAAATGGCACGATGATTGCTTTTGGTTTGCTGAGACAGCCCTGCTGCATCAGCGGAACCAGATTATGAACGCAATCAACAATCCCCAAGCCGCGCGCCGCGTCGCCGCACCCGTGATGGATGCGATGCAGAACGCGTCGGTACGCACGGGCGTCGATTTCGACTATCTGGTCGACGTCGCGCGGGTGGAAAGCGGCTATAATCCGACCGCCAAGGCATCGACATCGTCGGCGCGCGGTCTGTATCAGTTCACCAAACAGACCTGGCTCGCCACGCTCGACCGCCACGGCGCCAATCATGGCATGGCGTGGGCCGCCGACGCGATCGGCCGCGACGCATCGGGGCGACTGACCGTCACCGACCCCACCTTGCGTCAGCAGATTTTTGACCTCCGCGACGATCCCACCGCGGCGTCGACCATGGCGGCGGCGCTGACCGGCGACAATCGCGACTATCTGGAAAGCCGGATCGGCCGCAGCGCCGAGCCCGTCGATCTCTACCTCGCCCATTTCCTGGGCAGCGGCGGTGCCGCCAAATTTCTGACCGCGCTCGACGCCAACCCCGACCAGCCCGGAGCACCGATGATGCCCGAAGCGGCGGCGGCCAACCGGTCGGTCTTTTACGCCCCCGACGGCAGCATGCGCAGCTTGGCCGAGATTCGCGACCGTTTTCGCGTCAAGCTCGAGAACGGCGGCAAGATCGAAAATATGAAACCCTTCGCCCCCGCTGGCTGGCACGCTTCGGCGAGCAGTTCGAGCGGCCTGGCGGGCGGTGGGGGACGTCCCCCGCTGCAGATGATGGAAATCCAGCCGATGCCCCGCAAATTGTCGATGGGTTTTGCCGCCGATGCCTATCGGCGGCTCGCTTCGCTGTCGGGAGGCGCGGCATGACCGCCGGCTTCAATCTCGGCAACATCGGCCGCATTGCGGGCGCCTCGGCGCTTCCGATCGGGATGCTCATCCTGGTCGGGCTGATGGTGATCCCGGTGACGCCGCTGATCCTCGACATCAGCTTTGTCGCCAATATCATGATCAGCCTTGCGATCCTGATGGTCGCCTTGTCGGCCGCCAAGCCGCTCGACTTTTCATCCTTCCCGACCGTGCTGTTGCTCGCAACCTTGTTCCGGCTGGCACTCAACGTCGCCTCGACGCGCGTCGTGCTGGTCCATGGCCACGAGGGCACCGCCGCGGCAGGGCATGTCATCGAAGCCTTTGGTCAGGTGCTGATCGGCGGCGACTATGTCGTCGGGCTGTTCGTCTTTTTCGTGCTGATGATCATCAACATGGTCGTCATCACCAAGGGCGCCGGGCGCGTGTCCGAAGTGTCGGCGCGCTTCACGCTCGACGCCTTGCCGGGCAAGCAGATGGCGATCGACGCCGATCTCAACGCCGGGCTGCTCAGCCCCGAAGAAGCCAAGGCGCGCCGCGTCGAAGTGGCGACCGAAGCCGATTTCTACGGGTCGATGGATGGTGCCTCGAAATTCGTGAAGGGCGACGCGATCGCCGGGCTGCTGATCCTGTTCGTCAACATCGTTGGCGGCCTGATCCTCGGCATCTTCAGTCATGGGCTCAGTTTTTCCGAAGCGGGCAGCAATTATGTCACGCTGGCGATCGGCGACGCGCTGGTCGCGCAGATCCCGGCGCTGCTGCTGTCGATTGCCGCCGCCGCCATCGTCACCCGCGTGTCCTCCCCGCTCGACCTGAACGGTCAGATCGGCAGCCAGTTTGCCGCCCCGTCGGTGTGGATGGCAGTCGGCGCGATCCTGTTCATCCTGGGCCTGGTCCCTGCCATGCCGCAGCTGCTGATCCTGCCCGCTGCCGCCATCTCTTTTGCCGTCGGCTGGCAATTGCGCCGCAGTGCGGTCGCGATCGCCGAAGCGCCGCCGCCGGTCGCCATCGCGCCCGATCCGTCGTTGATCGAATGGGCCGACGTCAGCGACGCCAGCGCCTGCCAGCTCGAAATCGGCTATGCGCTGGTCAGCCTGGTCGACGACCGCAAGGGCGCGCCGCTGATGACGCGGATCACCGGGATCCGCCGCCAATTGTCGAAAGAACTGGGCTTTGTCGTCCCGCCGGTAAAGGTCAGCGACGACCTGTCGCTGCCCGGCAACGTCTATCGCATCTCGGTCGCCGGGGTGATCGTCGGCGAGGACGAAGTGTTCCCGCACGAAATGCTGGCGCTCGATTCGGGCGATCTGGTGACCAAGGTCGCCGGACGGCCGTGCAAGGACCCGACCTTCGGCCTCGACGCGCTGTGGATTCCCAAAGCGACGCAGAATGATGCGATCGCCGCGGGCTATACCGTCGTCGACCCGGCGACCGTCGTCGCCACCCACCTCAACAACAGCATTGTCGGCGCCGCCGCCGACCTGTTCGGGATCGACGACGCACAGGCGCTGATCGACAATCTGAAGGTCCATTATCCGCAGCTGGCACAGAACCTCAGCCCGCAGGGCTATGCGCTGCCGCGCGTCGCCAGCCTGTGCAAATCCTTGCTGGTCGAGCGCGTCCCGCTGCGCGATTTCCGCAAGATCGCCGAAGCGATGGTCGCGACCGCGGCGCAGCAGCTGGGCGAGGTCGATCTGGTCGAAGCGGTGCGCCAGCGCATCGGCGCGCTGATTGTCCAGACGATCGTGCCAAGCCGGATGCCGCTGCCCGTCGTCACCTTCAGCCCCGAAATCGAAGTGCTGCTCAACCAGTCGGTACGCGCCAATCCGGGGGCCGAATGGCCGTTCGAACATGGCATGGCGATGAAGATCATCGAACAGGTCGGGCAGGCGGTCGAGCCGCTGCTGCTGCAGACGCGCAGCTTTGCGCTGGTCGCCTCGCCGATCTGCCGGTCGGCGCTGTCGCGGCTGATCCGCGCCACATTCCCCGACGTCGCCGTGATTTCCTACCTCGAAATCCCGGCCAGCAAACAGACCGAAATCGTCGCGACAATCGGCGCCGAAGTGCCGCGCCTCGCGACCGGGCCCGACGCCCATAGGGAGGACCAAGTGCATGAGAATTGAGCCCGCCGAGCAATTCGCGGCGCCGACGGGCCGCGTCCCCCGGGCGCGCGGCTATGGCGAAAGCGTCGACGCGCTGGTCGAGGAATATGCGCCGCTGGTCCGCAAGATCGCGTGGCAGGTGTTCTCGCGCGTGTCGCGGACCAGCGAACTCAACGATCTGATCCAGACCGGCCTGATCGCGCTGATCGAGGCGAGCCAGAATTACGAAGAACGCGGCTTTGCCTTTGCCACCTATGCGACGACGCGCATCCGCGGTGCGATGATCGACCAGCTGCGCCGCGAGGCCGATGTCGGCCGGTCGGCGATGGTCGCCGCCAAGCGTATCCAGGCGACGCGCGCGGCACTGGAGCAGCAGTTGATGCGCCCGCCCGCCGCCACCGAAATGGCCGCAGCGCTCGACATGTCGTGCGAGGATTATTTCGCGCTCGAGCGTAATGCGACCCACGGCCGTTCGACCTCGCTCGACGAATTGATCGACGTCGGCGCCTTCCTGCTCCCCGACGACGGCGTCGGCGCGGGCGAACAATGCGAGCAGGAGGATCTGATGGGGGCGCTGCGCCTGTGCATCACTCGCCTGTCGGACCGCGAACAAATGGTGTTGCAGCTCTATTTCTTTGAAGAGCTCAACCTGCACGAGATCGGGCTGACCCTCGACGTCAGCGCGGCGCGCATCTGCCAGATCAAGCGCGAGGCGATGGCCAAGGTCGATCGCATGATGCGCCAGATGACCGACTGACCGGGATAACCCAAGGAAAAGTGACCGGGTGCGGCGTGCGACCGGCTCGGCATCGCCCCCGGTCGGGGGGAGGTAGGGGATTCGCCTTCAGGCGGCGAGAGGCTGGCTATTCTGCCACACCGTACCGATTTTTTCGAAATAGCTTTCCATGCGATCGGTGCCGCTCGCGGTCAGCCGGACGATCGTGCGGCGCCGGTCGCGTTCGTCGACCGATCGCTGGGCGAGGCCGAGCCGTTCGAGCGCGCTGATCATGCGCAGGCCCGACGACAGCGGCACCCCGGCGCCGGTCGCGAGATCGCTGGCGCTGAGCGCACGTCCATGGCTTTCGGCGAGCATCAGGTCGAGCATCATGTCCCAGATCGGCCCGACGAGTTCGGCGCTGCCAAAATGGTTGCGGCGGATCCGCCGGATCTGGATGCTGAGCGACAGCTGGTTCAGCAGCACCGCTTGCGGGGACGCTTCGCCGCCGCCGTTACGATAGGCGGCAGGCGTGGGCAATTCTCCACCGCGGCCCGCCAACAGCTCGTGTATCTCGTCGATACGCGACTTCAGCTCGGCAACTTCTTGGTTCGAAAATTGCTGCATTTGCAGATACCCCAAGGGGGCCACAAACATCAGGCTGTAACGTCACGTTTCCGATCGGACGAACCCGCCGCATAAATGATCAGCAGCAGGATCGGATACGATATATAGACCGACAGGAGCGAATAGGGCCGCGCCAATATCTCTGAAAACATGAACTTCTGCAGATGGCCGAAGATGGCGATCAGTTGCCAGCCGGTGATCCAGTAAGGCCAGAAGCTATGCGTTTTCAGCGCGATGAACCAGAAGCTGATCAGCACCAGCACATCGATGACGAAGATATTCAGTTCGATATCGGTCCAGGTCGGAAACGGTGACAGAGCACTGGTGAGAACCGAAGCGATCAGGGCGGTATAGGCCGCCCACCGCTCGAGCGGGCCGCCGCGCCTTATCGCGACGGCCACGGTCGTGAGCAGTACCAGATAGTAGATCGCCACGGACCACATTGTGGCTGCTAACCCTTCCTGATGTTCAAACGGCCTGCGCGAACGGAACCGCCGCGACGTCGGCGCCGGCCTGATCGTTGCTGCCTTCGTCGACCAGCTTCGCGCTGGCGGGCTTGACCCCGGCACCGAACATCCGCGTACCTAGACCAACTTCCTTTTGCGTGACGGTCAGCGCGAGATGCGCGTCGGTCAGCAGCTGGCGAACTTCGCCAGCGGCGGCAAGCGCATTGGCAACCTTGGACATCGCGGTCTGGCCGACGATCGCCGACATGTTGGTGTCGCGGCGCGCGGTGGGCAGGGTGGCGGCAAGCTGGGCGATACGGATCATCGCTTCGTCGATGGCGTCTTCCGCCTCGTGCAGATCTGCTGCGATTTTCTTGGCCGCCGAAACTCGTTCATTCAGCATGGTCTTTTTCCTTGAAAAAGAATGCTACCGGTTTCCCCCCCGCAGCATTCGGTTCGGACATTCAGGTCATCACCCGACCAAGTCCGACAAGGATCGAATAGAGAGCGGAGAAAGCCAAAATGGTCGCAAACGCAATCAAAATTGGCCAGATAATCCTTTCCATCAACCCATGCCGGTTGGCCGGCTGGGACGCGGTCGGAAATGGCGAACCGATGTCGAAAAGTCGCCGCAACGAACTGCGCCCCGGCTCGGCATCGGGGGCCGCGGGGTCGTCGCCTAGGTCGATCAATTGATATGTCAAAGGCTGATAAGGGGTAACATGATCGAAGACACCGTTAACTGCAAGAATCCGGGCGGCCTCTATCCGATTGGAAGCATTGAGTTTTTTTAATGACCGTCGCACCCGTTCGTCCACCGTATGCGGCGAAACATTCATCAGACGCGCGATTTGTTTGGAATTTTTGTGCTCATAAACGTGCCGCAGTGTTTCAATCTGCGCGACAGACAGCAGGCTGATGTAATTGTCGGGATCGCCGTGCACGGGATTTGAATAGAGCATCACGATTCGAAATCAAGTTTGGTGGCGGCAACATCCGGTCGCGCAACGGGTGACCGAAACGAAAGATTTCCCCCAAAAATGCTCGCTTCGCGGCGATTGGCGCCCTTCGCACTCCCCCGCCGCGATGGCAAATAATTTTTTTGGACGCGAATCGTCAGCAGTCTGACGAATCACCCGTGATGCGAGTCAATTGCGGCGTTCGACCAGACCGCGCGCGATCACCTGCGCCTGAATCTCTGCCGCGCCTTCAAAAATATTGAGGATGCGCGCGTCGCACAGCACCCTGCTGATCTCATACTCTAGCGCATAGCCATTGCCGCCATGGATCTGGAGGCTGGCGTCGGCGTTCGACCAGGCGGCGCGCGCGGCGAGCAGCTTCGCCATTCCCGCCTCGATATCGCAGCGCTTGCCGCTGTCCTTGGTGCGCGCCGCGGCATAGCTCAGCTCGCGCGCGGTGACGAAGTCGACCAGGCTCATCGCCAGCTTGTCGGCGACGCGCGGGAAATCGACGATCGCCTTGCCGAACTGCTTGCGGTTCAAGGCATAATCGCACCCCAGTTCGAGCGCGCGCCGCGCGACGCCGACGGCGCGCGCCGCGGTCTGGATACGCGCGCCTTCGAAGGTGCGCATCAGCTGCTTGAACCCCTGCCCCTCTTCGCCGCCGAGCAGCGCGTCGGCGGGCGCGACCATCGCGTCGAATTGCAGCGCATATTCGCGCATCCCGCGATAGCCGAGCACCTCGATCTCGCTGCCACTCATCCCGGTGGCGGGAAACGGGTCGGCCTCGGTCCCGCGCGGCTTGGGGACGAGCAGCATGGAGAGGCCCGCATAGCCATTCGCGTCGGGCAGGGTACGCGCGAGCAAGGTCATCAGGTCAGATCGCGCCGCGTGGGTGATCCACGTCTTCGCCCCGTCGATGACCCACGCCCCGTCGGCGCTCCGCCGCGCCCGCGTCTGCAACGAGCCACGGTCGGACCCGACATCGGGTTCGGTGAACACCGCGGTCGGCAGGATCTCGCCGCGCGCGATCGGTGGCAGCCATGCCGCCTTTTGCGCATCGGTACCGCCCATCGCGATCAGCTCGCCCGCAATTTCCGACCGGGTGCCGAGCGATCCGGCGCCGATCCAGCCGCGCGACAATTCCTCGGTGACGATGCACATCACCAGCTTCGACAGGCCGAGTCCGCCATAAGCCTCGGGAATGCAGACCCCGAAGGTGCCAAGCTCGGCCATCGCCTTTACCGTGGCGTCGGGAATCAGGGCGTTGGCAAGGTGCCAGCCATGCGCATGCGGGAGTATCTCGGCATCGGTGAAGCGCCGGAACTGGTCGCGGATCGCATCGAGGTCGGCGTCGTGGAGCGTCTCGCTGGGCCAGTGGCCGTCCGCCAGCGCTGCCGCGATCTCGGCCCGAAGCGCGGCATGATCAGCGTCGAGAAGCTCGCTGCACGCAGCCGCGAGCGCCCGCGCCGCTGCGCCGATCCCGAGGTCGGCAGGCCGGAACATCTCGTTCTGCCCCATCGGCAGACCGCCGACGAGTTGGCCGATCCCCTCGGAAAAGGCGAGCGTCGCGATCCTGGCGTCGAGCGGGTTCGCACCCTGCCCGGCCTCGACCCAGCCCTGCACCGCTTCGAGCGCCGCCACCGTCGTCGCCACCCACGCAAAGCCATGTGCGGCGCGCTGCTCCTGATCGATCGACCGCGCCGTCAGCCGTGCGGCGAGCGCATCCGCCGCGGCGGCGCGATAGGCATCGGCCGCTTTCAGCGCGGTCCGCAAATCCATCAGGCGGCGCGCGCGAAGATAGCGGCGATGCCCTGTCCGCCGCCGATGCACATCGTCTCCAGCCCGAAACGCCCGTCGCGGCGCACCAGTTCGCGCGTCAGATTGGCGAGGATGCGCCCGCCGGTCGCACCGATCGGGTGGCCGAGCGAAATGCCCGAGCCGTTGACATTGAGCATGTCGTTCCGGCTGTCGTCGTCCGACCAGCCCCAGCCCTTGAGCACCGCGAGCACCTGCGGCGCGAACGCCTCGTTCAGTTCGACCAGGTCGATGTCGCCCCAGCCCAAGCCGGTGCGCGCGAACAGCCGTTCGACCGCGGGAACCGGGCCGATCCCCATCCGGCTGGGGTCGCAACCTGCCGCCGCCCAGCTGTGGAACCAGGCGATTGGTTCGAGTCCGAGTTCGTCGAGCTTGTCCTCGGCGACAACCAGGCACGCGGCGGCGGCATCATTCTGCTGGCTGGCATTGCCCGCGGTCACCACCGCGCCGGGGATCGTCTTCGCCTCGATCGCGCGCAGCGCGCCCAATGATTCCAGCGTCGCGTCGGCGCGATAGCCCTCGTCATGCGCAAAGATCACCGGATCGCCTTTGCGCTGCGGCACCGCGACCGGAACCAGTTCGTCGTCGAACAGCCCCTTCGCCCATGCCGCCGCAGCGCGCTGGTGGCTCTGCACCGCATAGGCGTCGGCGGCCTCGCGCGTGATGCCATAATCCTTCGCCAGATTTTCGGCGGTTTCGATCATTCCGCTGATCACCCCGAAGCGTTCGATCGGCTGCGACATCAACCGCCCGCGGGTCAGCCGGTCGTGGAGCGTCAGATTGCCCGCGCGGACGCCCTTGCGGACATCGATGCTGTAATGTTCGACGTTCGACATCGATTCGACCCCGCCCGCGACGACGACGTCGGACATGCCGGTCTGGACCATCATCGCGGCATTGGCGATCGCCTGCAGCCCCGAACCGCAGCGGCGATCGAGCTGGTAGCCCGGCACCTCCAGCGGCAACCCCGCAGCGAGCCACGACCAGTGGCCGATGCTCGGCGCCTCGCCATTGCCATAGCCTTGCGAGAACACGACATCGTCGACCCGCGCCGGATCGATCTTCGTCCGCTCGATCAGCGCCTTCAGCACCACCGCGCCAAGCTGCCCCGCATCGAGGCTGGCAAGGCTGCCGCCGAACTTGCCGACGGCGGTACGGATCGGGGCAACGATGGCGGCGCGGCGCAGGGTCATGTCATTCTCCAGTTTTCAGGCGATGCCGACGATACCGGCATCGATCAGCCGGGCAAGCTCGCCGGGCGGCAGCGAGAGGCGGTTCGTCAAAATTTCTTCGCTATGCTGTCCGTTGCGCGGCGCCGGACGCGGCGACTGGCGCGCATCCTGCGGCAAGGTCGCAAAAGCACCCGCGGCGGGATAGGCGAAGCCGCTGGGGTTGTCGGCCGTCCCGAAGATCGGATTGTCGGCAACGAGCGCCGGATCCTGAACGGCATCGAGCATCGTGCGATAGGGCGAATGCACGATCCCGCCCGCGTCAAAAGCGGCAGCGAGATCGGCGTGGCTGCGGTTCGCGATCGCACCCTCGAACAGCGGATACAGCGCGTCGCGGTGGGTGAAGCGCAGCCCGTCGTCCTTCGCAAAGGACACCCCGCGCGCCGCCTCGACCGCCGCGATGGCATCGCCAAGTCCCAGCGCCGCAACCAGATTGGCCCATTGCCGCGGCGTCACGACGACGATCATCGTCCGCTGGCCGTCGGCGGTGACGAAATCGCGCCCGAACAGGCCGTAAACCGCATTGCCGAGCCGCGGGCGATTGGCGCCGCTATACAGCACCTCGGCCACCCCGCCGAGATTGGCGACGGTGCCGATGGCGACATCGGACAGCGGCACGCGCACCTCGCCGCCCGTACCCGTCGCCGTCCGCCGCTGGATCGCGGCGAGCAGCGCAAAGGCGGCATAGGCGCCGCTGAGCAGATCCCATGCCGGCAGCACATGGTTGACCGGTTCGGGACCGGTGCCGGTCAGCATCGGATAACCGACGCTGTTGTTCACCGTATAGTCGAGCGCGGGCGATCCGTCGGCCCAGCCCATGACGCGGACGGTGATCAGGTCGGGCCGTTCCGCCGCCAGCACCTCATGCGCCAGAAAGCCGCCGACCGGAAAGTTGGTGATGCACTGCCCCGTCGCGCGCACCAGCGCCTGGAGCAGCTCGCGCCCCTCGGGCCGACCCAGATCGAGCGCGACCGACTTTTTCGCGCGGTTCAGATTTTCCCAATAGAGCGAGTCATTGCCGTCGGTGACCGGCCAGCGGCGAAAATCGGGACCGCCGCCGATCTGGTCGACGCGGATCACCTCGGCCCCCATTTGCGCGCAATAGAGCCCGGCGGTGGGCGAGGCGACGAAGGACGATGCTTCGATCACCGAAAGGCCAGTCAGCAGGTCGTACATCCGCTCCTGTTCCTCCCCGATCTTCGGCCCGAGCGCCACGCCGGGGCATCTGGCGCACCGCGCAGCCCAAGTCAAACCGGCGCGGCGCCGAACCTAAAAGATCGGCAGTTCGTTGGTCGACTTGATCTCCGACAGCGCCACGGTCGAGTTGATTTCCTGCACCCCCGGCAGCTTGCTGAGCTTGTCGAAGAAAAACGCCTCATAGGCATCGATGTCGCGCGCGACGATCCGCAGCATGAAATCCATATTGCCCATCAGCACATAGGCGCCGAGCACTTCCGGGAACCCCGCGATCGCATCGCTGAATTCGTCGAGGTTCGCGCGGCCGTGCGCGTTGAGTTTGACCTGCGCAAAAATATGCGCGTGCAGCCCGACCTTGCGCCGGTCGACGACCGCCACCCGCCCCTTGATATAGCCGTCGCGTTCGAGCCGATCGATGCGCCGCCAGCACGGCGACGGCGAGAGCCCGACGCGCTCGGCGAGTTCGGCGGTGGTCAGGCTGGCGTCGCGTTGCAGCTCGCGGATGATATTCTTCTCGAAGGGATCAAGATCGGTCATTTTCACCCAACTTTGTCATTATATGAGGAATATTGACCTCGATAGCGCCAAAAACTCGAAATTTCGAGCAAGATTGACCTCCATCGATCTGCGATAAGCCCTGCTGAACAGGAGGATGTCATGGTTGTGCAAGTTTCGGGTCGCTGGCCCGCCGTCGAAACCGTTCGGTTGGAGGATAAGAGCGTCGGGCTCGATGGCGTTATTGTCATCCATTCGACGACGCTGGGTCCCGGCGCCGGCGGTTGCCGCCTGTGGGATTATCCCGACCTCGACCAGGCCTTCACCGACGCTTTTCGGCTTGCCGAGGGGATGAGCTATAAAAATGCGATGGCCGGGCTGCCGTTCGGCGGCGCCAAGGCGGTGCTGCGCCGCCCCGACGGTCCGTTCGACCGCGCCGCGCTGTTCCGCGCCTTTGGCCGCGCGGTCGAGGCGCTGGGCGGGCGCTATGTGACCGCCGAGGATGTCGGCACCACCGTCGCCGATATGCAAGACGTGGCGCGTGAGACGCGCCATGTTGCCGGGCTGGCGGCGGTCGGCGCCGTCGCCGGAGGCGATCCTTCGCCATGGACCGCCGAGGGCGTGTTCGGGGCGATCGAAGCGGGCGCCGCCTTTGCGCTCGGGTCGGAGCTGAACGGGCTGACCGTCGCGGTGCAGGGGACCGGCAATGTCGGCGCCGAACTGTGCCGCCGCCTCGCCGATGCCGGGGCGCAGCTGGTCATCGCCGACGTTGCGCCGGGCCGCCGCGACCGGCTCGCGACGATCCTCGGCGCGCGCGTCGTGGGCGCCGACGCGATCGCCGCCATCGACTGCGACATCTTCGTCCCCTGCGCGCTCGGCGGGGTACTCGACGAAAATACCGTCGCGGCGATGAAGGCCAGGCTGGTGTGCGGCGGCGCCAACAATCAGCTCGCGACCCCCGAAATAGCAGGCGCGCTGTGCGCGCGTGGGATCACCTATGTCCCCGACTATGTCGCCAACGCGGGCGGCATCATCAGCGTGTCGGCCGAGTATCTGGGGGAAAGCGCGGCCAGCGTCGCCAGCCGCGTCGCCGAGATCGGCCCCCGCGTCACCGCGATCCTCGAAGAAGCTGCGCGCCGCCGCCTGTCGCCCGCTACCGTCGCCGACGAAACCGCCGAACGGCTGATCGCAAGCGCCGGGCAGCTCGCGGCGTGAGGCGGCGCTTCCGGATTGTTGCCGCCGCCGACCCGCAAACGCTGCCGCGGATCATGGGCATTTTTTCCCAGCGCGCGCTGATTCCCGCGACAATGTCGGTCGAGCTGCGCGGCGACCTTGTCCATATCGACACCGCATTGGACGACCTCGACGCGCTGACCGCCGCGATCGTCGTGGAAAAATTGCGCTAAAGCGTCCTCGTCACCAGCGCCGTTTGCGATCCGGCGGACCAGGCCGCCGCGGCGATCGTCGCAGCATGAAGGGCGATGAGAGGAAATGGCGCACCCGAAGGGATTCGAACCCCTGGCCTCTGCCTTCGGAGGGCAGCGCTCTATCCAGCTGAGCTACGGGTGCCAATAGAGCGCGGCCTCTAGCAAGAGCGCGGCCCGGCAGCAATGGCCTATCGACCATCGCGCGGCGATGTGCGAAGCGGGCGGCGACGACATCAGGCATAGGCAGGGGAAACGCCGGCGTGACGCCATCCGAACGAAGCTGGCCGATGGCCGCCGACCTGTATGGCGAGATGCAGCTGGAGGCGCATCCGCCTGCGAAGCGCCGCTGGCGCGATTATCTTCCCGGGGTGCTCGTCACCGCCATCGCGGCGCTCGCCGCCGCGTGGCTCGCCGATCATTATGCAGCGCCGCTGGTGCTGATGGGACTGCTCATTGGCCTCGCGATGAGTTTCCTGTCGCAGGACAAGCGCACCCATGCCGGGCTCGACCTGATGTCGCAAACCGCGCTCAGGATCGGGATCGTGCTCGTTGGCGCGCGGATCACCGCCGACCAGCTGGCCGAGCTGGGGCCGCTGCCCTTTGCATTGCTCGTGCTGATCATGCTTGCGGTCATCGTCGTGACCGTCGCGACCGCGCGATGGTTCATGCAGGATCGCCATGCGGCGCTGCTGGCGGGCGGCGCCACCGCGATCTGCGGCGCGTCGGCGGCGCTCGCGCTCTATTCGCTGATCGGTGACAGGCGCGTCGATCAGGCGCGCTTCACGCTGACCCTCGTCGGGATCACCGTCGCCAGCGCCTTTGCGATGACGCTCTATCCGGTGCTCGCCGCCGAGCTCGACCTCACCGATGCGCAGGCGGGGTTTCTGATCGGCGCATCGATCCATGACGTCGCGCAGGCGATCGGTGGTGGCTTCTCCTTCTCGCCGCAAGCGGGCGAAGTCGCGACGATCGTCAAGCTGACGCGCGTCGCGTTGCTCGCGCCGATGCTGATGCTGGTCGCCTTGTGGCTGGGGCGGAGCGGCGAGCGCGATAGCACGCGCAGGATTCCGCTTCGCCTGCCCTGGTTCATCGTCGGCTTTCTGGGCGTCGCGGCGCTCAATTCGCTCATCACGCTCCCGCCGCCGCTGCAGGATGGCGCGGCGACGGGGGCGCAGGCGCTGCTGCTGTTGGCGATCGTTGCGACCGCGATGAAGGCGCGGCTGCATCTGCTGCTCGATCAGGGATGGCGCAGCTTCGCGCCAATCATCGTCGCGACGCTGACCAGTTTCCTGCTGTCGCTCGCCGCGGCGCTGAGTCTGTGACGGCGTGGCGTCACCGCATCACTTTGTGAAATCTAGCTTTTCGGCAAGGCCCAGCTGACGGTCAGCTGCGTCGCGCGCCGCGGGATATCCAGCTTGGCCTCGCTGAAATTGACCTTTTCATTGGGCGGCAACATCCGCACCGGCGGCTTGATCGTCCAGCTATAGACGATCGTCCCCTGCGCATCGCGCAGCTCGGCGAGGATCGGGGGCACGCGTTGCTCGCGGTCGGTCGGGTTGATGATCACCCCCGACGCGGCGAAGTAGATCGTCCCGTCGGCCAGTTCGCGATGATCCTGATTGGGCGGCAATTCGATCACCAAATCGGGTTCGGCGGCCATACCGGGCAGGCCCAGACCCTGCGCCCAGCCGGGCAGGCCGAAATAATATAGCCCGCCGGTTGCAGCGACCATCAGCACCGCGGCGCTCGCCGCAATCAGCGTCCAGCGCTTTGCCGGGTTGCGGCGCGGGCGGCGGAAGGGGAGCGGCGCTTCCGCAGGGGCAGCGGGCGCAGGCCGCGGTGCCGGGTCGGCGGCAAAGGCTTCGGGCGGCGGCGGTGCTGGTTCGACGACCGGCGCGGCGCTTTCCGCAACCGGCGCCGCCGGTTGAGCGGTCGGCGCCACGAAGGGCTCGGGCGCCGTCGCCGTCACCGCCGCGGCCACGGGATCGATCGCGGCGGGCTCCTGAAACCAGCTGTGTCGGCAACTGGCACAGCGCACGGTGCGCCCGGTCGGCCCGATGGCGCTATCGGGTACGACGTAACGGGTGTGGCAGGACGGGCAGGCGAGGATCATGGTCCCCCTCTAAACACGCTGATTCGCGGCGTTGCAAGCGCCGCGTCGCTGCGGGCCGCCCACTCCCCGCTTTACCTGACACTACAGCCGTGTAACAGGCGGGGCATGAGCGCCGCCGCGCCCCTGTTTTACACCCCTTCGCCAGCGCAACCGGTCGCGCGCGTGACGCCATGACGGACGCGCTCAGCCCGCGCCCCGGCGGCGCAATGGTCGAATTCGACGGCGTCGGGCTGCGCTATGGCCCCGATGCCGAGGTGCTGTGCGACATCAGCTTCAACCTCCAGCCCGGCAGCTTCTATTTCCTCACCGGCGCATCGGGCGCGGGCAAGACGTCGCTGCTCAAGATGCTGTATTTGGCGCAGCGGCCGAGCCGCGGCATCGTCCGCCTGTTCGGCGAAGATCTGGTCAATATGCCGCGCCAGCGCCTGCCCGGCTTTCGCCGCCGCATCGGCGTGGTGTTTCAGGATTTCCGCCTGATCCCGCATCTGTCGGCGCGCGACAATATTGCGTTGCCACTGCGCATCGCCGGTGTCGGCGAAGAGGATCTGTCGGGTCCGGTGGGCGAGATGCTGAGCTGGATCGGCCTGGGCGACCGCGCCGATGCGCGCCCGGCAACCTTGTCAGGCGGCGAACAGCAACGCGTCGCGATCGCGCGCGCGGTGATCGCGCGCCCGCAGTTGCTGGTCGCCGACGAACCGACGGGTAACGTCGATCCCGAGATGGCGATGCGGCTGTTGGGATTGTTCGAGGCGCTGAACCGCCTTGGCACCACTGTCGTGGTCGCCACCCACGACATCCACCTGATCAGCCGGATCGAAAACGCGCAGATGATGCGGCTGGAAAAGGGGCGGCTCGCCGACCCGACGGGCGCCTTGCGCTACCCCCCGGCAAACCGGGCATGACCCAGGGTCAGAACCTCGCATGATCATCCCGCGCGTCCCTGTCCAGCATCGCCGTTTGCTCCCCGACCGCCGCCTGTCGGGGCCGACGCCATGGGTCATCGCGATCCTGATGATGCTGACCCTGCTCGCGGCGGCCGCCGGGGTCGGGCTGGCGCGGTCGGCGAACGCGATCGGCAGCGCGATCGCCGGGCGGGTGACGGTGCAGATCGTTACCGCCAACCCGGTGACCCGCGCCGAACAAGCCGCAGCGCTGCGCCGCGCCGCCGCCGCCCAGCCCTTTGTCCTGTCGGCGCGCTCGGTCGCGCAAGAGGAACTGCAGGAAACGCTGGGCCAGTGGTTCGGCAGCGCTGAAGGCGACGATCCGGTGCTCAACTCGCTTCCGCTGCCCGCGCTGATCGATATCGATTTCGTCGGCGAAAACCGCAGCCGCCACATGGCGGAACTGCGCGCGCTGGTTGCCGCCGAGGCGCCCGGCGCCCGCATCATCCCGCACGCCGAATGGCTGGGGCCGGTCGCGCGGCTGATCGGCTCGCTCGCGTGGATCGCCGGCGGGCTGGTGCTGTTGATGACACTCGCCAGCGCCGCGGTGGTGATCATGACCGCGCGCGCGGCGCTTGGCACCCATTTCGCGACGATCGAAATGCTCCATCTGATCGGCGCCACCGACCGCCAGATCACCCGGCTGTTCCAGCGCCGTATCGCGATCGACACCGCCTATGGCATCGCGCTCGGTACCGCCGTCGCCGCGGCGCTGCTGCTGCTGGTCGGCTGGCAATGGTCGGGGGTCACCTCGGGGCTCGCGGCGACCGCTTCGCTGGGACCGACCGGCTGGGCGCTCTTGCTGGCGCTGCCGCTATTGGCTATCGCGCTCGCAGCCCTGACGGCGCGCCAGACGTTGCTCGCCGCGCTCAAGAAGATTTTATGATCAAGCGCCTGATGTCCCTTCTTTTCCTGGCCTGGGTGCTTGGCTTCGCATGGTTTGCGCTGCTGCCGCCGCTGCCCGCCGCGGCGCAAAAGACCGATGCGATCGTCGTGCTGACCGGCGGCCCGGGACGGATCGACCGCGCGCTCGAACGGCTGGAAGCGGGCGACGCCAAACGACTGTTGATCAGCGGCGTCGCGCGCGAGGTGAAGCCGCGCGAGCTGGCGGCCGAATATAAACGCCCGGCCTCGCTGTTCGAATGCTGCATCGCGCTGGGGTTCGAGGCCGAAGATACACGCTCGAACGCGACCGAGGTCGCGACCTGGGTTGCGCGGCGCAACTATAAAAGCGTGCGGCTGGTCACCACCGACTGGCATATGCGCCGCGCCGAATATGAAATCGCCCGCGCCGTCGGCGACAAGGTGACGATCCTGCCCGACGCGGTGCGCAGCGAGCCCAATTTCGCGACGCTGTTTCGCGAATATCACAAATATCTTGCCGGGCTGGCCGGCGGGCTGCTGGGGCTGTAAGCGCAACGCCGATGCGTTATTCCATCGCCCTGTTCCGTTCGATCCTGTTCTGGATCGCCTTTTTTATCATGAGCAGCATCTCGTCGATCGGCGGGGTGATCGCGCTGCCGATCTCGCATCGCGGCACGATTTTCTTCGTGCGCATCTGGGCGCAGGCGCACCGGCTGTTCTGCCGCTTCCTGCTGGGTCAGACGATCGTCGTCGAGGGCGACATGCCCGACATTCCGGTGCTCTATGTCTTCAAGCATGAATCGGCGTTCGAGACGATCGAACAGCCGGGGCTGTTCAGGCATCCTGCCGTGTTTGCCAAGGAAGAGCTGTTTTCGATCCCCGTCTGGGGGCAGGCGGCGCGCTTTTACGGCCTGATCCCCGTCGACCGCGATGGCGGCGGCAAGGCGATGCGGGCGATGCTTGGCGCCGCAAAGGCGGCGCTGACGGCGGGCCGCCCGCTGGTGCTGTTTGCCGAAGGGACGCGGGTGCCGCATGGCGAAGCGCCCCCGCTGCGTCCCGGCTTTGCGGGGATGTACCGGCTGCTCGGGGTCGATGTGATCCCGGTCGCCGTGAACAGCGGTTTGGCATTTCCCCCGCGCAAATGGGTGAAATGGCCCGGCACCATCACCTACCAGGTCGGCGAGACGATCCCCGCGGGCCTGCCGCGCGAAGAAGCCGAGGAACGGGTCAGGGCGGCGATCAATGCGCTGAACCCGCCCGAGGCGTTGTTGAACGAGTCCTCCGACCCATAAAAGCCGTTCGTGTCGAGCGAAGTCGAGATACGCTTGCACGGTTCATGCCTTCGCGTGTCTCGACTTCGCTCGACACGAACGGAAGTTGGGTGCTTGGCTTAATGCTTCCGCCCGAAATCGGGCGCTGCATCATCCTGCCCCTGTTCGATGATCGACCGGCGGATCGCCCGCGTCCGCGTGAACCAATCCTCCAGCTTGTCGGCATCGCCGCGGCGGATCGCTTGCTGCAGGACGGTCAGATCTTCGTTGAAGCGTTGCAGGGTCGCCAGCACGGCGTCCTTGTTGGCCAAAAACACGTCGCGCCACATCACCGGATCGCTCGCCGCGATGCGCGTGAAGTCGCGGAAGCCCCCGGCCGAATATTTGATCACCTCGCTCTCGGTGACCTCTTCCAGCTCGCTGGCGGTGCCGACGATCGTATAGGCGATCAGGTGCGGCAAATGGCTGGTCACCGCCAGCACCATGTCGTGATGCGCGGCATCCATAACGTCGACCTTGGCGCCCAGCGCTTCCCAGAAGGCCGACAGCGCCGCCACGGCGTCCGCGGGAGCATCGGTATCGGGGGTGACGATGCACCAGCGCCCGTCGAACAGGCTGGCAAAGCCGGCTTCAGGCCCGCTGTTTTCAGTCCCCGCGACCGGATGCGCGGGGATGACGATATGGCCCGGCAACGCCTTCGCCAACGCCTCGGCGACGCTCGCCTTCGACGAGCCGACGTCAGAGATGATCGTGTCTTTGCCCAGCCCGGACGCCATCGCCTGCGCCGCCGCCGCCATACCCCCGACCGGCACCGCCAAGATCACCAGATCGGCATCGGCGACCGCGGCCGCCGCGTCATCGACCACCGCGCCGCACAGCCCCAGCGTCCGCGCGATGCCGCGCACTTCGTCGCTGGCGTCATGGCCAGTGACCATCACATCGGGCAGCTTTTCCCGGACCGCGCGCGCGATCGACGAGCCGATCAGGCCAAGGCCGATGATCGCCAGCCGTTCGACGCGCCGCGTCATGGTCAGCCGTTCAACGCGGCACGGATCGCCGCCGCCAGTCCGCGCGTCTCGTCCTCGGTACCGATCGTCATGCGCAGCGCGTGGGGCAGCCCCTGTCCGGGCAGCCAGCGGACGATATAGCCCGCATCCATCAAACGGTTGTACACCGTCTCGGCGCTGACATCGCCTTCGAACAGCACGAGCAGGAAATTGCACGCCGACGGCACGATGCGCAGCCCGTGATTGCCCAGGCCTTCGATCTCCTGCGCCAGCCAGGCGCGCCATTTCGCGTTATGCTCGCGGCTGGCGGTGATGAACGCTTCATCACCGATCGCCGCAATCGCCGCCGCCTGCCCCGCGCGCGTGACGTTGAACGGCAAACGGATGCGATGCAGCGCTGCGATCACCTCGGCGGCGGCGTAGCCCCAGCCGATCCGCTCGGCGGCAAGCCCGTGGATTTTCGAAAAGGTGCGGGTGACGAACACATTGGGCTGGGTCTTGGCAAGTTCGAGGCCGCCGTCATCCTCGGCGTCGGACAGATATTCCGAATAGGCCTGATCGATCACGAACAGCACATTCTTGGGCAGTCCGGCGTAGAGCCGTGCAACCTCATCGCGCGATGCGAGCGTTCCGGTGGGGTTGTTCGGGTTGGCCAGATAAACGACGCGCGTCTTGTCGGTCACCGCGGCCAGCAACGCATCGACGTCGGTCGCATAATCACGGTCATCGACCTCGACCGGCACCGCGCCAACGCGGCGCGCCGCGATTTCGTACACCGCAAAGCCATAGCGCACGTAGAGAATCTCGTCGCCCGCCCCGGCATAGGTGCCAGCCGCCAGATGCAGCAGCTCGTCGGACCCGTTGCCACAGATGATCCGCGCCGGATCGAGGCCGAATTTGGCAGCGATCGTCTCGCGCAGCTGGTTCGACCCCGGATCGGGATAACGCGACAGCGCGTCGGCCGCGGTCTGTGCCTCGGCGAACGCCGCACGCGCCTTTTCACCCGTTCCGAGCGGATTTTCGTTGGCGCTCAGCTTGATCAGCGGCCGTCCGTCGGCGCCCACCGACTTGCCGGGAACATAGGGAGCGATGCCGCTGATCCACGGCTTCGGGCTGAGCGTTTTTGTCGTATCGGTCATGCCGCGCCGTTTAACGGCTATGCGCCCCAAGTCCAGCGTCTAGTCCAGCACGTTGACAGGCCTCGCGCGCCCGCTTAGCCCCGCGCGGACCATGGCCAGCCTGCTCCACCAGATCCAGCACCAGGGCGTCACGATCGACGCCCCGCTGCCGCTCGACAGCGGACAGATCCTGCCGTCGGTGACGATCGCGTGGCAAAGCTATGGCGCGCTCAACGCCGACAAGTCGAACGCGGTGCTGATCTGTCACGCGCTGACCGGCGACCAATATGTCGCGAGCGACCATCCGGCGACCGGCAAACCCGGCTGGTGGGCGCGCATGGTCGGCCCCGGCAAGCCGATCGATACCGACCGCTTTCACGTCATCTGCGCCAATGTGCTGGGCAGCTGCATGGGGTCGAGCGGGCCGGCGACCCCCGACGCGGCGACCGGCGCGCCGCTCGGCATGGCCTTTCCGGTCATCACGATCACCGACATGGTGCGCGCGCAGGCGATGCTGCTCGACCATCTCGGCATATCGCGGCTTCATGCCGTCGTCGGCGGATCGATGGGCGGGATGCAGACGCTGGCTTGGGCGGCGACCTATCCCGAACGGATCGCCTCGGCGCTGGTCATCGCGAGCGCGGCGCGCCATTCGGCGCAGAATATCGCGTTTCACGAGGTCGGGCGGCAGGCGATCATGGCCGACCCAGACTGGCAGGACGGCCAATATTATGGCAGCGCCCGCGCCCCCAACAAGGGGCTCGCGGTCGCGCGCATGGCGGCGCACATCACCTATTTGTCCGAGGAAGGGCTGACCGAGAAATTCGGCCGCCGCCTGCAGGCGCGCGATATCAAGAGCTTCGGCTTCGATGCCGATTTTCAGGTCGAATCCTATCTGCGCCATCAGGGGCTGGCCTTCACCGACCGTTTCGACGCCAACGCCTATCTCTATATCACGCGTGCGATGGACTATTTCGACCTCGCCGAACCGCACGACGGGCGGCTGGCGGGCGCGTTCGCCCGCGCCAGGGACGTGCGCTTCACCCTCGTCAGCTTCGACACCGACTGGCTGTACCCAACCTCCGAATCGCGCCGCATCGTCCAGGCGCTGCAAAGCGTCGGTGCGGCGGCGAGCTTTGTCGAGCTGTCGGCGCCGTTCGGGCATGACTCGTTTCTGCTCGACGTCCCCGCGCTCGACCGGCTGGTCGCCGGCGCGCTCGGATCGGGCTTCTGATGGCGCTACGTCCCGACCTTGCGATCATCGCCGACGCTGTGCCGTCATCGGCGCGCGTGCTCGACGTCGGCTGCGGCGATGGCGAGTTGATGGCGGCGCTCCGCGCCAAGGGCGTCGATGCGCGCGGGCTCGGGATCGACTCCGCCAACGTCACCGCCGCGATCGCGCGCGGCCAGTCGGTAGTCCAGGGCGACGCCAACCGCGACCTCGCCGACTATCCCGATGATGCGTTCGATTACGCGATCCTCTCGCAGACGCTGCAAACCACCGAACGCCCCGATCGCGTCGTCGCCGAGCTGCTGCGCATCGCGCCGCGCGCTTTTGTGAGCTTCCCCAATTTTGCGCATTGGCGCGTGCGGCTGGCGTTGCTGTGGAACGGCCGCATGCCGGTGACGCGGCTGCTTCCCGTCGCTTGGTACGAAACCCCCAATATCCACCATGTCACGGTCAGTGATTTTCGCGATTTACTGCGCGCCAACGGGATTGGTATCGAGGCGGCCTGGTATCTGTCGGGCGACAAGCCGACGAGCGCCGCCGCCGCGACATGGCGCGCCGAGCATGCGATTTTTCTGGTTTCGCGCCGCTGAGTCCTGCCGTTGCGGCGGATCGGATCGGCGTGTGGCTGACCTCGCTAGTTCGCGGCAGCGACCATGTGACGCGCCATATGCGGAAGGAAATCCATCTTGCCGATAACGAGCCCCGCATTGCGCAACAGCGCGTAAGCCATCGTGACGTGAAAATAGAAGTTCGGCATGATCCAGTCGCGAACATCGGCTTCGGCGGACATCAGAAATCGCACGCCATTCGGCAACGTCAAATCAACGCGGGCGTCGGCATTCGCCCATTCGGCAGGGTCCGCCCGATCGAGCATTGAACGAACCACGGCGACGCGCTGCCGAACCTCGACGAGCGAGCTATAGGCGGTTTCTTCCAGCGGGACCGCTTGTCCGCCGACCTGATTGAGCGCCAGCAGCACCTGATTGAGTGCGACGCGAAATTGCAGCTCGAGCGGGAACATATCGTCGGTCAGCTTTGTCGCGAGGACATCGTCGGCTATTCCGGCATCAATGGCCTTGCCGACAAGATGGTCGAGCGTATCCAGCATGTCGGTGAAGACCGTTCGCGCCGAATGAGCGTAAGACATGAAATTCCTCCGGGCAATGTGGGGCGAGCGCTTCAGTCATTCTTCTTCAGCCCGTTCGCGACAAAATCATTCGCGATCCGCGCAATCTCCGAAATATCGGCGTCTTCGTCCCACAGTCCGTAGCGCATGCCAAGAAACACGTTCATCCCGCCGATCGCCCAGGCGTGGATTTCGCCGACATCGGCGCGAATCTCGCCACGCGCCGCGCCCGCCTCCAACCGCTGCCGCACGCGTGCCACGGTCGTTTCATAATGGCGGCGATAGCTGGCATAATCGACGAATTCGGCCTCATCGATGATCCGGTATATTTCCTTATGCTCGCGCACAAAGCCGAGAAAGGATTCGAGCCCGATGCGCTCGGCGCTGATTTCATCCGGCGCCGCCTGGACCAGCGGTGTGACATGGTCGCGCAATTGTTCGCTCATGTAGCGGACCAGCGCCTGGAAGATCTCGTCCTTTGAATCGAAATAGGTGTAAAAACTGCCGAGCGCGGTTCCGGCGCGGCGGGTGATGGCGCTGATCGACGCTTCGTGAAAGCCGCGCTCGCCAAATTCCACCGCCGCCGCGTCGAGCAATTTGCGCAAGGTACGGCGCCCGCGGTCGGTGCGCGGCGTCTTGTCGCGCCCTTCGCCCGCGGCGACGCGGTCTCCGTCTTGCGCCTGATCCATCACCGTCTTCCGTCTCCCCTCGGCGCGTCATCCGCTTCATCGTGGCTTTTTCGCACCACTGGCAAGCAAAAAACGTCGAAGTCATATTCCAAGTTGAAACTTGGTTCATGTTTCATTATTGGGTGCGTCGCGGCTTGGCAAGCACCGAGCCCAAAAAAACGAAAAGCATGGCCCCCGGCCGCGCTTCACATGGGAGAGTCCTTCATGCGTCCTTTCGCTCGTCCGCTGCGCCGTGCCATCCTCGCCTCGAGCGCGCTGTCGCTGCTCGCCTTCGCCCCCGCCGCCTTTGCCCAGGACGCCGCCGCACCGGTCGATGAGGCGAGCGCCGATGCCGGCGACGACGAAATCATCGTCACCGCGCGCCGCCGCGACGAACGCCTGATCGACGTCCCCGTCGCGATCACCGCCTATTCGGGCGACGCGCTGACCAAGGCGGGCGCAATCGACATCACCGACGTCGGTCAGACCACGCCGAACACCACGCTGGAGGTATCGCGCGGTACCAATTCAACGCTCAGCGCCTTCATCCGCGGCGTTGGCCAGCAGGATCCGGTGTCGGGATTCGAACAGGGGGTCGGCCTCTATCTCGACGACGTCTATCTCAACCGTCCGCAGGCGGCGGTGCTCGACATCTACGACGTCGAACGCATCGAAATCCTGCGTGGTCCGCAAGGCACGCTCTATGGCCGCAACACCATCGGCGGTGCGGTCAAATATGTGACCAAGCAGCTGCCCGAAGAATTCTCGCTCAAGATCAAGGGCACGCTCGGCACCTATGACCAGGCCGATCTGGTCGTCACCGCCAGCGCGCCGATCGGCGACATCGTCCGCGTCGGCGGCTCGATCGCGCGGCTGTCGCGCGGCGGCTTCGGCGACAATCTGACCACGGGCCTTGAAAACTACAACAAGGACGTCTGGGCGGGGCGCGGCACCGTCGAACTCGGCGGCTATGGCGAACCGGTGCTCATCCGCATTTCGGGCGACTATACCAAGGACAAGAGCGCGCCGCGCGGCGGTCACCGCCTGATCCCGTCGCTGCGCACCAACGCGCCGGTGCTCGACGACGTGTTCGACAGCCGCGGCGGCCTCAATGATCCCAAGCAAGAGATCGAATCCTATGGCCTGGCGATGAACGTCACCGCCGAACTGACCGACACGCTGACCCTCCGCTCGATCAGCGCCTGGCGCAAGGACACGTCGGCGACCCCGATCGATTTCGACGCTTTGCCCGCGGTCGACGTCGACGTCCCCGGCTTTTACTTCAACGAACAGATCAGCCAGGAATTCCAGCTGCTGTACGAAGGCGACCGGTTGAAAGGCCTGCTCGGCTTCTATTATCTCGACGCGACCGCCGACACATTGTTCGACGTGCGCATCTTCAACACCCTCGCCGGGCTGACCGCCTACACCCAGGCCGATGTCGACACCACGACCTTTGCCGTGTTCGGCGACGCGACCTTTGATTTCAGCGATCAGCTGAGCCTATCGGTCGGCGGCCGCTACACCTGGGACACGCGCGAAGCGTCGATCCTGCGCCAGAATTATCTGGGCGGCGGATCGCCCGTGTTCGGCGGCGCGGGCGTCGCGTTCGGCGCCCCGGGAACCGATTTCGACGGCAAGCGCAGCTTCAAGAAATTCACCCCGCGCGCCTCGCTGTCGTTCAAGCCGACCCCCGACCATACGCTCTACGCCAGCTATTCGCAGGGCTTCAAGGGCGGCGGCTTCGACCCGCGCGGCGTCGGCGTCAACGCCCCCGACACCGACGGTAACGGCATCCGCAGCGATGATGAAATCGCTGCATTCCTGAGCTTCCGTCCCGAAAAGGTCGAAAGCTACGAAGTCGGTTACAAGGGCAGCCTGATGGACGGCGCGGTCAATGTCGCGATTGCCGGCTTCTATGCCGATTACACCGACGTCCAGATCCCCGGCTCGGTCGCCTGTACGGTCAGCGGCCTGCCCAGCTTCTGCGGCATCGTGTCGAACGCCGGCAAGGCAACCTTCAAAGGGATCGAGTTCGAAGGCCGCGTGCGGCTTGGCGAGGATCTGGCGGCGGCGGGTGACCGGCTGACGCTGTCGACCGCGCTCGGCTACATCGATGCGCAATATAAGGAATATGTGTCGAACATCGGCGGTCGTCCGACCGACGTCGCCGAATTCCGCGAGGTGCAGAATACCCCCAAATGGACCGCCAGCGGCACTTTGGCCTATTCGACTCCGATCGGCGACGGCGATCTGAACTTTGGCACCACGCTGTCGTACCGCAGCAAGACCTATCAGTTCGAAATCCCGAACCCCTATATCGATCAAAAGGGCTTCGCGCTGCTCGACGCCAGCATCGTCTATACCGCGCCCGACGACCGCTGGAGCATCGGGCTGTTCGGCAAGAATCTGACGAACAAGGAATATAAGACGTCGGGATATACCTTCATCAACGTCAACCCGACGACCGGCGCGCCGATCCTCGGCGGTAACGGCCTGCCCACTTCGGCGCTCGGCACCGAAGGCACGCTGACCGCCTTCTACGGCAACCCGCGCCAGATTTTCGTGACTGGTACGGTGAAATTCTGAACTACGGAATATCTCGAAAAAGGGGGAAAGGGGCGTCCGAAATGGCGCCCCTTTTTTCGTGGGCGCAGGCGACGTGGGGTTGGGATGGTTTCCCGACCGACCCCTCACCCCGTTCGTGTCGAGCGAAGTCGAGACACGAACGGGATAGAAAGGGCGGTTCGCTCACTCCCGGCCAAAATCAACTGCCCAGCACCGGCGCTCCGCCCGCCGCGACCATCCGCTCGCCATCGATCACGATCGGGCTGGCCAGCCCATCGACGAAAGCCCCTTCCGGCCGAAACCGCATCCCGCGCGCGGCCACCTGTGGGTCGGCGAACACCGCCGCCACGTCGTTGATCGGTCCCGCCGGAACACCCTCAGCTTCGAGCGCCAGCGCCAGCAGTTGCGCGTCCCAACCAGCTATCCTTGTCGCCAGCAGCGGGATCAGCGCCGAGCGATTCGCCAGCCGCGCCGCGTTGGTCGCAAAGCGTGCGTCATCGGCCCAGCCGGGCTCGCCCAGGATCGTACATAGTTTACGAAACTGCCCGTCATTGCCGACCGCGATCACCAGCTGGCCGTCGGCGGTCGCGAACGCCTGATACGGCACCACATTGGCGTGGCCGTTGCCCATGCGGCTCGGCACCGCGCCGCTCGCCAGATAATTGGCCGCCTGATTGGCGAGCACGCCGACCTGGCAATCGAGCAGCGCCATGTCGATATGCGCGCCTGACCCCGTGGCGTCACGGCGGCGCAATGCGGCAAGGATCGCCACCGCCGAATACATGCCCGTAAAGATGTCAGCGTAAGCAACCCCCGCCTTTTGCGGCGCTCCGTCGGGCTCGCCGGTCAACGACATCGCGCCGCCCATCGCCTGGATGATGAAATCATAACCCGCGCGGTGCGCATAGGGGCCGGTCTGACCGAAGCCGGTGATCGAACAGACGATGAGCCGCGGGAAATCGGCGCGGAGCGTCGCGGGGTCGAGGCCATATTTGACCAGCCCGCCGACCTTGTAATTTTCAATCACCACATCGGCGCCCGCGATCAGATCGCGGACCGCGGCCTGTCCCTCAGCGGTAGCGATATCGATCGCGACCCCCGACTTGCCGCGATTGGTGCTGTGATAATAGGCCGCGCCCAGATTTTCGCCGTTGGCGCCGATGACGAAGGGCGGCCCCCAGCTGCGGGTGTCGTCGCCGACCGCCGGCCGCTCGACCTTGATCACGTCCGCGCCAAGGTCGGCAAGCAATTGCCCGCACCACGGCCCGGCAAGCACCCGCGCCAGTTCGACGAAGCGGATCCCTGCCAGCGGTTTCGCTACGTCAACCGCCAAAGGCCGAAATGCCGGTAATCGCGCGGCCGAGGATCAGCGCGTGGACGTCGTGCGTGCCCTCATAGGTGTTCACCGTTTCGAGGTTCACCGCGTGGCGGATGACATGATAGTCGGCCGAAATGCCGTTGCCGCCGTGCATATCGCGCGCGACGCGGGCGATATCGAGCGCCTTGCCGCAATTGTTGCGCTTCAGGAAGCTGATCGCATCGGGAATCAGGCGCCCTTCGTCGATCAATCGCCCGACGCGCAACGCCGCGTGCAGCCCGAGCGTGATTTCGGTGAGCATATTGGCGAGCTTAAGCTGGACGATCTGGTTCGCCGCGAGCGGCCGCCCGAACTGCTGGCGTTCGCCGGTGTAGTTACGCGCCGCTTCGTAGCAAAACTCCGCCGCGCCCATCGCGCCCCAGCCGATGCCGTAGCGCGCCCGGTTGAGACAGCCGAACGGACCTTTCAGCCCCGACACATGCGGCAGCAGCGCGTCTTCACCAACCTCGACCGAATCCATGACGATCTCGCCGGTGACCGACGCACGCAAGCTCACCTTGCCCTCGATCTTCGGCGCCGACAGCCCTTTCATGCCCTTTTCGAGGATGAAGCCGCGGATCGCGCCGTCATGCGCCTCCGACTTCGCCCACACGACGAAGATGTCGGCGATCGGCGAATTGGTGATCCACATCTTGGCGCCCTTGAGGCGGTAACCGCCCTCGATCTTTTCGGCGCGCGTCCGCATCCCGCCGGGGTCGCTGCCCGCATCGGGCTCGGTCAGCCCGAAGCAGCCAACGAGTTCGCCCGAGGTCAGTCCGGGCAGATATTTGCGCTTCTGCTCCTCGCTGCCATAGGCGTTGATCGGGTGGATCACGAGGCTGCTCTGCACCGAACAGGCCGACCGATAGCCCGAATCGATCCGCTCGACCTCGCGCGCGATCAGCCCGTAGCTGACATAGTTCAGCCCGGCGCCGCCATATTCGGGATCGATGGTCGCGCCGAGCAGGCCGAGCTGGCCCATTTCGGACATGATCTCGCGGTCGAAGCGTTCGTCGAGAAAGGCCGAGGTGACGCGCGGCAGCAACGCATCGGTGGCATACGCGCGCGCGGTGTCGCGAACCATCCGCTCCTCTTCGCTCAGCTCGGCATCGAGCTGCAAGGGGTCGAGCGGGTCCAGCGCTTCGACGCGCTGCGGATCGGCGAGGGCCATGAAAAAGGGCTTTCTCTGTCAGGCGAGCAGCCCTTTCGGGAGGCGCGCTAGGGGGTCGGGGCCGCGGTGCTGCGGACGATCGCGGCAGCGGGACTGTCGCGCGGCTCCAATATCGCCGCGGTCTCGATCAGGTCAAGCGCCCGCCGCGCTTCATGATAGCGCCGCGCATCGATCAGCCAATCGTTGGCAGCAGCCGCGCCGGGCATCGCCTCGACCTCGGCAATCGCCAGATCGGCTTGCCCCGCGCCCAGATAGCGCCGCGCGCGATCGAGCCGCTCGGCGGCGCGCGGAGACTGTGTTCCTGCCGCACGGACGACGAACAATTCGCTCAGCTCGCGGCGAAAGCCGGTCCACAGGCTGCCGCTATCGTCGCCGCCACGCCCGACGAGCTGCGGCGCCAGCGTGTCGAGTTCGGCGCGCAATTGTTCGAGCGTCACCGGATCGCGCGAGGTTTCGATGATCGTTTTCACCGCATTGGGCTGGTCGTCGCCAAAGCGCAGGCGCAGCTGGGCATCGAGATAGCCGAGCGACAGGCCGCGATCGAGCGCGCGGCGCACCGCAAAGGCGACGAGCAATCCTTCGGACCGCGATGCATTGCCCGATGCCGATTCGGCCTGCAGCGTGATTCGCGACAGCCGTTGTTCCAGCTCGGCGACCCGCGCCGCCAGCGCATTGGCGCCATCGACCGGCGCAACGACCAGCGGCGCGCCCTTGGGCGCCGCATCGGCGATCCGCACCGGATCGGCCATGTCACGAACCGCCGGTGCGGCAATGACGTTCGCCGCTGGCGCCGCCCCGTCGCCGGTCAGCCAGCGATTCACCGCCCAGCCGCCCCCGGCAACGCCGATCAGCAGCAGGAGCAGGGCAGCGATGGCGAGCAGCCGAAACGATGGTCCCCTTGCCGGGACCGCCTCGTCCGCGGGTGAAAGCGTGGACGGGGGGGTATCGATGCTGTCGATTGCCATATGTCTCTTTCGAACGACCCTATTTTCGTCCCTTGTGGCACAAAGCATGGGCCAGTGCCAACATTGCCGCGTCGGTGGGCTGCGCCGCCACGGCGCGGTCGGCCCAGCCGTCGCCCGCCGCCGCGGCAACCGCGGGGCTGATTGCGACCAGCACCAAATGCGCGCGGTCGGCCCCGACAAGCTCGCCGATCCGCTGCGCCGCACGGCGCGAGTGGGCGAGCAGCACGGCAGGCACGGCGATCAGATCGGCCCAGCCAGTCGGCGGTGCTACAGCGTCGGCAGCATAGCAGGCAAGCGGCTGAAGCTCTGCCCCGTGCGGATCGAGATCTGATCGCTCGCGGCCACAAAGCCATAATATTCGGCCAATTTTTGCTAACGTCATGGCATCAACCAGACTTTGGCCGTCGGCGTCGCCGATCTGCGCCACGGTCAGGCCCGCCGCCGTGGCAGCATCGGCGGTGGCGGTTCCCACGGCATAAACCGGCAGTGCGGTGAGCCGTGCAAGCTGCGGCCCGGCGAGCCGCACCGCCTGCGCGCTGGTCAACAGCAACGCGTCGAAATCGCCCGCCGGCGGCGCGGCCCATGGCACCGCCTGCGCCGCGAACAACGGCATGGCATAAGCATCAAGACCCAGCGCCGTCGCCCGCGCTATCGTGGCACCATTGCCCGGTTCGGGGCGCGTGACGAGCAGCGGCAGGCCGCCGTTCATGCCGCAAACAGCCGCCGCACGCTATCGGGGGCGTCGCCCAGCAACCGCCGCGCCAGCGCCGCCGCCGCATCGTCATGGTCGATCATCGCATGACCCGCGGCATGATCCGCGCCGTCTTCGGAATAAATTTCGGCGTCGAGTTGCAGCACGCCGTCCTCGCGCCACGACGCATGCGCCGCGACCGGCGAGCGGCAGTCGCCGCCCAACGCGGCCAGAAAAGCGCGCTCGGCCGCCACCGCCCGATGGGTCGGTTCATGATCGATCGCCGCGAGCAGCGCGAGCGCGGCGCCATCGGCGGCGCGGCACTCGATCCCGATCGCGCCCTGCGACGCTGCGGGTAGGAGCACCGCCGTATCCTGCGCGGTTCCGACCCCATGCATCCCCAACCGATCGAGCCCGGCCGCCGCCAGCAAGGTGGCATCAGCCTCGCCAGCTGCCAGCTTCGCCAGTCGTGTCGCGACATTGCCGCGCAGCAGCACCGGCTGAAGGTCTGCACGAATCCGCCGGATCTGCGCGGCGCGGCGCGGGCTGCTGGTTCCGAGCCGGGCGCCGTGCGGCAGCGCCGCGATCGTCGCCGCTTCCATCCCCTCGCGCACCACCAGCCGGTCGCGCGGGTCGGCACGTTCGAGCATCGCGCCCAGCGCAAAGCGGGCATCGCGCAGCGTTTCGACGTCCTTCAGCGAATGGACCGCAATATCGATCACCCCGACATCGAGCGCCGCGTCAAGCTCGCGCGTCCACAGCTCCTTGCCGCCCACCTCGGCGAGCGCGCGGTCCTGAATGCGGTCGCCAGTTGCGGTCATCGGCACGATTTCGAGCGCCTCGGCCGCAATGCCATGCGCTACGATCAGCGCCGCCACGGTCATATGGGCCTGCGCCATCGCCAGCGGCGACGCGCGGGTGCCGATCCGCAGCGGATTTTCGATTGTGGGAAGGTCGTCCGTCATCGCGATGCTGCTAGAGCATTTCCAGAAAAAGTGGGAACCGGTTTTTCGTCTGGAAATGCTCCAGGCATCATCAAGAGCCTTTTCATGGGCTCTGCCGCGGCTTGCCCTGCCGATAAAGGGGCGGGTAAGGGGATGCGCAAGATTATGACTCTTATCCTCGGCCTGGAATCGAGCTGCGACGAAACCGCGGCGGCGCTTGTCGATAGCGATCGGCGCATATTGGCGCACCGCGTCGCGGGGCAAGAGGCCGAGCATAGCCCGTTCGGCGGGGTCGTTCCCGAAATCGCGGCGCGCGCGCATGTCGACCGGCTGGCGCCGATCGTCGAGGGCGTGCTCGCCGATGCCGGGGTATCGCTCGCCGACGTCGACGCGATTGCCGCGACCGCCGGTCCGGGATTGATCGGCGGGGTGATGGTCGGCCTCGTCACCGGCAAGGCGCTCGCCCACGCCGCGAACAAGCCGCTCATCGCGGTCAACCATCTCGAAGGCCATGCGCTGTCGCCGCGGCTTGTCGAGCCGGACCTCAAATTCCCCTATCTGCTGCTGCTCGTCTCGGGCGGTCATTGCCAGCTGCTGCTGGTCAAGGGCGTCGGCGATTATCGCCGCCTCGCCACCACGATCGACGATGCCGCGGGCGAAGCGTTCGACAAGACCGCCAAGCTGCTCGGGCTCGGCTATCCCGGTGGCCCCGCGGTCGAGCGCATCGCGCGCGAGCGCAACCCCCACGCGGTGCCGCTGCCGCGCCCGTTGGTCGGCAGCGCCGAAC
Source organism: Pseudomonadota bacterium (assembly GCA_023422695.1). Taxonomy (GTDB): domain Bacteria; phylum Pseudomonadota; class Alphaproteobacteria; order Sphingomonadales; family Sphingomonadaceae; genus Sphingopyxis. Next base: position 38,627 of record JAFAGN010000130.1, read on the forward strand.
CGCATTTCTCCTTTGCAGGGCTCAAGAGCGCCGTCGCGCGCGCCGCCGCGAACGGCGCCCACAGCGTTCCCGATCTTGCCGCGTCGTTCCAGCAGGCGGTCGTCGACTGCCTCGTCGATCGCAGCCGCATCGCGCTGGCCGCCTGCCCGGAGGCAACGGCGTTCGTCGTCGCGGGCGGGGTCGCCGCGAATGGCGCCATCCGCTCCGCGCTGACCGATCTCGCCGCGCGCTTTGATCGACCGTTTGTCGCGCCGCCCTTGTGGCTGTGCACCGACAATGGCGCGATGATCGCCTGGGCCGGCGCCGAGCGTTTTGCCGCCGGGCTGTTCGACGATCTGTCGGTCGCCGCGCGCCCGCGCTGGCCGCTCGATCCCGATGCGGAAACCGTGCGCGGCGCCGGAGTCAAAGCATGACGAGTGAAAGCATGACGTCATATCGCAACTTCGGCGTCGTCGGCGGCGGCGCCTGGGGTACCGCGCTCGCCCAGCTGCTCGCCGCCGATGGCGCCCCCATTCGCCTGTGGGCGCGCGAGCCGGAGGTTGTCGCGGCGATCAACACCGAACATCGCAATCCCGTGTTTCTGCCCAGCGCGGCGCTATCGGCTTCGCTCACCGCAACCGGCGCGCTCGCCGACATGACCGATTGCGACGCGCTGCTGATCGTCGTTCCGGTGCCCTTCCTGCGCGGCGTTCTCGCCGATCTGCCCGCGGGCGACGCGCCGCTGATCTTTTGCAGCAAGGGGATGGAGGCGGGCAGCTTTGCCTTTCCCATCGACATGGCGCGCGAACTGACCCCGCAGCGGCCGCACGCGGTATTGTCAGGACCCACCTTCGCCCACGAAGTCGCCGCGGGGCTGCCGACCGCGATAACCCTCGCCGCCAGCGATGCCGACGTGGCCGCCGCCATCGCGCGGGCGATCGCGCGCCCGCATTTCCGCCCCTATGTCTCGACCGACGTGATTGGCGCCGAAATCGGCGGCGCGATCAAGAACATTCTCGCGATTGCCTGCGGCATCGTCGACGGCGCCGGGCTGGGGCTCAACGCGCGCGCCGCGCTGATCAGCCGCGGCTTTGCCGAAATGACGCGCTTTGGCCTGGCGCGCGGCGCGCAGGCGGAAACGCTGGCGGGCCTCGCCGGGCTGGGCGATCTGGTGCTGACCTGCACTTCGTCAAACTCGCGCAATTTTGCGCTGGGTCAGGGACTCGGTAGCGGCACCGACGCCGCATCGTTGATGGCCGACCGCCGCACTGTGGCGGAGGGCGCGTTCAGCGCGCCGGTCATCGCCGCCGCGGCGCGCGCCGATGGCATCGACATGCCGATCTGCGACACCGTGGCGCGGCTGGTCGCAGGCGAAACACGGGTAGCCGATGCCATTCACGCCCTGCTCAGCCGCCCGCTGCGAACCGAGGGCCGGTGAGCGATTGCATAAATTTGCCTGCGCCCGCGCGCCGCGCTAGACTGCGCGCCGGGGACCAGCAGAAGGGGCGGCGGGCTTGAGCCAGACGGACAGCGCAGCTGCGCCCGCATCGGCACCAGCCCCCTCGGGTGACGCCGACACCGCCGCGCTCGCCAAGGGCGGTCGCACCAATTTTTTCGGCTTCATCCTGCGCCTCGTCGCGCGGCTGCCCTTCCTCTATGTCGCCGGGCGCTGGTACGGCCCCGAAGCCGTCGGACGCTTTGCCTTTGCCGTGCTGGTCATCGAACTGGTTGCGCAGCTCGCAACGCTGGGGCTGAAACGCGGCCTCGCCGAACAGCTGAGCGCGCCCGGCGCCGACCACCGCACCGTCGTGTGGGACGGCATGTTCGTCGCCTTCCTGGCGTCCGCAGCGGGATCGGCGCTGCTCTTCGCCTTTCCCCAACTCATGTTTCCGGCGGGCAATGTCGGCGGCGCCGATCGCTGGATGGCGCTGCTCGTCTTTGCCATTGCGGGAACCGACATCGCGCTTGCCGCCTGCGCCTATCGTTTCGACATCGGCGCCACGGTGCGCGCGCGCGCGGTGGTCGAGCCGTGGGTGATCAGCGCCGCGGCGGCGGGGTTCTGGTTTGTGTCGGTCCGCGACGGGCTGATGCTATCCTATGCCGCCGCGATGGTGGGCGCGTTCCTCACCGCGCTGATCCCGATGCTGCGCCACTATGGTGGGCCGCGCGGCTGGCAACCGCACCCCGCCACGCTGATCGCAGTTGCGCGGCGCAACGCCCCGCTTGCCGCCGCCGACGCGATCGAATGGGGTACGCGCCGTCTCGACCTGTTCATCTTGGGCCAGTTCACCTCGCCGACGATTTACGGCATTTATTATATGGCGCAGCAGGTCGCGTCGCTGCCGCAAAAGCTGAAAACCAGCTTCGAGCCCATCCTCGGCCCGGTAATCACCCGCAATCTTGCCGAAAACCGGCTTGCCGCCGTGGCGGCACAGGTCAGCCAGGTCGGTTTCTGGATCATCGCGGCGCAGGCCGGGGTCGCGCTCGCGCTCGGCATCCCGGGCGAGGCCGTGATGGGTCTGGTCGGCCCCGAATTCGTCAGCGGCACCGCCGCACTCGCCTTTCTGCTCGCCGCCGAAGTCGTCGCCGCGACCGCCGTCGTCAGCGAGGCGGCGCTGGTCTATGTCGCGCGCCACCGCAATTTGCTGATCAGCATCGCAACGCTCGCGCTGCAGGCGGTGCTCAGCGTCACGTTGATCCTGATCGCGCGGTCGATGGACATGCCGCCGATCACCTATGCCGCCGCGGTTGCGCTGGCGCTGATGCTCGCCCTGGGCTTCGCATCGGTCGTCAAAGCCCGGCTGCTCGCGCATGTGCTACAAGCCCCCGTGAACAGCCTGCGCTGGGCGCTGGTGTGGGCGACCGCGGGCGCGGCGGTGCTGGGCTGGGGCGCGACGCAGCTGCCCGAATGGGCCGAACTGCTGATCGGCGTGCCGGTGATTCTCGGCATCTATTCGTGGCTGATCTGGACCCGCGGGTTTGGACCCGCCGATCGGGCGCTGTTCAAAAAACACCCCGAACCGGCCGAAGCCTCGGGTTAGCCAATCGACCGTAACCCTGAGCCTGTCGAAGGGCGCTTCTCGGTAAGGCGCCCTTCGACAGGCTCAGCGCTACGGTTCAAACCGGCCTACTTCACCGCTTCCTGCGCGGCGTCGCCAACATCCTGCGCCGCGTCGCCGACCTTTTGCGCGGCTTCGGTGATCGCGCCGGTTTCCGCCTGGTCGTTGGCCAGAAACTGGAACGCAAAAAAGCCCGCGACCGCCAGCACGACCAGCAGGATCAGGCCCATGCCCAGCCCGCTACCGCGCCGCGGTTCGCGGTCGATGATCGTCGTGGTGTGCGTCGTCCCGTCGGGCGCGCGCGTTTCGTGGATCTCGTCGGCCATATCGTCCTCCTGCGTCATTTATCTGGCGCATAGGACGCTCTGGACTGGCGAAGGTTCCTAGCCGAAGCGAGCCGCGACCTTCGCGCGGAGGTCGGTCTGCGCCCGCGGGCCGACCTGTGCGATGATTTCGCGTGCGCACACCGCGCCCATCGTCAGGCAGTCGGCGATCGGGCGCGCTTCAGCGAGCCCGGACAGGAAACCCGCGGCGAACAGGTCGCCCGCGCCGGTCGTGTCGACGACGTCGTCGATCGGTTCGGCAGCAACCTCGGCGCGCTCGCCGTTCGTCACCGCGACCGCCCCATGCGCGCCGCGCGTCGCGACGAGCAGCGGCACTTCGGCGGCGACCTTGGCCAGTGCCGCCTCGAAATCATTCTGGTGCGCCAGTTCGAGCAGTTCGGCTTCGTTGGCGAACAGGATGTCGATCTCGCCCGCCGCCATCATGCGGCGGAAATCATCGCCATGGCCCGCGACGACAAAGGTGTCGGACAGGGTGAAGGCGACGCGGCGGCCCGCCGCCTTCGCCATCCCGATCGCCTCGGCCATCGCCGCGCGCGACGCATCGGCGTTCCACAAATAACCTTCGAGATAGAGGATGTCGGCATCGGCGATCAGCGCCGCGTCGAGCGATTCGCGGCCCAGATTCTGCGACGCGCCCAGAAAGGTGTTCATCGTCCGCTGGCCGTCGGGAGTGACCAGGATCAGGCAGCGTGCCGTGGGCGCCCCTTCGTCGGCAGGCGGCGTATCGAACGCCACGCCAAGCGAGGTCAGGTCGTGGGTGAATACCAGACCGAGCTGATCCTGCGCGACCTGCCCGATAAAGCCGCAGCGGCGGCCCAGCGCCGCCATGCCCGCCAATGTGTTCGCCGCGCTGCCGCCCGACATTTCGATCGCCGGTCCCATCGCCGCATACAGCCGCTCGGCCTCGTCGGCGTCGATCAACCGCATCGATCCCTTGACCAGATTTTCGCTCTCGATCAGCGCGTCGTCGGCGCGGGCAAGAACGTCGACAATCGCGTTGCCGATGGCAACAACGTCGAAACGGGCGGTGGCGGCCATAAAATATCCTGTGATGTGCGGGAAAAAGCTGCCGCGCTTTAGGGATGCGGGCCGGTCAAGGCAAGCGCGGCGCTTGACGCGCGCCCTGACCCCTCGCATCCCCCAAGCATGACCCGCGCCGTCCACGCCTTTCTGCTCGCGCTTCGCGACCTGCCCAACGGGCGCGTGCTGCGCATCCTGTTGCAGAGCCTGGCGCTGACGCTGGTCCTGCTGGTCGTCGTTGGTGCGGCGCTTTTCTTCGCCGCGCGCTGGGCGCTCGACCATTGGCAATGGCTGGGCGCCGCCGAACGCGACATGGCGGGCGTCCTGCTGGTGCTCGCGATCATCGCGGGCAGCTGGCTGCTGTTTCGCGCCGTCGCGATCGTCGTCGTCGGGCTATTCGCCGACGCGATTGTCGCCGATGTCGAGGGACGCCATTATCCCGCCGCCGCGGCGCGCGCGGTCGATGTCGGCTGGCGGCAGAATATCCGTCTCGCGGTCGCATCGCTGGTCCGGCTGATCGGCGGCAATCTGCTCGCGCTGCCGATCTATATCCTGCTGCTCGTCACCGGCATCGGCACGCCGATCTTTGCGCTGTTCGTCAACGCGCTGCTGCTCGGCCGCGATCTCGAGGCGATGGTGCTGGCGCGCCATCCTGACGGCGCGCGCCTCGATCGGCCCGCGCGCTGGTCGCTCGGGCTGCTGTCCGCCGCAAGCTTTGTGGTGCCCGTCGCCAATCTGTTGGCGCCGATCGTCAGCGCCGCTATGGCCGTTCACATGCTCCATTTGGCGAGCGGGGACCGTAAAAGATGATGAAAAACAGCCGTCTGGTGACTCTCGCGGCGCTGGCCTTGCTGCTTGGCGGCTGCGCCGGCAACGCGATTCCGCGCGCCGCCCCGCCCAAGGCGCCACCGTCGGCAGGCCCGATCGCCGCGCCGCGCCCGACGCAGAACAACAGCCTGATCGGCCGCCCGGCCAATTCGGCGCTCAGCCTGTTCGGCAAGCCGCGCCTCGACGTCGCCGAGGGCGCCGGGCGCAAGCTGCAATTCGGCGGCAGCGCCTGCATTCTCGACATTTATTATTACGCGCCGAAACAAGGCGCTGATCCGCTCGCCACCCATGTCGATGCGCGCACCCCCGATGGCCGCGATGCCAATGTGCCGAGCTGTATCGAAGCGCTGCGGCGCTAGAACAGGCGCCAACGATACCGAGCCGTAGCCCTGAGCTTGTCGAAGGGCGCCTATCGCCGATAAGCGCCCTTCGACAAGCTCAGGGCTACGGTTGAAAATCTAAAGTGCGGGCGATGCGGCGGCCTTGCGCGCGCGCCACACGCTCCACAGGGTAAACACGCCCATCAACGCCCACACGACATTCAGCCCGGCGGAGGGCAGCGCGCCATTATAGCCCGAGTTGAGCACGAAGCCGCTCGCTCCGATCACATTCATCCACTGATAGAGATAGCCGCGCGGTTCGATTTTCCCGAGCGAGAGCAGGACGTAGCTGGCGAGGATCAGCGCAGCCGCGAGCCAGCCGATAACCTCGATCGCGATCTGTAAAACGCTCATATACCGTCCCTTCGGGTGGCCTGCACCCCGGCGGGGAACAGGGAAATCAGCGCATCGTCTGTTCGAGCGCCTCGACTGCGTCCTTCGCTTCGGCGAGGTCCAAGCCGGTGCGTTCGCGGACCAGCTTGATCGCCTCGATCTTGCGGTCCTGGCGGATCAGGGCGCGGATTTCCTCATTGTCGATCCGCTCGTCGCCGACGCGCACCATCGGCCGCGGCCGCGCGGAGAGGTCGCGGCCTGCCCGCTGCCCGCGCAGATAGCGGGCGAGGAGCAGGCCGAGCGCCAGGCCGAGGATCAGGAACAGTAGCTTGCCCATCGCCCGATCCTCGCCTGTTTATGCTTACGCCGCCAGCTTGCGCAGCACATAGTGCAGGATGCCGCCGTTCATATAATATTCGACCTCGTTCGCCGTATCGATGCGGCAGAGCGTATCGAAGGCGAAGGTCGAACCGTCGGCGCGCGTGACGTTCACCGTGACCGTCTGGCGCGGTTTCAGGTCCGCGACGCCGGTGATGGTGAACTGGTCGTCGCCGGTCAGGCCGAGCGTCTCGCGGCTCTGGCCGTCGAGGAACTGCAGCGGGAGCACGCCCATGCCGACGAGGTTCGAGCGGTGGATGCGCTCGAAGCTCTCGACGATCACCGCACGGACGCCGAGCAGATTGGTGCCCTTCGCCGCCCAGTCGCGCGACGATCCGGTGCCATATTCCTTGCCCGCGATCACAACCAGCGGGGTGCCGTCGGCCTTGTGACGCATCGCGGCGTCATAGATCGGCATGACTTCGCTGCCATAGCGCGACATGCCGCCCTCGATGCCGGGGACCATTTCGTTCTTGATGCGGATGTTGGCGAAGGTGCCGCGCATCATGACGTCGTGGTGGCCGCGGCGCGCGCCGTAGCTGTTGAAGTCGGCCTTGCTAACCTGATGTTCCATCAGCCATTTTCCGGCGGGCGAGTCTGCCTTGATCGAGCCGGCGGGGCTGATGTGGTCGGTCGTGATGCTGTCGCCGAGGATCGCGAGCGGTTTCGCGTTCACGATGTCGCTGACCGGCGCCGGGGTCATCGTCATGCCCTCGAAATAGGGCGGGTTGGCGACATAGGTCGAGCCCGCGCGCCACTGATAGGTGTCGCTGCCCTCGACCTCGATCTTCTGCCAATGCTCGTCGCCCTTATAGACATGGGCGTAGCGCGCTTCGAACATGTCGCGGTCGACCGCGCCCGCGACCGTCTCGGCAACTTCCAGATTGGTCGGCCAGATGTCGGCGAGGAACACGTCGTTACCCGACTGGTCCTGCCCGATCGGGGTGGTGGTGAAATCCTCGATCACCGTGCCCTTGAGGGCATATGCCACCACGAGCGGCGGCGAGGCGAGGAAGTTCGCGCGCACATCGGGCGACACGCGGCCCTCGAAGTTGCGGTTGCCCGAAATCACCGCCGCGGCGACGAGGCCATTTTCGTTGATCGCCTTCGAAATCGGCTCCGCCAGCGGACCCGAATTGCCGATGCAGGTCGTGCAGCCATAGCCGACAAGGTTGAAACCGATATTGTCGAGATGCTTTTGCAGCCCGGCCTTCTCCAGATAGTCGGTGACCACCTGCGACCCCGGGGCGAGCGAGGTCTTGACCCACGGCTTGGGCTTCAGCCCCAGTGCGTCGGCTTTCTTCGCGACGAGCCCCGCGGCGACGAGCACCCCGGGGTTCGACGTGTTGGTGCAGCTGGTGATCGCCGCGATGGTGACGTCGCCGTCGCCGATGTCGAAATCCTTGCCCTCGACCGGAACGCGCGTCTGCGCCTTTTTATAGGTGTTCGCCATGTCGGCGTTGAACACATCGTCGACGTCGGGGAGCGAGACGCGGTCCTGCGGACGCTTCGGCCCCGCGAGCGACGGGACGACGGTGCCGAGGTCGAGTTCGAGCGTGTCGGTGAACACGGGGTCGGCGGCGCCCTCGACGATCCACAGCCCCTGTGCCTTCGCATAGGCCTCGACCAGCGCGATATTCTCTTCCGAGCGACCGGTCAGGCGCATGTAGTCAAGCGTCTTGTCGTCGACGCCGAAGAAGCCGCAGGTCGCGCCATATTCGGGCGCCATATTGGCGAGCGTCGCGCGGTCGGCAAGGCTGAGCGAGGCGAGGCCGGGGCCGAAATATTCGACGAAGCGGCCGACGACGCCCTTGGCGCGCAGCATCTGCGTCGCGGTGAGCACGAGGTCGGTCGCGGTGACGCCTTCCTTCAGCGCGCCGGTGAATTTGAACCCGACCACTTCGGGGATCAGCATCGACACCGGCTGGCCCAGCATCGCGGCCTCGGCCTCGATCCCGCCGACGCCCCAGCCGAGCACGCCCAGCCCGTTGATCATCGTCGTGTGGCTGTCGGTGCCGACGCAGGTGTCGGGATAGGCGACGGTCGCGCCGTCCGCATCCTCGCTCGACCACACCGCCTGCGCGATATGTTCGAGGTTGACCTGGTGGCAGATGCCGGTGCCCGGGGGTACTGCTTTGAAGTTCGACAGCGATTTCGACCCCCATTTCAGGAAGTCGTAGCGTTCGCCGTTGCGATAATATTCGATCTCGACATTCTGTTCGAACGCCTTGGGATGGCCGAATTCGTCGACCATGACGCTGTGGTCGATGACAAGGTGGACGGGGACGAGCGGATTGATCTTGGTCGTGTCACCGCCCAGCTTGGCAATCGCATCGCGCATCGCGGCCAAATCGACGACGCACGGAACGCCGGTGAAATCCTGCAGCAGCACGCGCGCGGGGCGATACTGGATCTCGCGGTTCGAATGCGGGTCTTTCTGCCAGTCGAACAGCGCCTGCACATCGTCGGTCGACACCGTGAAGCCGCCATCCTCGAACCGCAGCAGGTTTTCGAGCAGCACCTTCATGCTGAACGGCAGGCGCGATACGTCGCCCAGTTTGGCCGCGGCCTTGTCGAGCGAATAATAAGCATAATCCTTGCCGCCGACGCTCAGCGTCGAACGGGTGCCCAGCGTGTCATGTCCGGTGGTCGTCATCTTGCAGCAGTCCCCTGTTGGCGCGGCGGGGAATGACCGTCCGCTGGCGTGGCGGGAGAGCGGGCCAGCAGGAGTCGCGCGCGCGGTTTTTGTTGGGGACGCCTTACGCGGGGGGTGGGGAAATGCAAGGGGGTGGGGGTGGGTTCATTGGTGCGTGGGCTGGCTTGTGACGTCGGAGGCGCCAAGATTTTTTCACACAAAGACACAAAGGCGCAAAGGGGCGAAGGAAAGTCGACGTATATACTCTCGTCGTCACCCCGGACTTGATCCGGGGTCCATGCGGCGTCGGGTGAATGGATCCCGGATCAAGTCGAACGAGCCGCTTGTCTCATTCGAGGATGACGAGGGATGCGCAGAATAGTCCATAGCGGACAGGGTCGTGTCCTATCTCGTCCGGACCCCGTTAAGCTGCCCGCATGGCGGGCGGATGCGCACCGTCAACTTGACAAACGTACCATAAATGATACATGGGGACACAATGGCTGGTAAGGTTTCCGGCGCAGCCAGAATCGAATTGCTGTTCTACCGCAGTGTCGCGGGAAATGAGCCGGTGCGGGACTGGCTGGTGGACCTGCCCGAACCGCATCGCCGCGCGATCGGGATGGATTTACAGCGGGTCCAATATCGCTGGCCGGTCGGGATGCCGCTGGTCCGTGCGATGGGCAAGGGACTGTTTGAAGTGCGGACGCCCCTGGCCGATGGCACCGCGGCGCGGGTGCTGTTCTGTTTCCACGAGGGCGAGTTGTACGCCCTGCACGCTTTTATCAAAAAGGCGCAAAAGACGCCCGAAGCCGAACTGAAATTGGCGCGGATGCGCCAGAAAGAGGTAGATGATGGCGGATAACAAGCATCGCGGATCGACGCTCGACAGCTTTCTGGAAAGCGAAGGCGTGCTGGGCGAGTTTCAGGCGCAGGCGATCAAGGAAGTGATCGCGTGGCAATTGGCCGAGGCGATGCGCGAGCGCAAAATGAGCAAGACGCGCCTCGCGCAATTGCTGCACACTAGCCGCAGCCAGGTGAACCGCGTGCTCGACCCCAATGACGGCAATGTCACCATCGAAACGCTGCAACGCGCCGCGGCGCTGGTGGGCCGACGGGTGGAGGTGGCGCTGGTGTGATGGGGGCGGCCGAGGATATGGCCGACCCGCGCGCCTTTGACAGTGCCAAGGCGGCGCTGGCGGCGGGAGAGGACGAGCTGGTGCCGGCCGACTATACCAAGCGGCTGATCGCCGGTGAAAGCCCGCTGGGCGTGTAGCGCGAACTGCGCGGGCTGAGCCAGGTGAAGCTGGGGGCGGTGTCAGGAGTCAACCGGGGTGCCGATCGCCGACATCGAGGCCGGGCGCGGCAAGGGGGCGGTGGGGAAGTGGGTGGAGGCGCTGGGGGTTCGGGTGGATGATTTGGTTTGGACGGAAACTGGCGAAATTTCGCCCGCCGTTGATCTTCTATGCCGTGCCCTTTCTTGAAGAATTGCGTATCCAAGCGACAATACCCTCCAAAAATTGCCAGACGTCGTCATTTGTTGGCTTCACATAGGAGGCATCGGCTGGATCACCACCTAGGCGCTCGAGCATCGCGACCGTCCAATCTGTTTTCTTTCCCGTCACCCCAAGGCAGGGAAGCCACGATTCGAGTTCTCCATGCCGCACAGGAAATATGCCAAACTCTTCTAGGGTGCTGAACAACTGTTCGGCAGCGGCGCGGTCGCTTCCTCCGAGAATACCGATGCCGCCATCGATTTTCATGTCTTTTCCGGTGGCTACTAGAGCCTCGTGTATCGCTGCCCTTTGCTGGCCATATCCTAGGTGCAAGGCATCTGGCACCTGCGATGCCTTCAACCAATCTGTCCAAGTGCGCCCGCCATCTTTGACGATGTCTATATCCGGTATCGCCGCAGCCGGGACGCCGAACTGGCGTAAGGGTCCCATCATGTCTTTGATAGTTTGCTTGTTTTGGGCGTTTATAAACAGAATTGATGGGTATTCGGATCTTCCTTCCGATAGACGGTGATAGATCTCGGCATAAAAGGCGCGGTCATTGTCTGACTCGCATATAATGACACCATCATGGAATAACCCTGAGATCACATTTGCGCTTCGCATTAGAGGGCGTTTGAAAAAAGCTTCGAGGACGTCGGGATCAATTACACGGCCGCGAGATTTCCCGCCGCTATATTCAAGTCGTACGACCCGAACCGAAGGCGATGCTTGGACGCAACCCATGAGAAAATCAGAGCTGTGCGTCGATGCCATAAGGCTGCCTCCTCGCTCTGCTGCGAGGTCGGCCAAGCTCTTGCCGAGCTTTCGTGCGAGCGGAGGGTGGAGAAATGCCTCGGGTTCATCGATCAAAATAGTGTGAAATTCACCCGAGCAGACCGCGGTAACGATGCCGGTAAAGGCTTTAACCCCATCGCTTGCATCCTTGATATGGATTGCCTTTGAATGAAACTCCCGTGCCTCTGTATTGAGTGACTGCTCGTCGGCCAAAGGCTCTTTGTCTGACAGGCGAATACGCAAATGGCCAAGATGCGTAGGATCGATAACGAAATTCAATCCAAAGGCATCGCTGACCAAATTCCTGACCTTCTTTCGATCGGCCTCGTGTTGGAATAGGTGTGCCAGCACGTTCTGCGCAGGCCCGAGAAGGTCGCCGCCGCCTTGATCGTTCGTGAGGTTAAACCGCGAACGTCCGTCAAGCCTGATCACTCCCCACTTAGAATATTGAGTAATGAGCCAGTTTTTATCTTTTTTATCGCTAATTTTTTGAAGCAAAGATTCTTCGAATATATTCGTTGTTTGGAGTCCTCCCGCTGGATTGATGCGTCCTAGCGTCACTTGGTTGATCGGCAATGACGCATGACGAAGCGGCTTCATTTTCTCAACAGTCTTTTTCACCTCGTCGTCTGACGGCCATTCAGCTTCATAATCTTTCAAGATGTGCAAGCCTGATGGGAACGGGTGCACTTCGAAGACCTGTTCGATCTCTCGAAGAACGAGACTCTTGCCCGAATTGTTGGGACCAACAAATATCGTTATTCCCTTTGCGGGGAGCGTCAATTTTCCGGTTTCGCTGAATTCAAGGTCAATTGAATGGAGCACAGTAATATCCATCTCTAATTTGGGCGGCGCCATATTTCATGTAACAGATGTAATCGCTAGAACTTTCGGTGCAGCAGTGAGGCATGTTTTGGGAAGATTATGGTAGCGGCTTACTCAAACCCCAAATCCGTTTGATCGTCCGCTCACGCCGTAGCCCCAATTCGCTTGCGCCTTGCTCCGCCCCCAAAGCCCTGTCACGTTCCTATCCTGATCAGCGAACAGGGGTAGATGACCATGCAAGCCACCCGAGCCACCGCCGCGACGGCGATGTTGAGCCTTACACTTCTCCCCGCGACCGCAACGGCACGCGACCCAGCCAACGTCCTGATGCCCGAAAATCCCGAGGCGCGGGCGTTTCAGGAGGCGGTGGGCTATGCGACTGCGGTGATCGCGGGTGACACGATCTATCTGTCGGGGGTGGTCGCGGGGCCGGGGGCGGGGGAGAGCGATCTGGCGCCGGGGTATGAGCGCGCCTTTGCGCATATCGCCGCGACGCTGGCGCGCGCGGGGGCGAGTTGGGACGATGTGGTCGACATCACCACCTTTCACACCGACCTGGCGGCGCACATCGACGGCTTTGCTGCGGTCAAGAACCGCCATGTGAAGGCGCCCTTTCCGGCGTGGACCGCGATCGGCGTGTCGCGATTGTACGAGCCGACCGCCGTGGTCGAGATCAAGGTCGTGGCGCGGGTGGTGAAGAAATAGGGGTTGGGTGGGGCCTTTCCGCCGTATCGTCACCCACGCTCTCCCTTTGAAAAATTGGTCGTTCCCCGGCGAAAGCCGGGGTCCAGGGCGTGCTTGACAGACGCTGGCGCTTTGGCGCTCTGGGCCCCCGCGTTAGCCGGGGCTGGGGTGGTGCCAGGGGGGGCGGGGATGGGGTG
>JAFAGN010000148.1 GCA_023422695.1 Pseudomonadota bacterium
GGCCACGATCGCGGTCACGGCCGCCACCACCGCGCGGACCGCGGTCGCCGCGGTCACCGCCATCACGGCGCGGACCACGATCGCCGCGCGGTTCACGCGGCGGGCGGGTGTCTTCCAGCTCGGCGCCGGTTTCCTGGTCGACGACGCGCATCGACAGGCGCACCTTGCCGCGCTGGTCGATCTCGAGCACCTTGACCTTGACTTCCTGGCCTTCGCTCAGAACGTCCGAGACCTTTTCGACGCGCTCGTTGGCGATTTCGCTGACGTGAACCAGGCCGTCCTTGCCGCCCATGAAATTCACGAACGCGCCGAAATCGACGAGGTTGACGACCTTGCCGTCATAGATTTTGCCGACTTCGGCTTCTTCGACGATGCCCGAAATCCACTTCCGCGCGGCTTCGATCTGCGACAGGTCGCTCGACGAGATCTTGATCAGACCTTCGTCGTCGATGTCGACCTTGGCGCCGGTGGTCGCGACGATCTCGCGGATCACCTTGCCGCCGGTGCCGATGATGTCGCGGATTTTCGACTTGTCGATCTGCATCGTCTCGATCCGCGGCGCATGTTCGGACAGCTCGGTGCGGGCTTCGCCCAGCGCCTTGGCCATTTCGCCCAGAATGTGCGCGCGGCCTTCCTTGGCCTGGTTCAGCGCAGCTTCGAAGATCTCGCGCGTGATGCCCGCGATCTTGATGTCCATCTGCATCGTGGTGATGCCTTCGGACGTGCCCGCAACCTTGAAGTCCATGTCGCCGAGGTGATCTTCGTCACCGAGGATGTCCGACAGGATCGCATAATCCTTGCCTTCGAGGATCAGGCCCATCGCGATGCCCGAAACCGGGCGCTTGATCGGCACGCCCGCGTCCATCATCGCCAGCGACCCGCCGCACACCGACGCCATCGACGACGAGCCGTTCGACTCGGTGATGTCGCTGGTCAGGCGGATCGTGTAGGGGAATTCGTCCTTCGTCGGCAGCACGGGGTGCAGCGCGCGCCATGCCAGCTTGCCATGGCCGACTTCGCGGCGGCCCGGCGCACCGAAGCGGCCGACTTCACCGACCGAATAGGGCGGGAAGTTATAGTGCAGCATGAAGTTCTGGTACGACAGGCCGTTCAGCCCGTCGATCATCTGCTCCGCATCCTTGGTGCCAAGGGTACAGGTCGCGATGGTCTGCGTCTCGCCGCGGGTGAACAGCGCCGAGCCATGCGCGCGCGGCAGGAAGTGCGTTTCCGACACGATCGGGCGGATCTGCGTCGTGGTGCGGCCGTCGATGCGCTTGCCGTCCTTCAGGATCGCACCGCGGACGATTTCGGCTTCCAGCTTCTTGGTCAGCTTGATGCCGGCCATGACGCTCTGCGGGTCAAGGCCGTCGGCGACGAACTGTTCCTTCGCCTTTGCGCGCGCTTCGTTCAGCGCATTCGAACGCGCCGACTTGTCGGTCAGCTTGTAGGCCGCGGCAATGTCCTTGCCGATCAGCTTCTTCAGCTTGTCCTTGATCGCGGCATTGTCGTCCGACGCCGCCATGTCCCAGGGATCCTTGGCAGCCTGTTCGGCCAGCTTGATGATCGCCTTGACGACTTCCTTACACGCGTCGTGCGCGAACAGGACGGCGCCCAGCATGACCTCTTCCGACAGCTCATTGGCTTCGGATTCGACCATCATCACCGCGTCGTGCGTCGCCGCGACAACCAGATCCAGATCGCCTTCGGCAACCTGCGCATCGGTCGGGTTCAGGATATATTCGCCGTCGATGTAACCGACGCGCGCGGCGCCGATCGGACCCATGAAGGGAACGCCCGAAATCGTAAGCGCGGCCGAGGCGGCGACCATCGCAAGGATGTCGGGCTCGTTGTGGCCGTCATAGCTCAGAACCTGAGCGATAGCGTTGATTTCGTTATAGAAACCTTCGGGGAACAGCGGGCGGATCGGACGGTCGATCAGGCGGCTGACCAAAGTTTCCTTTTCGGTGGCGCCGCGTTCGCGCTTGAAGAAGCCGCCCGGGATGCGGCCTGCGGCCGAATATTTTTCCTGATAGTGGACGGTGAGCGGGAAGAAATCCTGCCCGTCCTTCACCGACTTCGCGGCGGTCACGGCGCAGAGCACAACCGTTTCGCCCAGCGTCGCCATCACGGCGCCGTCGGCCTGGCGGGCAACCTTGCCCGTTTCGAGGGTCAGCGTTTCACCGCCCCACTCGATCGATACTTTTTTCACGTCAAACATGGAGTTTCCTTCGCCCGCCGGGCCCAATGCCGGGCGGGGCCTCTGATTCCGGGCAATCCGGCCCGGGACGGTACGGGGCGTTTCGGTGCCCCATCGAACAGAATTGACGCCGAATTGCGTCAATTCTCTCAAACTCCGTTCGCCCTGAGCTTGTCGAAGGGCCGTTTTTCCTTCTCGAAGAAAAGGACGGGGCTTCGACAAGCTCAGCCCGAACGGATAAAATAAGGGCGGCTCCGATGCGGAACCGCCCTTATGAATTACTTACGCAGACCCAGCTTCGCGATCAGCGCCTGATAGCGGGCCTCGTCCTTCTTTTTCAGATAGTCGAGCAAGCTGCGACGCTTGTTGACCATCATCAGCAGGCCGCGGCGGCTGTGATTGTCTTTGTGATTGGCCTTGAAGTGGCCAGTCAGATTGTTGATGCGATCGGTCAGGATTGCGACCTGCACTTCCGGCGAACCGGTATCGCCCTCTTGGCGAGCATTGTCCTTGATGACTTCAGTCTTGCGCTCAGCGGTAATCGACATAATTTTTTCCTCGAACATCTTGGCTTAAAGATTGAAGCCGCGGACGACCTTCAGCGTTCCCGCCAAAGCCTCGATCAGGGCAACGGGACGCATTTCGCTGTCCCTTCCCCAATAGAGCCCGTCATCCGTGCTACCCCCGGTCCAGACGCGACCCTGACGGATCGCCCCTGCCGCTTCCGGGGAAAGGTTCAGAGCCGGGATGTCGACCAGCCCTGCCTCGAGCGGCAGAATGATTTCTGATTGCGCGGCCCCTTGGCCGAACGCGTTCAATTTGTCCAGCGAAATCGCCTGTGCCAGGTCGAACGGCCCGGCCTTGGTGCGGCGCAGCATCGTAACATGCCCGACGGTGCCGACCGCATAGGCGATGTCGCGCGCGAGGCTGCGGATATAAGTGCCCTTTGAAACGTGGGCGGTGAGGGTCACCGATTCAAGACGCCCTTCCCTACCCTCGTCACCCCGGACCTGATCCGGGGTCCATGCGGCGCCCGCGGCAATGGATGCCGGATCAAGTCCGGCATGACGAAGCGAGAAAACCGTCACCCCCCGCGCCTTCATGTCCACCGCCTCGCCCTTGCGCGCAAGGTCATACGCTCGCTGCCCATCGATCTTGATCGCCGAATAGGCTGGCGGCACCTGTTCGATCGACCCGGTAAAGCGCGGCAGCACCGCCGCGATTTCCGTCAGCGTCGGCCGCACATCGCTCACCGCGACGACCTCCCCCTCGGCATCGAGCCCCGCCGTCTCGGTGCCGAACGCGATCGTAAACGCGTAAATCTTGCTCGCATCGAGCATCCGCCCGCACAACTTCGTCGCCTCGCCCAGCGCGATCGGCAGCACGCCGGTCGCCAGCGGATCGAGCGTGCCGCCATGGCCGACCTTCACCTTGCCCAACCCCGCCTCGCGGCACACGCGCTTGACCGCGCCGACCGCCTGCGTCGAACCGAGACCCAGCGGCTTGTCCAGAATGATCCAGCCGTTCACGCGCCGCCGCCCGACCACTCCCCGGCCAGCAGCGACCATAGCCCGGTATCGCGGGTATAGCCCGTCCAGGTGACGCGCTCGGACCGCAATAGGCCCTCCTTGATCGCGCCCAATTTTGCTACCGCTGCCTGACTGCGCGCATTGCGTTCATCGATGCGGAATTCGATACGGCGGATGCCCATGGCAAAGGCATGATCCAGCATCAGCCGTTTCAATCGCCCGTTCAAGCCGGTCCCCCGCGCCTCGGGATGGATGAAACTGTTGCCGATCTCTACCGTCTGCGCCGACCAGTCGGGGCGCAGCCACGCCGACATGCCGACCAATCGATCCCCGTCAAAGATCGCATAGGGCATCCGCCCGCCGCGCCCGATCAGCGTGTCAAAGCTCGCGTCGAAATGGCCGGGACCAAAACTCGACGAATAGATCGTCCAGATGTCGGCGTCGGCCGCGCACACGGCGCGCAAATCCTCGCGATGCGCCTCGGTCAGCTTGACGAGCCGCAGCGCGCCGTCGGCCAGCTCCACATACAGGCGGTCAAGCATCGGCAAGCGCCGCCGCGGCCTCGCGCCGTTTGGCCATGAAATGCCGCCGGCACATCGCGACATAGCGGTCGTTGCCGCCGATCTCGGTCTGCGCCCCTTCGACGACCGCACGGCCAGTCTCGTCGACGCGCAGGTTCATCGTCGCCTTACGCCCGCATTCGCACACCGCTTTCAGTTCGACGAGCGCGTCGGCGATGCCCAGCAGCGCCGCCGATCCGGGGAACAGCTCGGCCGAAAAATCGGTGCGCAGCCCATAGCAAAGCACGGGAATGCCGCTCTCGTCGGCGAGCCGCGCCAGCTCCAGAACCTGCGCCCGCGTCAGGAACTGCGCCTCGTCGACCAGCACGCAGGCCAGCGGGCGCGTCGCATGTTCGGCGTTCACCGCCGCCCACATGTCGCTGTCAGGATCGAATTTATGCGCCTCGGCCATCAGCCCGATCCGGCTCGTCACCTGCCCCGCGCCATAACGGTCATCGAGCGCCGCGGTCCACAGCATCGTCTCCATCCCGCGCTCGCGATAGTTGAAATCCGCCTGGAGCAGCGTCGTCGATTTGCCGGCGTTCATGCTGGCATAGTAGAAATAGAGCTTGGCCATGCGGGTGCGATAACGCGTTGGCGAAGCTTCGCCAATCCTCCCTGTGCCGCAGCCTGGGGGTGGTGGCCGCGCTACGCGCTGACGGAGGGGCTTTGGCGCGAACGTCGCAGCCCCTCCACTACCGCCTGCGGCGGCGGTCCCCCTCCCCATCGCTTCGCGACAGGGAGGATTGTTGGATAGGTTGACTCACCCCGACCCCCCTCCCATGCTGCGCAGCATAAAGTCGCAGCATAACAGTGGGGGAGAGCGACCATGCGGTTGATGCCGGTGACCGACGCGATGTTTCTCGTCGCCGAAACGCGCGAGACGCCGATGCATGTTGGCGGGGTCAATCTCTATACCCTGCCCGACAAGGTCGACGAGACCGAGTGGCTGAACGAGATGCTCGCGCTGCTGCGTCAGCAGGAAGGGCTGCGGCGGCCGTTCAGCGAGGTGCTGAAACTCACTCCGCTCGGCCAATATGGCCCGATCCGCCTTGTCCCCGACAAGGACATCGACATGCATTACCACGTCCGCGCCGCCGCGCTGCCCAAGCCGGGGCGGTACCGCGAGATGTTCGAACTCGCCTCGCGCCTGCATGGCACCCTGCTCGATCGCACCCGCCCGATGTGGGAAATCACGCTCATCTCGGGGCTGCCCAATCGCCAGATCGCGACCTATTTCAAGATTCACCACGCCTTCATGGACGGCGCCAGCTCGATGCATTTCACCAACGCGATGCTGAGTAACGACAAGAATTACAAACCCACCGCGTCGCCGATGTCGGTCGAGGTTTATGAGGCCTATAAGCGTAAGTTCCCGACCGCTAGAAAAGCGCCGACCCCCAGCATCACCGACCTGAAAGCCATCGGTGCCTTTTTGAAGGAGCAATGGGGCAACAGCGTCGGGGTGACGAAGGCGCTGAACCAATATGCTGCGGCGATGTTCGGGCTCGGCGGCGGCGACCTCACGACGCCTTGGGCGGGGCTGCCGCGCACCAGTTTCAACCGCAACATCACCGGCGCGCGGCGCTTCGTCGCACAAAGCTGGTCGCTCGAACGCGTCCGCGCGATGGGCAAGGCCTATGACGGAACAATCAACGACGCGGTGCTCGCCATGTGCTCGGGGGCGATGCGCAAATATCTGCAATCGCTGAACGAGCTGCCCGACAAGCCGCTCAAAGCCATGGCGCCGGTGTCGATCCGCGCCAAGGACGACATCGATTCGGGTAATTCGGTCGCCGCGGTGACCGCCAATCTCGCGACGCACATCGATGATCCGGCAGAGCGGATGCGGACGATCCAGGCGTCGATGAACGCCGCAAAGGCGCAGCTGCGCGAAATGACCGCGCAGCAGATCCAGATCTATACCGCGATCACGCAGATGCCGCAGATGCTGACCGCACTCACGCGCACCGCCGACAAGTTCCCGGCGTATAGCGTCACCATCTCGAACGTCCCCGGCCCGCGCGAGCAGCTGTACTGGAACGGCGCGCGATTGGACGGCATGTATCCCGCGAGCATCCCCGTCGACGGCATGGCGATGAACATCACGCAGGTATCGAACAACAAGAATATCGATTTCGGCATCACCGCCTGCCGCCGCAGCGTGCCGCATGTCCAGCGGCTGATCGACTATCTGGAGGATGCACTGGTCGAGCTGGAGGAAGCCGCGGGGATCAAGGGTAAATAGCCGCCCGCGCCCGGTACATCTTAGCTTTTTACACTGTCGCCGCGCCCGCCTAAATACCCCGCGACACCAAGCGAGGGGAATCCGCGATGCTGGGCAAATTCGACGCAATGGACCGGCTGGTCCAGCTATTGCTGCTGATCGCTGCGATCGGAGCGATCGCCAATGGCGGCTTCATGCTGATCGACCCGCTGGCCTGGTACGTCTTCATCCCGACCGTCATCACCACCGGCCCGCCGAACGCGCATTTTATCCGCGATATCGGCCTGGCCTATGTCGGTTCCGGGCTGATCCTGCTTTACGCCGCCGGACATCCGATCCTGCGCTGGCGCGCCGCGGTCGTCGGCGGGCTGTGGCTGACCTTGCACGGCGTGCTGCACATCTACGAGGTGCTCGCGGGTATCTGCGGCCCCGCCACCTTCTGGGCCGATGCGCCGGGGGTGCTCGGCCACCCGCTGCTCGTTATTGCCGCGCTGACCATCCTGTTCGTGCGCCAGCGGATTGCGCCCGCGGGCATCCCGGCGCGGCTGTTCGCCCGCGCCGCCGACAAGGCGACCGGCGGCAACAGTCCGTATCTGCCCGACCTTGTCGCCGCGCCCGGCCACGCCGCCGAAAAATTCCAGCATTTCATGCCGGTCACCGCGCACCGCCACGCCGCGCCCGCCGACGCGTTCCATGCAGCACGGATCGGCGCGACGCTCGCCGCCGATTGCGGCCCGTGCGCGCTGATCGCCGCCGAAAGTGCGCTCGGCGACGGCGTCGCGCGCGCCACCGTCAACCGCCTGCTCGCCAGCGACCCGCCCGCCGACCTCGCCGAAGCCTTTGCATTTGGCGCCGCGGTGGGTGGCCACGACCCCGCCGCCGACGCGCATGGCGCGCAGGTCGAAATGCTCTATGGGCGCACCATCCGCTTCGAAATGGCGCTCACCGCCGCAACGGTCACCGCATATCCGGCGCTGAAGCGCGGTCTCGGCTTCGCGAACAGCTGCGCGCTCCACAAGCTGGAGGTTTGACAGCAACCGCGGACCGCGACACAGCGCGCCCATGACCATCGCGATCCGCCCCGCCACGCCCGCCGACCTGCCGCTGATCGCGCAGTTCATCCGCGATCTCGCCGAATATGAAAAGCTGGCGCAGGAGGTTCGCTTCGACGAAGCGAAGCTTGGCGCCAACCTGTTCGGCCCGCGCTCCTATGCCGAGGTGGTGATCGGCGAACTCGACGGAACGCCGCAAGGTTTCGCGCTCTTCTTCCACAATTTCTCGACCTTCGAGGGGCGCCCCGGCATCTATCTCGAAGATCTGTTCGTCCGCCCTGAGGCGCGCGGCTCGGGGCTCGGCAAGGCGCTACTCGCGCATCTGGCGCAGCTGTGCGTGACACGCGATTGCGCCCGCCTCGAATGGAGCGTGCTCGACTGGAACGCGCCCGCGATCGGCTTTTACCACAGCCTCGGCGCCAGGCTGATGGACGAATGGACCGTCATGCGCGTCGATGGCGACGCGCTGACGAAACTCGCCGCGTCCTAGCGACCCGTCATTCCCGCAAGCCCGGCATGACAATGCAGAGCTAGCGGGCACCCCTTGGCCGCCGCCGTTCCATCGGCGCTTTCGGCAGGTACAGGTCGGACAATCGCTTCGCTTCGCCCGCCGCGACGCCCAGGTCGGTCAGCACGCGCACCAGCGCCTCGGCGGGCGCGACCTCCACATCGGGGGCAACGCCGTCGCCCTCCCAATCCTTGCCGGTCACCGGGTCATAGGTGCGCCCGACCGGGATGAACGCCATAAAGCCGCCGCCCAGTTCCTCGCCATAGCCGAAATGATTGGCGCCGCCGGTCGCGCTGCCGACCAAGGTCCCGCGCCGACTGTGTTTCATCGCCAGCGCGAAATGTTCGGCCGCCGAGCCGCTGGCCCCCGATGTCAGCACATAGATTTTCGCATCGCGCAGCCGCGTATCGTCGTTCGGCGTGACCCAATGTTCGCGCGCCACCATGCCCGGATCGCCGCTGACCTGGCGCAGCGTCGGCACCCCCGCGATCGGCGACCCTCCCGCCGCATCGACCGATGCGCGCGTCGCCATCGTGACCAGCCGCGTCGGCTTGTCGAACAGCCATGGAAAGATGACGTCCATCTGGTCGAGTCCGCCGCCGCGATGGGTCCGGATGTCAAAGATTATCGCTTTGGCATCGGCATGATCGGCCATGAATTTTGCCGCCTGCGCGGTCACCGCGGCATCCATCGGAAACAGGTTGAACCGGATATAGGCGATCCCCGGCGCGATCCATCCGGGCTGCTCGACCACCGGCAGCGGCGCGGGCGCCGCGCGCGCCGGATCGCTCCCCGCCGGAGCCGCCGTCGGTGCGCTGCCTTCGGGCGGGCGAACGCGCAAATGCCCGTCGGGCGCCACCGCATTCACCGTCGCGTCGAGCGCCTTCGCCAGCGCATCGCCCGACAGCGGTGCATAGCGACCCGACGCAGCCGCGGCGCGGATCGCCGCAGCATAACGCTTGCCGGTGTCGGGATAGACATAATCGCGTTCGAGCAGTTCAGCGTATTTTTCCGCGATCGCGTTGGCATTCGCCTCGTCCGCCGCCAGCGCCGGCGCCGCCACGATCGCCGGCACCATCGCGGCTCCGGTGGCGAGCAGCAATGCGGGTAAAATCTGCCGCGCGCGAATCATCGTCCATCTCCCGTTCGGCCTTGGCCGAACGGGAGTGTATAACATCGGCAATACAGATCAACTACATTTGTAGTCGTTGGTCAGGGTCAGCGTTTACGCGCGAACCATACCAGGAAGATCCCGACCACCGCCAGCACCACCCCGTTGCGCGTCCAGGTCGTGTCGCCCAGCATGAAGCTGCTCGCCGGCCAGCGCACGATGTCGAGCCCTTGCAGCGCCCACAAACCGCCGACCAATATCATCGCGACCCCGACGATCGCGAGCACGCCCTTCAATGCACCCATGATGACATCCCCCTATCTGCGCTGCAATCCGATCAATGGCCGCAGCCAGCCGATGCTGCGCCCGATCGCATAGAAAAGCCAGCACCCCGTCACCGTCGCCGCGAGCAGGATCAGGAACGACGGCAGCGCCGCGACATCGGCCGCGAGCAGATACCAGCCGACGACGACGATGATCGTCTGGTGGATGATGTAGAATGGGAACACCGCTTCGGCGAGCATCGTGCGCCTTGGATCGTCGCGGTTCCAATAGCGGTCGGCGACCCCCAGCAGCGCGACGATCGTCGCCCAGCCCTGCACCTGCCGCGCGACATGGAACATGATGACCGCCCATTCGGGCGCCTTGGTGTCGCCGGGCCACGTCCATTCGACCCAGAAGATCGGGGCAAATGCCACCACCGCCAGCACCGCCGCCGCCTTCCAGCACCGCGCCACCGCATCGAACAACATTGGCCGCGCGCGCAGCAGCCACCCGATCCCGAACGCGATCAGATAATGCAGGTGCGACGGCCCGTCGTCGAACAGCGCATGCGTCTCATCATGATCGGGAAAGGCGGCATAGACCGCCAGCCACCCCAGCATCGGCAAGACCAGCAGCCCCCAGCCGCGCAGCAACCACGCCGCGCCATCGGCGATGCGCGTGCGCAGCGCTTGGGGAACCAGCGCCATCAGCAGCGCCGCCAGCATCGTATAAACCCACAGATAAACGACGAACCACAGATGTTGCCACGTCGGCAGGATGATCCCGTCGAGCGCGCCAAAGCGAAAATAATCCGTCGCCCAGAAGTGCAGAAAGCCATGCGCATAGCCATGCTGCCCGACCAGTTCGATCCACGGCTGCAGCGGGATGACGACGATGATCGCGAACGCCAGCGGGATCAGCAACCGCGCGCTGCGCGACCGCGCAAACGCCCCCGCGCCGCCCAGCTTTACCAGCAACGCCGCGCTCGCATAACCCGACACCAGGAACAGCAACGGCAGCCGCCAGCCATTCGTCGCGTACATCGGCAGGGCAACCCAATCGATCGTCGGATCGATCTTCACATGCCAGTCCCACGGCACGAAATACATGCCGATATGATAGAGGATGAGGAGCGCGAAGGCGCCGATGCGCAGCCAGTCCATGCCGTGGTGGCGTCCAGAATTCACGGCACATCCCCCATTACCGTTCGCCCTGAGCTTGTCGAAGGGCCGTTCTTGTCTTGTGACGACGCTAGAAGAAAGAACCGTGCTTCGACAAGCTCAGCACAAACGGATTTGGGACAGGCTACCCCACCACCCGCCACGCCAGCTCCGCAAACTCGCAGAGCAATGGCCGCGTATCCCTCGGGTCGATGATATCCTCGACCCCGAATTTCTCCGCCGTCCGGAATGGACTGCGCACGCGGTTCAGCCGCGCCCTGATCGCTTCCAGATGCGCGGCGGGATCCTCTGCCGCCTCCAGCTCGCTCTTGTACGCGACTTCGACCCCGCCCTCGATCGGCAGGCTGCCCCAGTCACCCGACGGCCAGGCAAAGCGGTACTGATACCGCTCGGCGTTCGACATCGCGCTCCCCGCGATCCCGTATGCGCGCCGCACCACAACCGACGCGAGCGGTACGCTCGCGCGGTAGATCGCGTTCATCGCCTGCACCCCGTACCGGATCGTCCCCGTCCGCTCGGCCTCGCCGCCGATCATGAAGCCGGGATTGTCGACCAGATGCACGATCGGCAGCCGGAACTGGTCGGCCAGCTTCACAAAGCGCTCGGCCTTCTCGCTCGTCTTGGCGTCCCACGACCCGCCGAGATAGGACGGATCGCTGGCGAGCACCGCGACCGGATAGCCGTCCAGTCGCGCAAAGGCGGTAATTACCGCCCGCCCCCAACGCGCGCCCATCTCGAAGAAACTGCCCCTATCGAACACCGCGTCGGCGATGCGCCGCATTGAATAGACCTGCTTGGCCTCGCGCGGCACGACCGACAGGAGCGCCTCCTCGCGCCGATCGACCGGATCGGAACATGTCGTCCGCAAAGCCCGATCATGGATCGACGACGGCAGGTACGACAGAAAGCGCCGCGCCGCTGCAAAGGCCTCGGCCTCGCTCGCCACCTCGTCGTCGACCACCCCGTTGCGCGTGTGCACGTCGGTGCCGCCCAGTTCCTCACGATCGAGCGTATCGCCGATCGCCGCCGCGACTGCCGGCCCCGCCGCGAACAATTGCGACAGCCCGCGCACCATCACGCTGTAATGGCTCGCCACCACCCGCGCCGCGCCCAGCCCCGCGGTCGGCCCCAATGCCAGCGCCACCACCGGCACCGTGTCGAGGTTCGCGATGATCTCGCCCCACCCCGGCACATGCGGGATATAGGTATAGCCCATATCCTCCAGCGTCTTGACCGACCCGCCGCCGCCGGTGCCGTCGATCATGCGGATCAGCGGCAGGCGATATTCATGCGCCATCGCTTCGCACTGAACGAACTTGCGGTGCAGCGCCGCATCGGCTGCACCCCCGCGCACGGTAAAATCGTCGGCGCTGGCGACCACCGGCCGCCCGTCCACATTGGCGCGCCCGAAAATGAAATTGCTCGCGGCCAGATCCTCCAGCTCGCCATCCGGCCCATAAGTCCCGCGCCCTGCAATCTTGCCGATTTCGCGAAAGCTGCCCGGGTCGACGATCGCATCGAGCCGCGCCCGCGCGTCCATCTTGCCGCGGCCACGTTGCCGCGCGACCTTTTCCGCGCCGCCCATCTTCTCGGCCATCGCGCGCCGCGCCGCGAGTTCGTCGATCTCTTTTTTCCAGCTCATGCGGCAAAGGCTATCTTACGTTGACGGAAACGTCATCCGAAACCTATCGTCGCCGGATGACCCGCCCGATCGTCGCTGCCCTTGCCCTGATCCTGTTCGGCCTCGCACCCGCGACGGCGCATGAAGCGCGCACGCTTCCCGGGGTCGCCGATGCCTATAAGAGCGAGGCGTTCGTCGCCGACCCGATGCCCGCGATCAACGCCGCGCTCGCTGCGGCAGGGCAATCGGGCAAGCGCGTGCTGCTCGTCATGGGCACCGGCGGCTGCCACGACAGCGCCTGGCTCGCCAACCTACTCGCTACCGATCGTTTCACGCCCATCCGCACCCGCTACGAAATCGTCTATGCCGACATCGGCATGCCGCATGTGCGCGGCCTCGGTCGCAATCCGGCGGTACCGAAACGCTTCCGCTTCAAGATCAAGGGTACGCCGACCGTCGCCGTGCTCGACGCCGACGGGAGTGTGCTCAATCGCAAGGCCGCGCCCAAATGGCGTAATGCCGCCAGCCGCAGCGACGACGACATCTATAATGAACTGATGCAATAGGGAGAGAGACATGGCCGAGATGAACCTGACCGGGCGCGTGGCGCTCGTCACCGGCGCCTCGCGCGGCATCGGCCGCGGCATCGCGATCGGCCTCGCTGAAGCGGGCGCCGACGTCGCGGTCAATTACACCCGCGGCGAAGAGGCCGCCGCCGAAACCGTCGCTGCGATCGAAGCACTCGGGCGCAAGGCGAAGGCCTATCAGGCGTCGGTCACCGACGAAGCCGCCTGCGCCGCGATGGTCGCCGCGGTCGAGGCCGATTTCGGGGCGATGTCGATCCTGGTCAACAATGCCGGCATCGCCAGCCGCGGCCAGTCGGTCGCCGACACCAGTCCCGAAGAGGTCGACAAGCTGTTCGCCGTCCACGCCGCGGGTCCGCACCGCTTGTCGCGTCTCGCGCTGCCGCAGCTGCGCTCCCACAGACGCAGCGACATTATCGTCATCTCGAGCATCGCGACCTATGTGAACTCGCCCAACGGCGCCCCCTACACGATGGCCAAGGCGGCGGGCGAAGCCTTTGCGCTGACGCTCGCCAAGGAAGAACTGGCCAACGGCGTCCGCGTCAACATCGTCGCCCCCGCGCTGACCGTCAGCGACATGGGCGAAAAACTCTCGCGCGCGATCACGGGTCAGGCCGACATCCACCACCTCGACACCAAAATGCCGTTCGGGCGCGTCGCCGTTCCCGCCGATGTCGCCGCCGCGGTCGTCTGGTTCGTCTCGGGCGCGAACAGCTATTGCTCGGGCCAGAAACTCAATATCGACGGGGCAGGACAGGCGACGTTTCGATAGCTTCTTCAATCCTCCCTGTGGCGGAGCCATGGGGAGGGGGACCGTCCGCGCAGCGGATGGTGGAGGGGCGGCGACGGTTGCGCCAAGGCCCCTCCGTCAGCGCTTCGCGCTGCCACCTCCCCATCGCTGCGCGACAGGGAGGATGTTATCCTTCTCCCCCAAGGCAAGAAGGCGAGGTACAGCCCCACCCATGCGCCCCGATTCGCCCTCCCCCGTCATCCCCTTCCTGATCGCCTGCGCCGGGATCGCGACCTATTCGGCGATGGATGTGCTGATGAAGGGGCTGTCGATCGAGCTTGGCGCCTATAACGCGGTCCTCTGGCGTACCGGCGCCGGGACGGTCCTCAGCGGCCTCATCTATTTCGCCAGCCGCCCCGCGATGCCCGACCGGGCAACATTGCACATCCATGCCGTCCGCTCGCTGTTCGTCGCGGGGATGGCGCTCAGCTTTTTCTGGGCGCTCGCGCGGCTGCCGATGGCCGAGGCGATCGCGATCGCCTTCATCGCGCCGCTCGCGACGCTCTACATGGCCGCAATCTTCCTCGGCGAGAGGATCGGCCCGCGCTCGATCATCGCCTCGCTGCTCGGCATCGCGGGGGTGCTCGTGATCGTCGCGGGCAAGCTCGGTCGCGGCGACTATGCGCCCGAAGCGCTGTGGGCCGTCGGCGCGGTCGTGGGTTCGGCGCTGCTCTATGCCTACAACCTCATCCTCGCGCGGCGGCAGGCCAAGATGGCCGAACCGATGGAAATCGCCTTTTTCCAGAACGGCTTCGTCGCGATGATCCTCGCGCTGGGCGCGCCGTGGTTCGTGGCGGTTCCGGGCAGCGAGCAGACGGTCCCGATCATCGGCGCCGCGTTCCTCGCCGTGCTCTCTTTGCTCCTGCTCAGCTGGGCCTATGCCCGCGCCGAGGCGCAGATATTGGCGACCACCGAATATACCGGTTTCCTGTGGGCGATGCTGTTCGGCTGGATGTTCTTCGACGAAGCGGTGACCTGGCCAACGATAGCGGGCGCGGTGCTGATCGTCGTCGGTTGCCTGATCGTGGCGCGCAAGGTACCGCACAATGATCCGGTCGAACCGGCGGCGGCATAAGAAATATTTCGCACGAAGACACGAAGACACGAAGAGGTAGTCATCCCAACCTCCGTTCGTGCTGAGCTTGTCGAAGCACTGTCCTTCTTCCAACGCTGAAAAAAGAACGGCCCTTCGACAAGCTCAGGGCGAACGGATTTTAAGTGTCTTTGCGCCTTCGCGCCTTTGCGTGAGTCAAATCATCACACCGCCGCGCGCGAAAGCCGATCGTTGATCGCCGCGCCCAGCCCCTCCGCAGGGATCGTCGCAACCGCAATCTTCGCCTTCGCGCTCGTCGCCCCGGCGTGCAGCGCGTCGAACAGCCGCGCCGCCGCCTCGGTCAGATCGCCCGTTACACTCAACTCATAATCGCCGCGAACCGGGCCAAACCCGATCGCAAACTCGTCCGCTGCAAAATCCGCCGCACCCAGCCGCACCGGCTTGCCCGGCGCGTAATGGCTCGCCAGCATCCCCGGCGCGACGATCTCTGATCCCGACACGCCCGTCACCGGCAATCCGCTCACCCCGGCCAGCATGTCCGCCGTCACCGGTCCCGGCCGCAGCACTTCGACCGCGCCGTCCTTCACCCGCGCGATGGTCGATTCGACCCCCGCCGCGCATCGCCCATCATCGATCACCAGCGCGACCCGCCCGTCGAGTGTCGCCAGCACATGCGCCGCCCTCGTCGGGCTCACCCCCCCGCTGGCATTGGCGCTCGGCGCCGCCAAGGGCGCACCGCTTGCGGCCAGCAACGCCTGCATCGCGCGATGCCCCGGCACCCGGATCGCGATCGTATCGAGGCCCGCGGTCGCGATGCTCGCGACCGGGCAATCGGCGCTGCGCGGCACGACCAAGGTCAGCGGCCCCGGCCAGAAGCGCGCCGCCACCGCCCGCTCGGCGGCGCCAAAAACCCCCAACCGCTCCGCCGCCGCCAGATCGGCAACATGGACGATCAGCGGGTTGAAGTCGGGCCGCCCCTTGGCGGCATAGATGCGCGCCACCGCGGCGGCATTGCGCGCATCGGCCGCAAGGCCGTATACCGTCTCCGTCGGGACCGCGACCGGCTGACCATCGGCGACCAGCGCCGCAGCGCGCGCTATCGCCTCCGCGCCGAACGGGCGGATATCGGTTGTCATGCGCGTTTGACCGTCGGCCATGCCGCGCTATAGCGCCCGCGCAACGATATTCACCAGGAAAGTCGGCCCATGACCTATACGCCGCCCACCACCGAACAGCTTTTCGTCCTCGATCATATCGCGCGCATCGACGCGATGGCGGCGCACGACAAATTTGCCGCCGCGACCCCCGACATGGTCGAGGCGATCGTCACCGGCATCGGCGAGTTTGCGGCCGAGGTGTACGCGCCGCTCAACCGCGTTGGCGATGTGACCAATCCTAAATGGGACAATGGCAAGGTCACCATGCCGCCCGGCTTCAAAGAGGCGTATAAGGCGTTCGTCGATGCGGGCTGGGGCAGCATCGACGGCCCCGGCGAATATGGCGGACAGGACCTTCCCTTCACCCTCGCGACGGTGGTGATCGAGGCGCTCGGCAGCGCCGACATGGGCTTCACCCTCTGCAACATCCTGACCCCCGGCGCGATCCACGCGTTGATGGCCTATGGCACCGAGGCGCAGCGGCAAACCTGGCTCCCCAAGCTGGTGTCGGGCGAATGGAACGGCACGATGAACCTGACCGAGCCCGCCGCGGGCAGCGACGTCGGCGCGCTGCGCTCGACCGCCGAAAAGGTCACCGACGGGCCGAACGCGGGGCTCTACCGGATCAAGGGGCAGAAAATCTTCATTACGTTCGGCGAGCATGACCTCACCGACAATATCGTCCACCTCGTCCTCGCCCGCACCCCCGGCGCGCCCGAAGGAACGCGCGGCATCTCGCTGTTCCTCGTCCCCAAATATCGCCTCGACGCCGACGGCAATCCGACGATCAGCAACGGCGTCCACTGCGCCTCGATCGAGCACAAGCTCGGCATCCACGGTTCGCCCACCGCGGTGATGGTCTATGGCGAAGAGGAAGACTGCCTCGGCGAAATCGTCGGCGACGAAATGGGTGGGATGCGCGCCATGTTCGTGATGATGAACAATGCGCGGCTGATGGTCGGTTGCCAAGGCGTCCAGATCGCCGAACGCGCGACGCAGCAGGCGCAGCGCTTCGCCGCCGAGCGCCTCCAGTCGTCGCTGGCAGGCTCGCCCGACCGCACCCCGGTGACGATCGACCAGCACCCCGACGTGCGCCGCATGCTGTGGCGGATGCGCGCCCAGACCGAGGCGGCGCGCGCGCTGACCTATTACGCCGCGGCGCAGATCGATTTCGGCAAACTCGGCGACGAAGCCGCCGCGATGCGCGCCGAAGTGCTGATCCCGCTGGTCAAGGCGCATGCGACCGACATCGGCTGCGAAGTCGCCAGCCTCGGCATCCAGGTGCATGGCGGCATGGGTTTTATCGAGGAAACCGGCGCCGCGCAGCATTATCGCGACGCGCGCATCGCGCCGATCTACGAAGGCACCAACGGCATTCAGGCGGCCGATCTGGTGGGCCGCAAGCTCGGCATGGCGGGCGGCGACCTTGTCCGCGGCCTGATCGACGACATCGAGCAAGGCGCGGCGGATTTCGCCGAGCTTGCGCAGCTTGCCCATGCGTGCCGCGCGGTCACCGACTGGATGACGACCGCCAATACGGCGGATCGCCTCGCGGGCAGCTACCCCTATCTCACCATGCTCGCGACGGCGACCTGCGGCTGGCTGATGGCGCTGCAATATCGCGGCGCCAGGGCCGCGCTCGACGAAGGCAGCGGCGACCGCGCGTTTCTGGAGGCCAAGCTCGCCTCGACGCATTTCTATCTGACGCAGATCGTCCCCGCCGCCATCGGCCTGGCGCCGTCGGCGCTGGCGGGTGATGCCGTGCTGGCACCGCTCCCGAAACTCGCTTGAAACGCGCGGATTCAAGCCGGTTTCGGTCGCACTGATCGCGGCAAGAATTTGTTCATGATTAACGCGATGATAACCATCTGGGACTAGGCACATCCGGCAATTGCTGGAGACGTGCGTGCCCATCCCGGTCAAAAGTCTGATCATCAGCTGGCGCACGATCGCTCTCGCGCTGCTTCTCAGCCTGATCGTCGGTGTCAGCGGCGCGGGCGAGCTGCCCGATCGGCTGATCTCGATGGCGACCAGCCGTCTTGCCGCTCGTCCAGTATCCGGCGAGACCGTGGTCGTCGCGCTCGACGACAAAAGCTTGCAGGCGGTCGAGAATCAAGAATTCGACATCAGCCACCATAGCCAGCTGGTGCGAGCTATCGACGCGTCGCCGGCGAAGCGCCTATTCGTGGACTTTTCTTACGCACGTCGCGTCAAAGACCCAAAGTTTCCCGAATTTGCCGCGGCCGTGCGCAATATGGGGAACCGCATCGTACTCGCGGTGCCGTCTGCCAGCTTCGAAGGAACGACCGCGACGGCTCCTAAATGGCCCGACCCGCGTCTTGGAACGCAAGCGCCGCGCGGCTTCATCGGCTGGGAATATGAGTTTTGGCAGGTGTGGAAAGTGCCGCTCGCGGTGGAGGCCGAAGGCCGCATCGTGCCGAGCTTTTCAGCACTGTTGGCGAATCGCCCGCTCGATCGTCCCGGCAAATTTGCCCTCGACCTGTCCTACGACCCCGCTACGATAACCCAATACAGCGCGATCGACCTGATGACTGGCAAGCTCGATCCCGAACTTCTACGTGGCAAAGATGTGATCTTTGCACCCGCGTCGTCTGCTTCACCGGATCAACACTATCTCCCCGGCCACGACAAGCTTCACGGCGCCTATATACATCTGATCGCTGGCGAAGCGCTCAAGCGTGGCCAGCCGGTTGATATCGGCTGGCTCCCTGCCCTCGGATTCGCTTTCATCGCGATGCTGGGCGCGCTGGCGTGGCGTCACGGCCGTTGGCACAGCATGTTGGCGCTGGGCCTCACCGCCGGGCTGGTCGTGGTAAAGGTGGTGGCCGGTCTTTCGTTGATTACCGTTCACGTCGGCGCGGCGTGCTTCCTGATTGCAGCGATCAGCGCCAACGTCGCGCGCACCCGGCGCAGGTCCTCGGCACAACGCGAAAACCCAGTCTCGGGCCTGCCCAATTTCGAGGCATTGCGCACGCAGGCCTCGTTCGGCAGCGCCACCGTCGTGGCCGCCAAGGTCGTCAATTTCGAAGACCTTGCCGCCTTCATTCCGGGCGACGGGATCGGCAAGCTGGTCGAACAGGTCACGCGCCGCCTGCAACTCGCGTCGCAGGGCACCACGCTCCACCACGATCTCGACGGCACCTTCGCGTGGCTCGTCCCCTATTATCAGCATAGCCAGATCGAAGGTCAGCTGGCGGGGCTCGCCGCGCTGTTCAACGCCCCGCTGACGATCGGCGAACTGCGCGTCGACGTCGCGATCGCCTTTGGCGTCAACGACGAGTTCGAGGGATCGAATGCCCAGCGCCTCGCCGCCGCGCTGGTCGCCGCCGAACGCGCGATCCGCACCCGCGCGCTGTGGACCAAATATGTCCCTCGGCAAAAGGACGATGCCGGCTGGCAATTGTCCTTCCACTCGCAGCTCGAGGATGCGCTGACTGGCGGCGACATCTGGGTGGCGTTCCAGCCGCAATATGCCATCGCCACCGGCAAGCTGGTCGGGGTCGAGGCGCTGGCGCGCTGGACCCATCCGACGCGCGGTCCGATTCCGCCCGACGAATTCATCGTCCAGGCCGAAAAAAGCCAGGACATCTACCGCCTGACCCTGTTCGTCATGGATCAGGCGATCCGTTCGGCGGCGCAGCTCCACGAACGGGGCATGCGGATCAACATGTCGGTCAACCTGTCGGCGGCGCTGCTCGACCATAATGATCTGGTCGGGACGATCCGCGTGATGCTGACCGCGCATCATCTGCCGCCCGAAATTCTGACGATCGAGATCACCGAAACCGCGCAGATCGAAAACAGCCGCCAGGCGCGGCAGACGCTCGCCCAGCTTCGCCGCACCGGCATCCGCCTGTCGATCGACGATTATGGCACTGGCCAGTCAAACCTCGAATATCTGACCGAAATCGAAGCCGACGAAATCAAGATCGACAAGCGATTCGTCATGACGATGCGCGATTCGCAGCGGAACCTGGAAGTCGTTAAGTCGACCATTGACCTAGCACATCGTTTGGGCGCCGTAGCGGTCGCCGAAGGCATCGAAGATGCCGAAACCATGGTGCTGCTGGGCCAGCTCGGCTGCGACGTCGGACAAGGCTATCATCTTGGAAAACCGCAGTTGTTTTCCGAACTCACCGCCACCCTCGCCGCCCCCCCACAGAACCGCGCCGGATAGCTGCCAGATTGGTGGCAATTTCTTGGTTAAGACTCGATTTACCTTACCAAAGATGGTATATGCCCCGTTAACTGTTCTTCGTGGGCAGTGCCGACAGGAGATATCTTATGGGTTGGTTTTGGAGATGGATGGGCGGCGGCGGCTCCGGTAACGGCGGCGGCGAAGCTTAATCCGAATATCAGATAGAAAAGGGTCCCGGATGTTTCCGGGGCCCTTTTTCTTTGCGCGTCGCCCGCGCGGCACGGCCTTCCGTGCCCCGCGAGCGAGCCGCGCCCGCTAACCCCGTCTCGACTTCGCACAGATCGTTCCGGCCAGCGCGCGCAGTCCGAAAAAATTCGCTGCCCGGACCTTCCCCAGAGGATCTTCGCGGCAAGCCGCGGAAACGCTGGCGCGGCGCCCCGTGTCCCGATATCCCGAGCGACGAGACGAATCAAAATATCGACGAACCGAGTCCCTAAACCGTCATTTACCGTCTTGCATCGCGGCGCCGACGTGGCACTATAGATGGTGGGTCAGCCGAGGGGGCACCCCAAGCATTAGTGGTTAGCCAGAAATGGCGGATTTCCGTCGCCCATCGCGCATGGGCTGGGAAAACTGCTTCGTGCGGCCAAAAATATGTGCCCTCGCGGATCGAATAGATGCTAGGCTGGGGCTTCGTCCCGAGTCGAACAAGACAGGAACATATGCGCCGCGGCGCATGGGCAATCGGGGACGAATTCGATGGATTTTCGCGAGACAGAACGGGTGGAGACGAGCGACGTGGCGACGATGGAACTGACGAAAAACGAAGCGCCTGTCGCGACCGAATCGGCTCCCGAAGCGCCGACGACGGCAAAGCTCAACGACAGCGGCGAGGCCAAGGTCCACGCGCGCCGATTCGAGGTCGTCACCGATCGCAGCCGCGACGCGCTGCTCACCGACTTCGGCAAGGAAACTCTCGAGGACCGCTATCTCCTGCCCGGCGAATCATATCAGGATCTCTTCGCGCGCGTCGCGTCGGCCTATGCTGACGATCAGGAGCATGCGCAGCGCCTCTATGACTATATCAGCCGCCTGTGGTTCATGCCCGCGACCCCCGTGCTGTCGAACGGCGGCACCGGCCGCGGCCTGCCGATCAGCTGCTACCTCAACTCGGTCCCCGACAGCCTTGAGGGGATCGTCGAGACGTGGAACGAGAATGTCTGGCTCGCCAGCCGCGGCGGCGGCATCGGCACCTATTGGGGCAGCGTGCGCGGCATCGGCGAACCCGTCGGCCTCAACGGCAAGACCAGCGGCATCATCCCCTTCGTCCGCGTGATGGACTCGCTCACCCTCGCGATCTCGCAGGGCAGCCTCCGCCGCGGTTCGGCCGCCTGCTATCTCGACATCAGCCACCCGGAGATTGAGGAGTTCCTCGAAATCCGCAAACCGTCGGGCGATTTCAACCGCAAGGCGCTCAACCTCCACCACGGCGTCCTGATCACCGACGAGTTCATGGAGGCCGTCCGCGACGGCACCGAGTTCAACCTCCGCAGCCCCAAGGACCAGAGCGTCCGCGGCAGCGTCGATGCGCGCTCGCTGTTCCAGAAGCTCGTCGAAACGCGCCTCGCGACCGGCGAACCCTACATCATCTTCATCGACCAGGTGAACCGCATGATGCCCAAGCATCACCGCGATCTCGGCCTCAAGGTCACCACCTCGAACCTGTGCAGCGAAATCACCCTGCCCACCGGCCGCGACCATCTCGGCAACGATCGCACCGCGGTCTGCTGCCTTTCGTCGCTCAACCTCGAAACCTGGGACGAGTGGAACGGCGACAAGATGTTCATCGAGGATGTCATGCGCATGCTCGACAATGTCCTTCAGGACTATATCGACCGCGCCCCGCCCGAAATGGCGCGTGCCAAATATAGCGCCAGCCGCGAACGCTCGGTCGGCCTCGGCGTCATGGGCTTCCACAGCTTCCTCCAGGCGCGCGGCCTGCCGTTCGAGGGCGCGATGGCGAAATCGTCGAACCTGCGCGTCTTCAAGCATATCCGCGCGCAGGTCGATCAGGCGTCGATGCTGCTCGCCAAGGAACGCGGCCCCTGCCCCGACGCCGCCGAGCAGGGCGTCATGGAGCGCTTCAGCTGCAAGATGGCGATCGCGCCGACCGCGTCGATCAGCATCATCTGCGGCGGCACCAGCGCGTGCATCGAGCCGATCCCGGCGAACATCTACACGCACAAGACGCTGTCGGGCAGCTTCTCGATCCGCAACCCGCACCTCGAAGCGCTGCTCGTCGACAAGGCGAAAAACAGCGACAATATCTGGAACTCGATCCTGGAAAAGGGCGGCAGCGTCCAGCACCTCGACTTCCTGACCCAGGACGAAAAGGACTGCTACAAGACCAGCTTCGAGATCGACCAGCGCTGGCTGCTCGAACTCGCCGCCGACCGCACCCCTTACATCGATCAGGCCGCGTCGCTGAACCTGTTCATCCCCGCCGACGTCGAGAAATGGGATCTGCTCATGCTCCACTATCGCGCGTGGGAACTCGGCATCAAATCGCTCTATTACCTCCGCTCGAAATCGGTCCAGCGTGCCGGCTTTGCGGGCGGGGTCGAGGCTGACAACACTGCCGAAGCGCCGGTGTACCAGCTGGAAAGCACCGATTACGACGAGTGTCTGGCCTGCCAGTAACGCTTACCCCTCCCTCGTCACCCCGGACTTGATCCGGGGTCCACGCGGGGGAGCAGAGCCCATCGATGGATTCCGGCTTTCGCCGGAATGACGAACAAGATTTGACCCGAGGATAGCCCGCCATGCCGTTGTTAGAAGCCCGCAACACTTACAAGCCCTTCGAATACCCCTGGGCGTTCGATTTCTGGAAGCGCCAGCAGCAGATCCACTGGGTGCCAGAGGAAGTGCCGCTGGGCGAGGATTGCCGCGACTGGGCGCAAAAGATCAGCGACCATGAACGCAACCTGCTCACACAGATTTTCCGCTTCTTCACCCAGGCCGATATCGAGGTGCAGGATTGCTACCACGACAAATATGGCCGCGTGTTCAAGCCGACCGAAATCAAGATGATGCTGACCGCGTTCAGCAACATGGAAACGGTGCATATCGCGGCGTACAGCCACCTGCTCGACACGATCGGCATGCCCGAGAGCGAATATGGCATGTTCCTCGAATATGACGAGATGCGCGCCAAGCATGATTATATGCAGCAATTCGGCGTCGACAATGACGAGGATATCGCGCGCACCCTCGCGATGTTCGGCGGCTTTACCGAAGGCCTCCAGCTCTTCGCCAGCTTTGCGATGCTGATGAACTTCCCGCGCTTCAACAAGATGAAGGGCATGGGCCAGATCGTCAGCTGGTCGATCCGCGACGAAAGCCTGCACTGCGAAGGCATCATCAAGCTGTTCCACACCTTCACCAAGGAACGCGACTGCCTGACCAAGGCGGTGAAGGAAGACATCATCGACACCTGCCAGAAAACGGTGCGGCTCGAGGATGCGTTCATCGACCTGGCGTTCGAACAGGGGCCGGTCCCCGGCATGACGCCCAAGGAAATCAAGCGCTACATCCGCTACATCGCCGACTGGCGCCTCGGCCAGCTGGGGCTCCAGCCGATCTACATGATCGACGAACACCCCCTCCCCTGGCTCGCCCCGCTCCTCAACGGCGTCGAGCACGCCAACTTCTTCGAAACGCGCGCCACCGAATACAGCAAGGGCGCGACGCGCGGCGAGTGGAACACCGTCTGGTCCAGCTTCGACAACCGCAAGAAAGCCAAAGCCAACGACGACACCGCCCCCGCGATCGCCGCCGAAACCGACGGCGAGGACATGTTCGCGAAGGCAGGGATCGCTGCGGAGTAAGCCCCCACCAAAACCCCTCCCGCTTGCGGGAGGGGGTGGTCGGAGACCCGTGGTTCCGATCACGAGACTTACCAGCTTGCTGGTTAGTCGCAGCGGGGAGGGCAACAACGCCACCCCACGCCACAGAACAAGAAGTCAGAAGAAAACCCGATGACCGAAGAGAAAAAACAAAAACTCCTGATCCTCAGCCAGCCGCAGCGTTCCACGCTCGAAGGTCTGTCAAACCGCCGCCCCCAACTCCCCACCGACCCCGTCCGCGACGAACTCGTCACGCTGGGCCTCGTGGTCAAACAGGGCGCGAAATGGGCGCTGACCACGCAGGGCAAGAAGGTGCTGGCGGCGAGCTCGAACCGGCGCAATGCGGGCGGGTTTTCGGTTTAGGTTGTTCCAGAACGTAGATTCAGACGTAGCGAAATTCGCAGCGGGATGACCTTATAGATGACCGATCTTTGGACAGTTATCG
This sequence comes from Pseudomonadota bacterium, assembly GCA_023422695.1. Taxonomy (GTDB): domain Bacteria; phylum Pseudomonadota; class Alphaproteobacteria; order Sphingomonadales; family Sphingomonadaceae; genus Sphingopyxis. The sequence goes on from JAFAGN010000148.1 coordinate 24,345, forward strand.
CTACGTCCTTGGTAACGCTGAGCGCCGCTTATTTCGCCTATTGGTTGACAGGTAAACCAAGACTCATTGCGTTCAGCCCAAACTCGGCGTGGTTTGAATTTACGCCTACTAAGGAAAATCCCAATCCCGTTGCCTTAAAGGCCGGCCAAATAATAGTTCAAAATAATGGTCGGAAAAGTGCAAGCCGCCTTCAGCTCACAACCCAGCCAGGTCCTCATCCTTGGGGCTATACCATCGCTCCTAGCATGGATCACGCCATTCGGACGGGACCTCGAGGCGAATGGGTTCTAGAAATTGACTATCTGGGCCCTTCAGAAACAGTGACTGTTCAAATTCTAAATGGGCCTTTGATCGATACGATCAGATCTTTGGAGGGACCAGCGAAGATGGTCCCCGTTATGCATCAACGCATCTATCCCGCTTGGTTTAGTTTTACAGCTTTCGTCATGATGACGGTTGGATTAGCGACCGTCTTATATGGCCTATATGGTGTCGTTATGCGTATGCTTAGCTTCTTCTAAAGTTTCAGCGACAGGAGCGACGGCTAGCAATTTGCCCGTTTTGCTGACGTCTCTATGGATGCCGGATCAAGTCCGGCATGACGAGGTGCACGGTTTAGCACTAACTTTCGTCACCCCGGACTTGATCCGGGGTCCATCGCCGCCCTAGCCTCCACCCCATGCACGCCGACTTCCAGCCCTGCGTCTATATCACCGCCAGCGCGCGGTATGGCACGCTCTACACCGGCGTCACCTCGCACCTGATCCAGCGCATCTGCCAGCCGCAGCGCGCCACGCTCGAAGGCCTGTCAAACCGCCGCCCCCAACTCCCCACCGACCCGCTCCGCGACGAACTCGTCACGCTGGGGCTGGTGTTGAAACAGGGCGCCAAATGGGCGCTGACCCCGCAGGACAAGAAGGCGCTGGCGGCGAACTCGAACCGGCGGGACGCTGGGGGCTTTTCGGTTTGAGAACGGAAAGCATTGATTAGAACATATCCCGCATTCGGCGCGGGGAATAAGAATGCACTCAATACAATTCTCCGCAGGCGCCGCAGTGCAGGCTCTTGGGCTCGACCAAGCAGAGTTCAGGGAAACTAATTTTACGCGTATGTGACCTAGTACAAAATTTTCTCGCACGAATACGCGAGGATGTCGCACCCTCGTACGGCAGATTTTTCAACATCAACGATCCGCATGAAGCAATGAAAAAAATTGAAAAGGCTTTATTTCTCTGATTTATTTTGTGCCTTCGCATCTTTGTGCGCACCAAAAAATCCAGACATTTCTAGACAGCGCCTCTCACCTCTGAAATTTTTTCACCTCAGGTGTTTTTCTTTTGGTAGTTGTGTTTCAGGTTGGTTAGATGCATCAAGCATGAATGCGCCCGATCAATCTGCTGTTCGCTCTCGTCGTATCAATATTGATGGTTTCTACATCAGCCGATTCTGCGTCGGCTCAAACCTTCCCTTGCAATGGGCCGGGGCCCGGGCAGCGCCAAATTGGCTCGATCGGCGGTTCGCATGGCGTCGCCTACACCCCAATTTGTGAGCATGTTCCCGTTTATGACCAAGAAGAAGCTGAACCAGAAAGGAAGTTCTCACCCGGGATAATTGTCGATAATTTCATCGCAGTTGCAGGCCATGCGAAGCAGCGGGATGTCTGGGCAACCTGGGGGCAGTATTCTCTTGGACCTGCGGAAAAGGTTGTGCTCGACGCCTGCGAAAAGACCATGGGGGCCGGATGCTATCTGATGACATCCGGCAAGAACATGGCAATAGCCGCAGGCGTCGACAAAAATGGCACTACCCACGTCGCCTATGGGGAAAATGGTGGAAAGGCGAAAAGCAGCCTTTCGACGGTCTGCAAAGCCCGCAAACAATCCTGCTCTTTAATCAAAGTTTTTGAAGCGACGCATCGCGAAGAGCCTGTCGAGGCGGCCGCGCTTCTGCGGGACGATTTCGACAAGAGCGGAACTTTCAAATCATATCATTTCCCGGCGAATTCAGCCGTGGCTCCTCCCAGGCCCGGGCAGCCGGATGCCGGATATGGCACCTTAACCGAACAAGACGTCATGATAGAAAAGGTTCATGTCAAAGGGTTAGAGATCATCCATTATTCCGGGAATGGAACCTGGATGCTAAAAAAGACGGGCACGAAGAAAGGCCTGGGATGCTCACTTGCCTATGCGACGGGTGAGCAACGGATCATCTTTTCGGGGCCCACTCCGGATGACAAGAGTGGCTCGATGATTTTTGCAAGCGCATCCGTGCCTGCAACGCGGGAACCGCGTCAAGTGAAGGCGCAATTGACGATGAGCACAGGCTCGCAGGAAATACCGCTGATCCATATGCCGACCGAAAATCCTGACGAATCCATCCTTGCCGTCCCTATTAAAATCCAGGAAACTCTTAATGGCTTCGTGGACCAAACACCCTATAAACTCACCCTTGACGGAAAAGCCGTTATTGAGATGCAGATCGAAGGCGGGGCTAAAGCCAGCAATGCTATGGCGCACTGCTTAACTGGCACGTAAATGAAGGAAATTACTTAGAATTGCAGGGGGCAGGCATTCCGGTGACGGGATTACGGTGACAGTTTATTGAACCCCCGATTGCGCCATGCCGCATGGATGCCGGATCAAGCCTGTCTGAGCCAGTAGAAGGGGTCCGTGGTGACGAAAACGGGAGGATCGAGCGGCCCACCACCCTTGCAGGTCCAAGTGACGATGAAGAAGACGCCACCACTCTCTTCGCGCCTTTGCGCCTTTGCGTGAGGTAAAACTGGCCAGCGCCCGACGTCGCGATAACCCGGCACACCCAACCCGCGCCCCCAAAACCGCTTTCCTACAATGTCCCGCCATGCCACCCTCGCGGCCTGGCTCCTTGACCCGTCCGAACCCTCAGCCCCGCCGCGCGCCAAACATCGTGGCCGTGTGCGACCTTTGCGATGTTTGGCGCCCCACCGCGATGGATAACCTGGCGATCTTTGCGCCCATGGCCGGTCGCTAGCCCCTTGTTTCCGGGGTCGATGCGGTGAAAAGTTTGACAACTTCCGGCGCCGCCGCCCGGTCAGTTCAGCACCGATCCGCTCGGAAACCCGCGCACCCCCGCGACCGCGAACATCACCCCGCCGCGCACCGCTTCGGGCGCATCCTCCAGCAGGTACAGCTTCACCAGCTCGCGCGTCACTTCGCTGTCGTCGTCGACCACCAGCCGCAGCGACGCGATGCCCAGCTCGCCCTTCGCGATCACGACATCGCGGATCAGCGGCAGCGGCCAGCTGTCGGTGGCGCCGCGATACAGCCGCGCGCCGTCGTGCCAGATATAAGCATCGCGGCGGCGCCACGCGCGGTGAAACACCGCAAAGCCGACCGCCGCGGCCACCATCCCCGCGGTGACCAGCAGGTTGCCGAGCAGCACCGCGCGCAGCATCGCGGCGGCGCCGTCGCTGGCCACCGGCACCGCCTGCCGCGCGATCAGCGCCGCCGCCGCCAGCGCACACAGCAATTGCCCGGCCAGCAAAGGCTTTGCCTTCAGCCGCCCGATCACGATCATCCTGTGGTTCTGCCCCGCCATCGCCCCCGCCTATAGGCATCGCCGCGCCGCCGCGCCAGTCGCGCGCCGCTCCATCGCGCCCCCATCGCAAAATGACCCGCCCCGCAGCATGGCGGCGGGAGCGGGCCAGGGTGGGGGCCGGTGCGCTTCATCGGGCGACCGGCACCGGGTGGATGCGCGCTATTCAGCCTCTTCGAACAGGTCGACCGCGGTGGCGCCGGTTGCCGACAGGCGGATCGTGTCGCCCTCGACCGCCGCGACCAGCCCGGCGGGCAGGTAGTGATGCTTGCCGTCGACGCTGTCGCCCTTGGTCAGTTTGATCCGCTCGCCATCCAGATGGTCGACGGTGCCGACATGGACGCCGTCGGCACCGATGATGTCCATATGTTCCTTGATCGCGCTATGGTCGTGCTCAGCCATCGTCATTCTCCTTGCCGCCTTGCGGGGACGGTCCGCAAAGTCCGTGGCTGATACGTCCGGCGCACGCGTTCGATCCCGCCCCGCCCGATGAGCCGCCCGAAAGGCGCGGCTGCTTCCCAAGCCGGTGCCGCAGGGCTAGGCTGATGCGATGAACCGGCTCCCGACGCTCATCGCTGCCGCGCTGGCCACGGCGCCGCTCCCCGCCATCGCCTGTTCGGTGGCGCCCGGATACCGGGTGCCGACCAACATGGAACTGGTCGTGGACGCCGACCTCATCCTGCTGGCCCGCGTCGATCAGGGCGAACCGGCTGCGGACGCGAGCGCCGAACCGCGGATCGCGGTCGAACCGATCGCCGCGATCAAGGGCGCGCTGCCAACTGGACCGCTGGCGATGCCCGGCTGGATCGCTACCGGCGACGAAGCGATACCCAGCAATCCCTACGATCTGAAGGACGCGCATCCGCAAAGCCTGGCGGGCGCGTGCGTGCGCGCCAGCTTCCCGCGCGGCTCGCGCGTCCTGTTCTTTCTGTCGTGGCAGGGCGATCATTGGCGCGCGGCAGGCGGACCGTTCAGCCGCTGGGCCGAAGATGTGCTGACCGACGAAGCCCCCTGGCTACAGGTGGCCCGCCTCTATGCCGAAGCCGCCGCGCTGCCCGCCAGCGACCGCACCGCCTATCTGACTGCGCGCCGCGACGAATATGGCGCCGATCGCGACAATCCGGTGGCGCAACTGATCGCCGCCGACATCGCCCGCCAATTCGCCGGCCCGAACCCGCCGCTGCGCGAGGAATTGCCGCCTGCACCGGATGACATGGGCGATTAACACCAAGGGCGGCGCTGGCCCTCCCATGGCCGCGCCAGCCCCTCGGCGACCAGCACCGACCCGACGCTCGTCCCGCCGCGCGTCACGATGCGCAGCTTGCGCTCGTAACGATCCGTGTCGCGGTCCGCGCTTTCCAGGCTGAACGCCCCGTCATTCAGCCATTCCCGCAAGCGGTCGGTCGCGGCTTCGCCCAACGCCGCCTCTTCAGCGCAGCGTGCCGGATGCGTTTCGGGAGTATCGATATCGGCGATGCGATATTTGTCGCCCCCGAACCAAAAGGTATCGCCGTCGACCACGCAATTACTGCCGCCACCGCTGTGACAAAGGCCGAACCGCGCCGACAGCATGTCTTCGCTCGGTCCGGCGCCGGTGGCCGCAAAGTTCGTGGCAACGGCGTCGGGCCGCCAATCGATCGGCAGGCCATCCGGATAGCGCTGAAACGTCGCCAACGCGGCGACGAAGGCGATCGCCATGACGGGCGTCAGCCAAAAGTTCGAACCGACGCGGCGGCGCGGTTGCAGTCGCTTACGGCGCCGCGCGCCGCGGTGTCGCGGAAAATGGAAGTCGGGACCAGCCATCAGGCCGATCTGCCATCAAAGGTTTAGCAAAATCCCAAGACAGCCGCTCCGCAATGGCCATCATCTCGGCGAAAAGGCCCCGAAGCGGCTCCACTGCGGACAATCCTAGGCCAATTGGCGTATTTCACACCGCCGCCAGCACCTTGTTCTCGATCGCCCGGATGAACACCTCGGGATCCTGTGCGCCGGGGATCAGCATCCGCCCGCCCAGGATGAAGGCGGGGACGCCGGTGATGTTGCGGTCGGCCCAATAGGCTTCCTCGGTGCGCACCATTTCGCCGAACTCGTCCGATGCCAGGATCGCCGCGGCGCGGGTGCGGTCGAGGTCCACCGAAGCCGCGACGTCGGCCAGCACCACGGGATCGCTGACATCGCGATTGTCGGTAAAATGCGCGGTGAACAGCGCCAGCTTGAGCGCGGTCTGTACCCCGGTTGCCGCCGTCTGATCGGGTTCTTCCAGCGCCCCCGCCCAGGTCAGCAGGCGGTGCGCGTCGAAACTGTTGCGCATCCGGAAATCGGGGCCACGGTTGAACGTAAAGCCCAGCTCGGCCGCGACGCCCGCCATCTTGCCGCTATTCGCGCGGCTCTGTTCGGCGGTGATGCCATATTTGCGCATCACATGCGCGGCGGCATCCTCGCCCTCTGGTGGCATATCGGGATTGAGCTCAAACGGATGCCATTGCACGCGAAAGTCCAGCCGCCCGGCGAAATGCGCCATCACCTGCTGGAATTTCAGCCAGCCGATGATGCACCAGGGGCACATGACATCGGACACGATATCGACGCTCAGCCGGGGGACATTCGGTTCAACCACCAATAATCTCCTGCGCCGTCATGCCCCGCCCGGCGAACGGCGATCCTTGCCCGACCGGCGGTCGGTCTTGCGACGCTCTGGCCCCTCATAGGCCGGATCCTCGGCAACGCGCCGGTCCGCAGCCCGCCTGTCCGCGGGTACTCGCTTGTCGTCATCGGCTGCCATACGCCCCTCCACCACCAAAGGAAAAAGAAGCGACCCGGCGCTTATGTGCTCACAAATTGGCTGAAAACACAACAACGGCGCCGTTGAGGGCACCGTGGGTGCCGGTCAGCGCGGCATATCGTTGAGGCTTTCAGCGTGACCGGTCGCGACCGGCGCGGCGGCAGGGCGCGACAAAGCCCACCAACTTGCCAGCATCAGCACGACGGTCAGCGCCTCGATGATCATGCCCTGGACGATCCCCCAATTGGTCGGATCGCCCATCGCCGCGCCGATCAGGCGGCCGACCAGCGCCGTGCCGAACAGCGCCGCAGGGACCAGCAGGGCGCGAACCCAGCCCGGAACCAGCGCGCCGAGCACCGCCGCGCCCGATGCCACAATGAAGAAGGCCGACAAGTCGGCGCGCAGCGTGTTGATCGCGACCCCGGTGATGGAGAAGTTGAACGTCTCCGAATAGCTCGCCGGGTCGATCACCCCGCGCAAACCCACGATCGCAAAAAAAGCGGCCCACAACAGCACCGCGCCGCGCCAGATCCAGTTGGTCATGATTGTCTCCCCATCATTGTCATCCAAGCTGAACCAACAGGCGGGAAAGTCAATGGTTGCGCGGGCTTACCCCGCGTCGACGGCAAAGGTCGTTTCGATCCAGCCGCCGCCAAGCACGCGGGTTTCATCTGCGGCATCGTAAAGCACCGCCGCTTGCCCCGGCGCGACGCCATATTCGGGCGCGGCAAAGACCAGACGGTCGCCCGCGACGCGCGCCGGGACCGGCTTTGCCATGCTGCGCACCTTCGCCAGGACATCGCGCCCGTCGACCGCGCCCAGCCAATTGGCGTCACCAAGCCGGGCGCCCGACACCGCAAGCGCGCGGCGCGGGCCGACGACGACCTGCTTTGCTGGGGCGTCGAGGCGAACGACGTACAGCGGCTCGGCCTGCCCACCGATCTCGATCCCGCGCCGCTGGCCGACGGTGTAGTGGATCAGTCCTTTGTGCGCGCCCAGCACAGTGCCATCGACATGCACGATTTCGCCCTGATCATCGGCCTCGGGGCGCAGCTTGCGCACCAGCGTCGCATAATCGCCGTCGGGGACAAAACAGATGTCCTGGCTGTCGGGCTTTGCCGCGACCCCCAGCCCCAGCTCGCGTGCAATCTCGCGCACCACGCTTTTTTCCAGGCCGCCGAGTGGAAAGCGCAGGAAATCGAGCTGGTCCTGCGTCGTCGCGAACAGGAAATAGCTTTGATCGCGCGCCGGATCGACGGCGCGGTGCAGTTCGGCGCCCGCCGGTCCCATGACGCGGCGAACATAATGGCCGGTCGCCAGGCAATCGGCGCCCAGTTCCTTGGCCAGCGCGAACAGGTCGGTGAACTTCACCCCCATATTGCAGCGCACGCACGGGATGGGCGTCCGCCCGGCGAGATATTCGTCGGCGAACTGATCGATCACCGTATCGCGAAAGCGGCTTTCATGGTCATAGACATGATGCGCAAAGCCCAGCCGATCGGCCACCGCGCGCGCGTCGCGAATATCCTGTCCGGCGCAGCAAGCGCCGACGCGTTTTGCCTTGGCCCCATGGTCGTAAAGCTGGAGCGTGACCCCGATGACCTCGGCGCCCGATCGCGCCGCCAGCGCCGCGACGACGCTCGAATCGACTCCGCCCGACATCGCGACGACGAGTCGCCGATCTTTCAACGGCGCAGCCAGTTGGAAGTCGGCCTGGGCCAGCCCGGCAGGAGAAATTATCGTCGCCATGATGCGCGCCATCTAGGGATGCGGAGCCGAAAATGCCAGCTTTTCCGCCATCACTGTCAATATATTGACGGGGGTTAAGCTTCGCTAACAAGGCATGAAATGGCCATTTACGCGACCTTAGGCGGTGTGCGCTAGACCAGCATCATGAATGTCGCCCCTTCCGAATTTCCGCGCCTTGCCGGTGCCGCCAGACTGTCGAAGCCCGGCTTTGACATCATCATGGCCGTGTCCAGCGCGCGGCAGGCGGCGCAGCCGACCGTGCGGTTGCTGCGGGCGCAAGCGAGTCGCGAGACGCAAGCCGCAACGCTTAACGCGCTGCGTCACATATTGGGCGGATCGCGCCGCGCCCCGGAACAAACCGCACCGCGCATCGTTCGTTTCTTCGACCTGTCGGACGGTGTGAACGCCCTGCCGGAAACTATGAACAGCCTGTTTACCAGAGGATTTCAGCCGATGTTGAGTCCCTCTGATTTAGAGACAAATGCGTCGGACACATTCCCCCCCGACGATGAAACCATGGAATGAATATGATCGAGAATCAGAAAATCCGGCCGGCTCAGGTCATCGGCCCCCTCGGCGAACCGCTGACGATCGATTCGCTGCCGCCGCCGTCGACGACCCGCTGGGTCGTGCGCCGCAAGGCAGAGGTTGTCGCCGCGGTCAACGGCGGGCTGCTCAGCGTCGACGAGGCGTGCGAACGATACAGCCTGACGCTCGAGGAATTTGCCGGCTGGCAGCGATCGATCGATCGCAGCGGCATGCCGGGACTGCGCGTGACGCGCATCCAGCATTATCGCGATCTATACGAACGTCAGCAGCGGTTCTGACCGCGGCTGAACGGGATCGATGAAAGAGGGCGCTTCTGGCGCCCTCTTTTTTTACACATCGTCCAAGTCCCTAGCAAACCTCACCAAATTCGGTGCCGCGTCACTATTTGACGTTTCCGTTGCAACCCTATCGTTCACCCGGCGTTAAGCCCCGGAGTCAACTTTGGGAGTCACTCGATTATGCGTAAGATGTTCATTGCCCTCGCCGCCACCTCGGCCCTCGCTCTTGGCGCTTGCCAGAGCCCCGCTGCCGACAAGGTCGAAGATCAGGCCGAAGCTCAGGCTGACGTGATCGACGATCAGGCCGACGCGATGCCCGAAGGCCCGGCGAAGGAAGCCATGGAAGACAAGGCTGACGCCGTCGAAGCCGCTGGCGAAGAAAAGGCCAACGCCATGGACGACAATGGCGAGATCGCCCCGTCGGAAGTCGGTGCGGACGCCGCCAAGAAGTAACGTCTGCCTTCCCTAAAAGGCAGCGCAAAGGGCGTCGGATCGATTCCGGCGCCCTTTGTCGTGGCAAAGCCGTTTTTGCGTCGTGGCAAAGCCTTTTTTGCACTTTTCGACATCATGTGACGCGGGTCACCACTTTGTAATGCGATTCTGGGTAAGGAAGTCGCGTGGACGGAGCGCTTCGGCTTTGCCGCGCCACGGCCTACCCTTCCACTGCCGGTAGCGACCCCCGGCGGTGGAAGGGACTAGGCGGAATTTTTCCCATCGCCTTCCAGCGCCAGCAGCACGTCCTGGACTCCAGGCGCATCGGCATCGCCGCGCAGCGTCGCCAACCCCGCCGCCACGTCGAGGCGATATTCGGCCACCCCCGCGGACTCGCCGGTCCATTCGGCATCGAGCGATTTGACCAGCCGCTTCGCCGCGGCATTTTCCGACAGGATATGCACGTCGAGCACCGCCATCCCCTCGGCCAGACAATGGACCAGCAGCGCCGCGGTCATCATCCGCGCAAGCCCCCGCCCCTGAAATTCGTCGACGACCGCCACCGAAAACTCGCCCGCCGGACCGCCATCGCCATAACGCACCGCATGGACCGCCCCGATCGCCGGTTGCCCTTCGCATTCGGTGCAGATCGCACCCCACGCGATATGATCATGGCCGTCGACATCGACCAGCCGTTCGATCACCGCATCGGGCAACACCGCCACGGGCGAGAAAAAGCGCAGGTACCGCGATTCCGCCGACAATTTGGCGATCCCGTCGCGCAGCAACTGTTCGTCGTCGGGGGTAATGGTCCGCAGGCATATTACGGTGCCGTCGTTCAATTTGCTATGCACAGCGATATCCTCAATCGCCCTTGTCCGCCGTGGCGTCTGTCCGTCCGTCGCGATCATCGCGGCCTCCCGTTTCGGGCATGATAAGCACCGCCCGCGCTGCTGGCAAATCCAGCCCGATGCGGGCGCCCGATTGGTGAGATGTTGAAAGCGGTTCGGCTTGTGAACTTCTATATTCGGGATCGTTAAACATGCCGACAAGGGACCAAATGTCGTGATCCACACGCCGATCGACAGCCTGATCGAAGAGGCACCGGCGATCGAGACGCTGGGCACCCGGCTGGCGCGGCTGCGGCGGATCCAGGGGCTGAGCAAGACCGATGTTGCCGACCGGCTGGGGATCAGCATCACCGCGATCTGTCATTGGGAACAGGACCGGTCGCGGCCGAAGGCGGCGCGGTTGCAGGCGCTATCCGAACTGTTCGGGGTGTCGACCACCGCCCTGCTGAACGACGAAGATGCATCGGGGCGGCAGAGCCTGGCCGATCTGGTTGCGCGCACCCGCGATGAGATCGCACGCGTCGCCGGTACCAACCCGTCGAAGGTGCGGATCGTTATCGAGATGTAGGCGTGGCCGCCGGTCGCCCCAGCGCGGCCAGAATCGCGGCGCGCTGCTTTGCCCAACTGGCGCTGTCCGGCGCGATCAGTTCGACATGGCCCTCGCCCGGGGTCACCTCCATCAGCACATCGACGCCGCGCTTCGCCATCGCAGCGCTGTAGGCGGCGCCGGTCGCGGGCGGGGTGACGTGGTCGCGGTCGTTGTTGAACTGCATCTCTTGCGCGCTGCCCAGCGGCATTTCGGGCGGCGAGCTGCGCGCATAGTCGCCGCGCGCCATTGCGGCGGGCGCGTGGGCGCCGCACGCATGGCCGGTGCTGGTCGCGCCGGCGCGTAGGTCGGGCAGCCCGCCTTGGCTGATCGCAAGGTCGATGCGGATCGGGTTGGCGCCGCGCAGCGCATCGTCCGCCGCCAGCGCCGGGCGCCGTGCCAGCCACAGCGCCAGATGCCCGCCCGCGCTGTGGCCGATCGCAATCCGCGTGCCGCCGGTGTCGAAGCCGTGCTTTGCGCCTTCGGCCATGAACAGGTCGGCGGCGTGCGCCACGTCTTCATAGGTTCCCGGCATCCCGCCGCCGCGATCGACGCCGCGATATTCGATGTTCCACACGCCAATGCCGTGCGACCGCAGATCGTCGGCGATCCAGTTCATGATGTCGCGCTCGGCCACCGACGTCTGCCAGCAGCCGCCGTGGATCATGATCACCGCCGGGTGCGGCCCCTGCCCCTTCGGCACCCAGACATCGACGATCTGCAATGCATCGTCACCGTAGCGGATCGTCGCGTCGGGCGTGGGTTTGGCACGCGTCAACAGGTCGGGCCAGGTCATGATCGGCTTGTCGTTCACCGCCCCCTCCGTGCTGCCACGCTCTGCCGCCGCCGGGACGCAGGCGGCGAGCAATAGCGCCAGCGCCGCGACACCCGCTTTGCCTGCATCGATCAGGCGTCGTCGCCCATCCGCAGCGCGGCGATAAACGCCTCCTGCGGAATGTTCACATTGCCATATTCGCGCATCCGCTTTTTGCCTTCCTTCTGCTTTTCGAGCAGCTTTTTCTTGCGGGTCGCGTCGCCGCCGTAGCATTTGGCGGTCACGTCCTTACGCAGCGCGGCGATGGTTTCGCGCGCGATGACCTTGCCGCCGATCGCCGCCTGGATCGGGATTTTGAACATGTGGCGCGGGATCAGGTCTTTCAGCCGCTCGCACATGCCGCGGCCGCGGCTTTCCGCTGAACCGCGGTGAACGATCATCGACAGCGCATCGACCGGCTCGTTGTTGACGAGGATGCTCATCTTGACGAGGTCGCCGGGGCGGTGGCCGATCTGGTGATAGTCGAACGACGCATAGCCGCGGCTGATGCTCTTCAGCCGATCATAAAAATCGAACACCACCTCGTTGAGCGGCAGTTCGTAAGTGATCTGCGCGCGGCCGCCGACGTAAGTCAGGTTCTTCTGCACCCCGCGGCGGTCCTGGCACAGTTTCAGGATCGGCCCCAGATAATCGTCGGGGACGTAAATCACCGCCTCGATCCACGGCTCCTCGATCTCGTCGATGCGGTTCGGGTCGGGCATGTCGGCGGGGTTGTGGAGCTCGATCTCCTTCGCCGCCTCATTCTTCGTGTGCGACAGTTTCAATTTATAGACCACCGACGGCGCGGTGGTAATCAGGTCGAGGTCATATTCGCGCGTCAGCCGCTCTTGGATGATCTCAAGGTGGAGCAGGCCGAGGAAGCCGCAGCGGAAACCGAAGCCCAGCGCCGCGCTGCTCTCCATCTCGAACGAGAAGCTCGCGTCGTTCAGCCGCAGCTTCTGGATGCTTTCGCGCAGCTTCTCGAAGTCGTTGGCGTCGGTCGGGAACAGACCGCAGAAGACGACGGGCTGGACCTCCTTGAACCCGGCAAGCGGGTTCGCCGCGGGCTTTTTGGCGTCGGTCACCGTGTCGCCGACGCGCGCCTGCGCGACGTCCTTGATCTGCGCGGTGATGAAGCCGATCTCGCCCGGACCGATCTCGGTCAGCTCCTCGCGCTTCGGGGTGAAACAGCCAACGCGGTCGATCAGGTGGGTGGTGCCCGCCTGCATGAACTTGATCTGCTGGCCCTTTTTGAGCACCCCGTCGACGACGCGGACGAGGATGACGACGCCCAGATACGGATCGTACCAGCTGTCGACGAGCATCGCGAGCAGCGGCGCCGCGGCGTCCCCCTTCGGCGGCGGGATCTTGGTCACGATCGCCTCGAGGCATTCCTCGATCCCGATCCCCGACTTGGCGCTGGCGAGCACGGCATCGTCGGCGGGCAGGCCGATGATATCCTCGATCTCGGCCTTCACCTTGTCGACGTCGGCGGCGGGCAGGTCGATCTTGTTGATCACGGGCACGATTTCATGGTCGTGTTCGATCGACTGATAGACGTTCGCCAGCGTCTGCGCCTCGACCCCCTGCGCCGCATCGACGACGAGCAGCGCACCCTCGCACGCCGCCAAGGACCGCGACACTTCATACGCGAAATCGACGTGTCCCGGCGTGTCCATGAGGTTCAGCTCATAGGTTTCGCCGTCCTTCGCGGTATATTTCAGGCGCACCGTCTGCGCCTTGATGGTGATCCCGCGCTCTTTCTCGATATCCATATTGTCGAGCACCTGCGCCGACATTTCGCGCGCGGTCAGCCCGCCGGTGAACTGGATCAGCCGGTCGGCGAGCGTCGATTTGCCATGATCGATATGCGCGATGATGGAGAAGTTACGGATGTGGGACAAGGGCGTGGTCATGCCGGGCGCACTAGCAGGGGAAATGCGCGCTGTCAGCAGGGAGCGGAGGGCGCCGCGCGGGTGGCGCGATTTTCGGTCGAAGCGCGGGCAAAGTTCAGGGAAAGTCAGCCCAATGAAACACCCGGCAAGCGCCGCCGAAGGTCGCAAAGGTCACCCACAGTGCGCGCGGGCGAAAGATCGCAAAGATCGCACGCGGGCGCGATGTTTGGCGCGCGGGGAAGCAGCGGGTTCGGACGAGTCAAAGAGCCAGACCGCGAGGGTGACATGGCGGAAGAATGTAGGAAAGCGGTTTTTCGCACGGAGACGCGGAGGGCGCGGCGAGGGAGGGTCAGTCGGCCAGCCACCGCGCACAATCGTCCCTGACCCGCGCATCGCTGTCGCGTATCCCGCGCTCCAGCACCGCCGCCCTGCCCTTGCCCTCTGCCGCCGCCGCCAGTGCGGCGATGGCGCTCGCGCGGGCTCTCGGGACGGGGTGCGTCCGGGCGATATGGTCGGCGATGTCCTTGGCTTCTGCGCTCAGGTGGACGGCGCAGCGCAGGAGGAGTTCGGTGCTGGTTGTCGTCGGGCGGCGCGCGATCGTGCGGCTGTCGAGGTCGACGATATATTGGTCGCGCCAAGGGATGTGATCGCCCTCGTCCATGATGTTCAGGCTGACCGAGAGGCTGGGCGGCGGGTGCTGGCAGTGGAGGTCGCGGTGGGCGCGGTGGAGGCGCAGTTGGCCCTCGCCGAGCTGGCTGCGCCCGGTGAAGGTCAGGTTTAGCGGCTCGCAGTGGCGGCCGTCGATGGTTTCGGGGTCGAGTTCATAATCGTCGCTGAGATAGCCGGGGCCGAAATAGCCGATGGTGAGGAAGTTGAAATTATGGTCGTGCGCGACGCCGTAGGAGAAGGCGGCGGCGCCGCTGGCGGCATAGGCGGCGTCGGTTGCGGCGGGCCAGATGTTGGCGCGCAGGTACCAGCCGCGCGGGCTACGGTGGAGGAGGATGACCTGCGCCGAATAGCGGTTGTCGGGCTGTGGGTCGTTAGTGTCGGATGCGAGCGCGGCGAGGAGGTGGTCGGCGAGGAAGCTGCGGTTGCGCTGGAGGCCGGCGAGGAGGGTGGCGCAGCGGGCGATGCTCGCTTCGTCGGTGAGGTCGACGCCGTGGTGGTCGAGGTCTGTGGTGACATCGGCAAGGGTGAGCGGCGGGC
>JAFAGN010000129.1 GCA_023422695.1 Pseudomonadota bacterium
CGCGCCACATCCAGCCGGTGCCTTCGCGGCACGGCGTGCACTGGCCGCAGCTTTCATGCTTGTAGAAATAGCTGATGCGGCTGATCGCCTGGACGACGTCGGTCGACTTGTCCATCACGATCGCGGCGGCGGTGCCGAGGCCCGATCCGACGGCCTTGAGGCCGTCGAAGTCCATCGGCGCGTCCATGATCTCGGCCGCGGGAACGAGCGGCACCGACGAGCCGCCGGGGATCACCGCGAGCAGATTGTCCCAGCCGCCGCGGATGCCGCCGCAATGCTTGTCGATCAGTTCGCGGAAGGTGATGCCCATCTCTTCTTCGACCACACACGGCTTGTTCACATGGCCGCTGATCTGGAACAGCTTGGTGCCCTTGTTATTCTCGCGCCCGAAGGACGAGAACCATGATGCGCCGCGGCGTAGGATCGTCGGGACGACCGCGATGCTCTCGACATTGTTGACCGTCGTCGGGCAGCCATAAAGGCCCGCACCCGCCGGGAACGGCGGCTTGAGGCGCGGCTGGCCCTTTTTGCCTTCCAGGCTTTCGATCATCGCGGTCTCTTCGCCGCAGATATACGCGCCCGCGCCGCGGTGGACGAAGACGTCGAAGTCGTAGCCCGACTTCGCGGCATTCTTGCCGAGCAGGCCAGCGTCATACGCCTCCTGCACCGCCGCGAACAATGTCTCGGCCTCGCGGATGAACTCGCCGCGGATGTAGATATATGCGGCGCGCGCGCGCATCGCATAACCCGCGATCAACGCGCCTTCGATCAGCTTGTGCGGATCGTGGCGGATGATTTCGCGGTCCTTGCACGAACCAGGCTCGGATTCGTCGGCGTTGATGACGAGGAAGCTCGGACGGTCGGCGCGCGGCTCCTTCGGCATGAAGCTCCACTTGAGGCCGGTCGGGAAGCCCGCACCGCCGCGACCGCGCAGGCCCGACGCCTTGATCTCCTCGATGATCGCGTCCTGCCCGCGCTTCATCAGATCCTTGGTCTTGTCCCAATCGCCGCGCGCCTGCGCGGATTTGAGGTTCCACGGCTGGAAGCCATAGAGATTGGTGAAGATGCGATCCTTATCGGCCAGCATGGCTTACCACTCCTTCCGATAGTCGTGGTTGGCCTTGACCATTTCCTTCAGCGTCGTCGGCCCGCCCTCGGGCTCGCTCGTGTGACGCTGGGGATTTTGCGGGCCGGTCTTGGGCTGTTTGCCCGCCGCCAGATCGTCGAGGATGCGCGACATGCTGTCGAAATCGAGATCCTCGTAATTGTCATCGTTGATCTGGACCATCGGCGCGTTGGTGCAGGTGCCCATGCACTCGACCTCGGTCAGCGTGAACAGGCCGTCGGGCGTCGTCTTGCCCTTCACCATGCCGCGGTTCTTGCACGCGGCCATCACGTCGTCCGACCCGCGCAGCAGGCACGGGGTCGTGCCGCACACCTGCACATGATAGCGGCCGACGGGGACGAGATTGTACATCGTGTAGAAGGTCGCAACTTCGTAAGCGCGGATAAAGGGCATATCGAGCTGCGCCGCGACATATTCGATCACCGGCACGGGCAGCCAGCCCTGCGTCTGCGTCTCGGCGCCAACCTGGCGCTGCGCGAGGTCGAGCAGCGGCATCACCGCCGAGCGCTGGCGTCCTGCGGGATAGCGGGCGATGACCGCCTTCGCCTTATCGGCATTTTCGGCCGTCCACGCAAAAGCGCCCCAGCGCGCGCGGGTTTCGGCTTCGTCGGGGATTTGGGGTGCGTCAGCCACCGCTGGCTTCCTTTCTTACCCAGATAGGTCGATCGGTAAAAAAGAGTCGGAAAATTCGCCCGAGAACAAATGCCCCACCCAGCAACGCCACTTGCCCTACGCGGATCTCATCGACAAAAAAGTAGGAGAGCAGAACTCCAACTGTAAAAATCCAGCAAAACAGATTGAGACAATCTTCAATTACACCCCGAGGATTCACCGGTCGCACTCCCCGAACACGACGTCGATGGCGCCGATAATCGCGGTCGTGTCCGCAAGCATGTGGCCCTTGCACATGAAATCCATCGCCTGCAGGTGCGAAAACGCCGTCGGGCGGATCTTGCAGCGGTACGGCTTGTTGGTGCCGTCGCTGACCAGATAGACGCCGAATTCGCCCTTCGGGCTTTCGGTCGCGACATAGACTTCGCCCGCGGGGACGTGGAAACCCTCGGTGTAGAGTTTGAAGTGATGGATCAGCGATTCCATCGACTGTTTCATCTCGCCGCGCTTAGGCGGCACAACCTTGCGGTCGAGGCTGGCGATCGAGCCGGTGGGCATATCGCGCAGGCACTGGAGGATGATGCGCGCCGACTGATAGACTTCCTGCACCCGCACCATGAAACGGTCGTAGCAGTCGCCGCGCGTGCCGACGGGAATGTCGAAGTCGATCTTGGCATAGGCATCATAGGGCTGCGACTTGCGCAGATCCCATGCGATGCCGCTGCCGCGGATCATCGGGCCCGAGAAGCCCCATGCCAGCGCGTCTTCCTTGCTCACCGTCGCGATATCGACGTTGCGCTGTTTGAAGATGCGGTTGTCGATGACCAGGCTCATTGCGTCGCCGAACAGCTTCGGCAGCCGCTTTTCACACCATTCGCCGATGTCGTAGAGCAGCCGCTCCGGAACGTCCTGATGGACACCGCCGGGACGGAAATAGGCGCTGTGCATACGCGCGCCCGAGGCGCGCTCGAAGAAGTTCAGGCAATCCTCGCGCAGCTCGAACACCCACAGGTTCGGCGTCATCGCGCCGACGTCCATAACGTGCGACCCGATGTTGAGCATGTGATTGCAGATGCGCGTCAGCTCGGCGAACAAGGTGCGCAAATATTGCGCGCGTTCGGGAACCTCGAGGTCGAGCAGTTTTTCGATCGCCAGCACATAGCTATGCTCCATGCCGAGCGGCGAGCAATAGTCGAGCCGGTCGAAATAGGGCAGCGCCTGCAGATAGGTCTTGTACTCGATCAGCTTTTCGGTGCCGCGATGCAGCAGGCCGACGTGAGGGTCGACGCGTTCGATGATTTCACCGTCGAGCTCCATCACCATGCGCAGCACGCCGTGCGCCGCGGGGTGCTGCGGGCCGAAGTTGATCGTGTAGTTGGTGACGGCCTGATCGCCCGCGGTATCGGCGGTGTCGACCGGATAGCCTTCGAACATGTCGCTGCCGTGGTGCTTCACCTGAGGAGCGTCGGTCATGCGTCACCTCCTGCTTTGGGCTTGCGCGGCGCGCGCGGCTTGGCGGGCGCTTTTTCTGCCTTTTCGGTGGCAGGTGTCTTGGCCTTTGCCGCCTTCGTCGCCTTGGCGCCGTCGCGGCTCGTCTTGGACGCGGCCTTGTTGGCTTTCGCGCCCGCGCCCGTCTGCGCCGGGCTGTCGGTGGTCTTGGGGGTCGGCGGCGGCGGTGCCTTCGCCTTATCGTCGGCGGCCTTGACCTCTTTCGACGTCATCGGCGTCGGCGCGCCCTTGCCCGGCGCTTCGCCCGTGCCGCCGGCCTTTTCGTCGCCCGGCAGCACATAGTCGGCGCCTTCCCATGGGGACAGGAAGTCGAAGTTGCGGAAATCCTGCGCCAGTTTCACCGGCTCATAGACGACGCGCTTGTCTTCTTCGCTGTAGCGCAGCTCGGTATAGCCGGTCAGCGGAAAGTCCTTGCGCTGCGGATGCCCCTGGAACCCGTAGTCGGTCAGGATGCGGCGGAGGTCGGGATTGCCGCTGAACAGCACCCCATACATGTCGAACACCTCGCGCTCGAGCCAACCGGCATTCGGCCACACCGAAACGATCGTCGGTACCGGCGTCGCCTCGTCGGTCGAGACGCGGACGCGCAGACGGTGGTTCCGCGTCACGCTGAGCAGATGATAGACGACCTCGAAGCGCTCGGCGCGGTCGGGATAGTCGACCCCGGCGATTTCCATCATCTGCTGATATTCCAGATTATCGCGCAGCGCGATCATCACCCCGGCGATCGCGTCGCGCGCCACGGTGATGCTGTCCTCATCGGCAGCGAAGTCATGCGCCAGCAGGTCGGCGCCAAGCAGCGTTTTCAGCTCGGCCGCCAAGGTTGCGCGCGGCGCGATCAGGGGAGCAGCGTGGGCCATCAGCGTTCGATCGTCCCGGTGCGGCGGATCTTCCGCTGCAACTGCATTACGCCATAGAGCAAGGCTTCGGCAGTCGGCGGGCAGCCGGGGACATAGATGTCGACCGGCACGATGCGGTCACAGCCGCGCACCACCGAATAGCTGTAGTGATAATAGCCGCCGCCATTGGCGCAGCTGCCCATCGAGATGACATATTTGGGGTTGGACATCTGGTCGTAAACCCGGCGCAAGGCGGGCGCCATCTTGTTGCACAGCGTGCCCGCGACGATCATCACGTCCGACTGACGCGGGCTGGCGCGCGGCGCGACACCGAAGCGCTCCATATCGTAACGCGGCATGTTGACGTGGATCATCTCGACCGCGCAGCAGGCGAGGCCAAAGGTCATCCACCAGAGCGAGCCGGTGCGCGCCCAGTTGAACAGATCCTCGGTCGAGGTGACGAGAAAGCCTTTGTCGCCGACCTCGCTGTTGAGATCGTCGAAAAATGCCGCGTCGGGGCTTGTCCCCGGCGCCACTGGCATAAGTCCGGGATTTGTCCCCGGAGCGACAGGGCTTGCAACCGGCATCTGGCCGGGCGGCAGGATGATCGAGCTGCTCATTCCCAGTCCAACGCCCCTTTCTTCCACGCATACACAAGGCCGATCGCGAGTTCGGCAAGGAATATCATCATCGTGGCCCACCCTGCCCAGCCGATTTCTTCCAGGCTGACCGCCCACGGAAACAGGAACGCGGCTTCCAGATCGAAGATGATGAACAGGATCGCGACCAGATAAAAGCGAACGTCAAACTGGCTGCGCGCATCCTCGAACGCGGGGAAACCGCATTCATATTCGGTCAGCTTCGCGGGATCGGGTTTGTGCGCGCCGGTCAGCCGTGCCACGCCCATCGGCAGGAACACGAACGCCGACGACAACCCGACCGCGATGACCAGGAATATCAGGATCGGCAGATATTGCGTCAGATCGACCATGGGAGCTCGCAGTCTTGTTTTGAGGTGTTTGCCACCCGTTATGCGGGCGCTTTAGGCCAGCATGCCGCCGGTCGCAAGCGCTGCGGGTATGATTTTCGCGCGGCCAGTGACCAAAAGCACAATGGGTGCTGGTGACAGCCCCTATCGCTGTGATACGCCGCGAGAAAGGGCGCAAAATGACCGCGCGCGGATCGCGCAGTTCGACAGGGGGAACCGTCATGACCAACAGAATTTTCGGTGCAGCACTGACGCTTGCCGCAGCCACCGCGGCGCTGGCCGCCAATCCGGCGCAGGCCGAGCTAGTGAATGCCAAAAATCCGCAGGCAATCGAGGCGATTGTCGAGTCGCAGGGCTGGCCCGCGACATTGATCACCAAGGCTGACGAGAACCCCTATATCGAAAGCAATCGCAATGGGCTGAAGTTCCTCGTGCTGTTCATGAACTGCGACGACGACAACAAAAATTGCAAGACGCTGCAATATTATATGGGGTTCAACGACGCGAAGGACACCTCGCTCGACAAGCTGAACAAGTGGAACAAGGACAAGCGTTTCGCGCGGGCGTACAAGGACGACGAAGGTGACCCGGTGCTGGAAATGGACGTCGACCTGGATTTCGCGGGCATCCCGCGCGAAAATGTCGGCGAAACCTTTAACACCTGGGCGACGCTGATGGACAATTTCCGCGAGTATATTTTCGAGAAATAGCCAAATTCGTCATCCCGGCGAAGGCCGGGATCTCAGCGGCGGCTCATTACGCAACGTCGAGATCCCGGCCTTCGCCGGGATGACCATTTAAGGTTCAGGCGTTGCGCAGGGCGCCCCCAATCAGTTTTTGCAGCTTGGAATGGACCGCGGCGCTGCCCGCGATAAATTCGCTGCGTTCGACCGACCGGTCACCGCCGCGGAAATCGCTGACGAAACCGCCGGCTTCGCGCACCAGCAACATGCCCGCTGCGACGTCCCAGATCTTGAGATCGCTTTCCCAGAAACCGTCATAACGGCCCGCCGCGACCCATGCGAGGTCGAGGCTGGCGGCGCCGAAGCGGCGGATGCCGGCGACTTCGGGCGCGACGGCACCAAAAATGCGGCTCCACTGCGCCATATTGCCATGGCCCATGAACGGGATGCCGGTCGAAATCAGGCATTCGTTGAGATGGCGGCGCGATGCCACGCGCAGACGCCGATCGTGCAGCCACGCGCCGCGGCCGCGCTCGGCCCAATAGCTTTCGTCGGTGACCGGCTGATAGATCAGGCACGAGGTAATATCGCCCCAGCCGCCGCCGATCTTGGGTTCCTGGACCGCGATCGAGATTGCGAAATGCGGGATCGCGTGGAGGAAGTTCGACGTGCCGTCGAGCGGATCGATGATGAAGCGCGGCTTGCCGGGTTCACCCTCGATCACCCCGCCCTCTTCGAGCACAAAGCCCCAGCCCGGACGGTCGCGGCCGAGTTCATCATAGAGGGTGCGTTCGGCGGCCTGATCGGCCTTCGAAACGAAATCCGCCGGTCCCTTTTGCGACACCTGCAGATGCTCGATCTCGCCGAAATCGCGGCGCAGCTTCGTGCCGGCCTTGCGCGCGGCGCGTTCCATGACGGTGATGATGCCCGATACGGCCACTATACGGATCCCTTACGTTCTACGACCAAAATGCGGGCCTCGCCCACCGGATGCGCCACATGTTCGTCGCCGACATCGGCCACGAACATGTCGCCGGCGTCGAGGCGCGCAACATGCTCCTCGCCCGCCTCTCGATAATACATGTCGACGCTACCGGCGATGACGCAAAACAGTTCGGCGCCGTCGTTGACATGCCATTTATAAGGCTGGTCCGTCCAATGCAGACGGACGCTGGCGCCTTCGATCTCGGCGAGATCGCGCGCCCCCCACGCACGGTCGGCCCGAAAGCTCCGCGCGTCGGTGACGATCCTCGCCATCAGTCGGCGCGGCGAACATATTCGCGGTCGTACACATGCACGACGATCTTCGTTCCGCTCGTGATGTGCGGCGGCACCATCACGCGCACGCCATTGTCGAGGATCGCGGGCTTGTACGACGACGACGCCGTCTGGCCCTTCACCACCGCGTCGGCCTCGACGATCGTTGCTTCGATCGTTTCGGGCAGTTCGACCGAGATCGGGCGCTCTTCCCAGAGCTCGAGCACGACATCCATGCCGTCCTGCAGAAACTCGTGCGCTTCGCCGACGACTTCCTTCGAGATGTTGATCTGTTCGAAGCTGTCCTTGTCCATGAACACCAGGTCGTCGCCCTCGGCATAGAGGAACTGGAAATCCTTGGTGTCGAGACGGACCTTCTCGACCGTGTCCGCGCTGCGGAAACGATTGTTGAGCTTGCGGCCGTCGATCAGGTTCTTGGCTTCGACCTGCATATAAGCCCCGCCCTTGCCCGGCTGGGTGTGCTGGATCTTGGTGACCTTCCAGATGCCACCTTCATATTCGATAATATTGCCGGGACGGATTTCAACGCCGGTGATTTTCATCGCGCACACTCACAGTTCAAGGATGGAAAGAGCAAAGCGGCGCCCGCCGGGCACAGCTATCAGGTGCGCGCCTTTAGCCGCGCCAGCGCCGTAGGGCAAGCCGTGCTTGTCAGGGCGTGGCAGCAACCATCGCGCGTGTACGCCGATAACTTGCCCATATGAGTAGGACGAACAGGATCAGCCCGACCCACGGTGCATAGGGCGCATAGCCGTCGCCGGTCACCGCGAGCGGCGCGTCGCTGCCCGTTCCCGCTACCACGCCCGCATAAAGCACGCCGAACAGGCTTTCGCCGACGATCATCCCCGTCGCGGTCAGCACGCCCATACGATGCGCGAAGTTCGCATTCGGCCGCTTCGCCGCCCAGCGGTCGTAGAACCAGCCGCCGATCGCGCCGATCACGACCGGCAGGATCACCGCCATCGGCAGATAGATGCCGATGCCTATCGCCAAGGGGGGAAGCCGGAGCTTGCCCGCACGGCCGAGCATCGCATCGACGAGGATGAAACCCACCCCGGCGAGCGCGCCATAACCCAGCATCGTCCAGTTGAGGTCGCCGCCGAGCACGCCCTGCGCCAGCGACGAGATCAGCCCCGCCTGCGGCGCCGCGAGCGCGTTCGGTCCGGCGCCCGGCGCGCCGACGAAGCCCACCGTCTCGTTGAGCACATTGAGCACCGGCGGCACGACGAGCGAGCCGAAGATCACGCCGATGATCAGTGCGACCTGCTGCTTCCACGGTGTCGCCCCGACGAGCTGGCCGGTCTTCAAATCCTGGAGGTTGTCGTTCGAAATCGTCGCGATGCCGAAGACGAGCCCGGTAACGATCAACGCATAGGCGACCATCGCGCTCACCTCGGCCTCGCCGCCGCCGCGACCGAGCAGGCCGAGCAGAAGCAGCGACGAGGCGATGATTGCGAGGATACCGATGCCCGAAACAGGCGAGTTCGACGCCCCGATCAAACCCGCCATATAGCCGGTGACCGACGCGATCATCAGCCCGACGATGACGATGAACAGGATCGCGCCCGCGATCAGCGCAAAGGACGCACCCGCCAGCGGACCGCCCGACAGCTCGGACCAGAGTAGAATACCGATTGGCAACATCAGGAATAGCGAACCGCCGAACACCCAGTTGATCGACATATCCTGTTCTTCGATCGCGAGCACCTGTCCGCCCTGGCGCGCGCGACTGGCCGCCATCGCCGAACGGATGCCGCCGACCACCGGACCGGCGATCTTGACGAGCGTCCAGATCGCAGCGACCGCAATGACCCCTGCGCCAAAAAAGCGCACGTCAGCACGAAACACCGTATTCGCCAGTGTCTCGGCGTCGCCCGCGCCGCCTTGCGTCAGGATCGGCAGCAACACCCACCAGCCCGTAACCAGACCGACGAGCTGCGCTATGCCGACGGACAGGCCGACGAGATGACCGACGCCGAACAATGCGAACGCTAGTCCGCCCGCGATCCCGGTTGCGCCGGTACCGACCGCGAACCAGCGCGCGACCTCTGCGCCGGCGAGCTTCATCTGGGTGAGCAGGGTAAATCCCGCCGCGACCAGGCTGTTCCACAGCAGCGCCGACAAACCGGCCTTATTCTCGGCCGCGCCCTCGGCACTCGCCGCGCCAACTTGCAACACTTCGGCAGCGGCGCGCCCCTCGGGATAGGGAAGATCCGAGTCGACGACGAGCGCGCGGCGCAGCGGGACTGAGAAGAGCACACCCAAGATGCCGCCCAGCATCGTGATCGCGGTGGTCCCAATCAGCGGAAACCCCTGCCAATAGCCGACCATCACCAGCCCGGGGAGCACGAAGATGATCGCCGCGAGCGTGCCCGCCGCGCTTGCGATCGTCTGGACGATATTATTCTCGAGGATCGTCGAGCCCGCCATATAGCGCAGCAGCGCCATCGAGATCACCGCCGCGGGAATCGAGGTCGCAAAGGTCAGCCCGACCTTCAG
>JAFAGN010000031.1 GCA_023422695.1 Pseudomonadota bacterium
CCCCGGGGCTGCCGTCGCTGCCCCTCCACCACGCCCTGCGGGCGCGGTCCCCCTCCCCATGGCTTCGCCACAGGGAGGATCAACTATTCAATACACCACCAACCGATCCGCCTCGTCGATCTCGGCCATGAAGCTCACCAGCCCGCCGGTGCGCACCTGCGGTACCAGATCGCTTGCACTCATGCCGACCAGCGCCATGCCCGACTGACAGACGATCAGCCGCACGTCCATCGCCATCGCCTCCGCGATCAGCGACACCAGGTCAGGCTGCCCCGCCGCGCGCCGCGCCGCATCGCCGGCAAAGGCGACGGGGGTGCGCAGCAAGGCCGCGGCTGGTCCCTGCAGGAAAATTCGGGCGGCGCCCCCCAGCGCCGCCGCCGCCGCCGCCGCCTCGAGCGCGGCGTAGAAGCGCTCGCCATCGGCGGATGCGACGATGATGTTCAGCCTCGGCATATCGGACACTCCGGATCCTTAGGCACCGCAACCTCGCGCCAGCGCCGATCGAGCATGTCGATGATCGCGAGGCGCCCCGTCAAGGCCGACCCCCAGCCGCTTAGCGCGCGCACCGCCTCCAGCGCCGCCATCGTCCCGATCATGCCTGCGAGCGCCCCCATCACCCCGGTTTCGGCGCAGTTGATCCCGGGCCGGTCGGGATCGTCACCGACCAGGCAGGCGTAGCACGGGCTGTCCGCGCACCAGCCTTCGTAGAGCGCGACCTGCCCCTCGAACGCGCCGATCGCGGCGCTGAGCAGCGGAACCTGCAAGGCGACCGCAGCGCGGTTGACCGCCAGCCGGGTGGCGAAATTGTCGCAGCCGTCGAGGATCAGCGTCGCACCGGTCAGCAGCGCCGCGGCGTTTGCCTCTTCCAACCGCGTGGGCACCGCGACCGCCTCGACATGCGGGTTGATCCGCCGCGCCACATCCGCCGCCACCTCGGCCTTGCGCGCGCCGATGTCGCCATCGGAAAACAGCGGCTGGCGCTGCAAATTCGACAATTCGACGACGTCATGGTCGATAATCGTCAGCCTGCCGACCCCCGCCGCCGCCATATAAGTGATCGCCGGGCAACCAATGCCGCCCGCGCCGACGATCGCGACATGCGCGGCCTTCAGCTTCGTTTGCCCGGCGCCGCCGAACGCGGGCAGGATGATCTGGCGCGCATAGCGGTCGAGTTCGGCGTCGTTCAGCAATTACTCACTCGATCGCCGGGTTTTGATGCCCGACAGCGACGCCAGCCCTTCGGCATCGGCGGTTTCGTCGACGGGCTCGCTCTCGACCCCGGTCGAACCGAATCCGCCCGCGCCGCGCGCCGTTTCGTCGAGCGTCGCCACCTCGGCAAAGCTCGCGCGTTGCACCGGCGCCGGGACCAGCTGCGCGATACGGTCGCCGCGCTTCACCTCGAAATTATCCTCGCCCAGATTGGCCAGGATCACCTTCACCTCGCCGCGATAGTCGCTGTCGATCGTCCCCGGGGTGTTGAGACAGGTGATGCCATGCTTGAGCGCCAGGCCCGAGCGCGGGCGCACCTGCACCTCATAGCCCGCAGGGATCGCCATCGCGAACCCAGTCGCGACCGCATGGCGCGTCCCGGGGCGGATCGTCAGCGATTCGGCGGCGACGACATCCATGCCCGCCGCACCGTCGCTGGCATAGGCGGGTAGGGGCAGGCCGCCGCCATTGGGCAGCCGCTGGATGCGGATTTCAATCGGACTGGCGGGGGCTACGCGCATCGAGCTCATCGGCGATCTTTTCCATCAATTTTCGGGCGACGGCGGCTTTGGGCAGCCGGTCCCAACTGTCTATCCCGTTTTTGCTAACGATATGTACGCGGTTGCTCTCGCCGCCCATCGGGTCCGCGGCGACGTCATTGGCGACGATCCAGTCGCAGCCCTTTTTGGCCAGCTTGGCCTCGGCATGCGCGATGACGTCATTGGTCTCGGCGGCAAAGCCGACCAGCAGCGCTGGGCGCGCGGCGCTCTTGGCAACGCCCGCAAGGATGTCGGGGTTCTCAGCCAGCGCAAGCGGCGGCACCGCGCCGCTGCCGTCCTTCTTGATCTTCTGCGTGGCCGTGTCGGCTGCCCGCCAGTCTGCGACGGCGGCGACCATGATCGCGGCATCGACGGGCAGGCCTTGGCGCACCTCGTCGGCCATCTCGACCGCGGTTTCGACATCGACGCGGATCACCCCGGGCGGGGTGGGCAGGTCGACGGGACCGGCGATCAGCAGCACCTCGGCCCCCGCTTCAGCGGCGGCGGCGGCGATCGCAAAGCCCTGTTTGCCGCTTGACCGGTTGGCGATGTAGCGCACTGGGTCAATCGGCTCGTGCGTCGGCCCCGCAGTGATCAGGATGCGGCGGCCGAACAAGGGGCGGTGGTTCTCGTCGGCAAAGTCCGGCTGGCCGTCCAATTCCCCCTCCCGCTTGCGGGAGGGGCTAGGGGAGGGCATGTCGGTAGAGCGGCGAGAGAAGGAAACAGACCCTCCCCCGACCCCTCCCGCAAGCGGGAGGGGAGAAGAAAGCGCCCTATCAATCGCATCTTTGATCGCCGCGGGTTCGGGCAGCCGCCCTGGCCCGAACTCGCCGCACGCCATCTCGCCCTCGTCGGGTGCCATCACCGTTACACCGTCACCGCGCAACGTCGTGACGTTGCGCTGCGTCGCCGGGTGCAGCCACATGCGGACATTCATCGCGGGCGCCGCGAGCACCGGTTTGTCGGTCGCGAGCAGCAGCGTGGTCGCCAGGTCGTCGGCCATGCCCGCCGCCATCTTGGCCAGCAAATCGGCGGTCGCGGGCGCAACGACAACCAGATCGGCCTCGCGGCTCAGCTGGATATGCCCCATCTCGACCTCGTCCTTCAGGTCGAAGAGGTTGGTATAGACCTTATTCTCGCTAAGCGCCGCCAGCGTCAGCGGCGTCACAAACTGCTCGCCCGCGCGGGTGATGACACAGCGCACGACGTACCCCGCCTTGCGGAGCAGGCGGACGAGCTCGATCGATTTATACGCGGCGATGCCGCCGCCGATGATGAGCAGGATACGTTTTGCTGTCATCATCAAACCCCCGTGAGCAGCACATCGAGTGCATCGATGATAACAAAGCTTTGATCGTCAAGATTCGTAACGACATCGTTCAATTGACGTGCCGGAATGGCAGCCGCGAACTGGGTGTACAGCACATACTCGACGTCCTCGATAACGAAGAGCGGGTTGAACCGCCGAGCCACTACCTCGAAGTCGCTGGCCGGTAGCAGCGGTACAACAAAGCGGGTATCGAGGTGGCACAGTAGATCCGACTGGCAGTCCACGACAAGGCCGCCGTCCACAGTGCGCCGCACATCGAATTGCGCCATCAGAACAACCGATATCGGGCAAGCGGTAACCCGTGTTTACGCACATATTCGTTGGACGCTTCGATCGCGGCGCGATTCTCTTCCTGCCATTTCGCCCAGCGTGCGTTTTTTACCTGGGCGGCGAGGCCGGTCTGGCACG
The DNA here is from genome assembly GCA_023422695.1 of Pseudomonadota bacterium. Classification (GTDB taxonomy): domain Bacteria; phylum Pseudomonadota; class Alphaproteobacteria; order Sphingomonadales; family Sphingomonadaceae; genus Sphingopyxis. The sequence continues at coordinate 3,487 of JAFAGN010000031.1, forward strand.
CTTCGCTGACGTTGATGCCCAGCGTACGCGCTTCCTCCACCAGTTCGGCGTTCAGCGATACATTAGTCGGCTTCTTTGGCCCTTCGAATCGTGCTGGACGGTTCATCGCCATTCTCCTTGCGCATAAATTATGCGCATCTGGCTGCCAATTCAACCCAGCCAGTTGAGCGCCGCCGCACCTACCGCCGCGCCCACCACCGCCGTCAGCACATAACGCCATCCCATGCGCCGCTCGCCTCGTTCCCACATCAGCGGGATTTCTGGCAGCGGCGGGGCGGGCGGCGCGGCGCCCTTGCGCGGCAACTGCGCGTCGAGGCGGCGGATGATGTCGGGGATCAGCGCCAGCGTCTTGCCCTGTTCGCGGATCCCGTCGGCGAGCGCGGCCTCGGGGCCGAGTTCGCCCCGGATCCATTCCCTCACGAACGGTCCCGACACGTCCCACATGTTGATCTGCGGGTTCAGCATCGTCGCGACGCCTTCGACCATCACCATCGTTTTTTGCAGCAGCAGCAGGTGCGGCTGGGTCTGCATGTCGAAATCGCGGGTGATCGCGAACAGCCCGTCGAGCATCTGCCCGACGCTGAGCTCGCTCACCGGCTTGCCACGCATCGGCTCGCCGACCGTGCGCAGCGCCGTCGCGAATTCCTCGACACTATGATAATCGGGAACGTACTGCGCCTCGAAATGAATTTCGGCGACGCGGCGGTAATTGCCCGTGGTCAGCCCATAGAGAATTTCGGCGAGCCAGTAGCGCGCCTGCCGGTTGATCCGCCCCATGATCCCGAAATCGACCGCGGCGATCGTGCCGTCGGCCTTCACGAACAAATTGCCCTGATGCATGTCGGCGTGGAAAAAGCCCTCGGCGATCGCTTGCCGTAGAAAAGCGTGGACCAGATTGCGGGCGAGCGCCTCCATGTCGTGACCAGCGGCAATCAGGTCGTCGCGGCGTGAAATCTTGATGCCATCGATCCAGTCGAGCGTCATCACCTTGCTGGTCGTGCGGTCCCAGTCGATCGCCGGAACCTCATAGGTCGGCACCCCGACCATCGCATCGGCGAGTTCGGATGCCGACGCGGCTTCGCGGCGGAGGTCGAGCTCGCGCAAGGTCCAGCGGCGGAAATTGGCGATCACCTGCCGCGGGCGCAGCCGTGTTGCTTCGCCGCCCAGCGCCTCCAGATGCGCGGCCGCCCATTCATAGGTTTCGATGTCGCGCGCGAACTGTTTGTCGATGCCCGGGCGGCGCACTTTCACCGCGACCTGGCGCCCGTCGGTGGTCACCGCGCGGTGGACCTGCGCGATCGATGCTGATCCGACCGGGTCGGGGTCGAATTCGCTGTAAATGCTTTCCAGCGGCGCCTCGAAGGTTGCTTCGATTTCCTGTCGGATGCGGTCGAACGCCACCGGCGCCAGCGCGTCCTGCAAGCTCAGCAGGTTGCGCGCGGCGTCTTCGCCGACCAAGTCGGGGCGGGTCGCCAAGGTCTGGCCCAGCTTGACCGCGGCGGGGCCAATCGCCTGGAAGGCGGCGGCATAGTCGGGGATTTTCGGCTGGACGGTACCAAAGCGTGCGATGCGGCACAGCCGCTTGACCCCCGGCGGGGTCTGCGGCGCGGTCTCGATCCCGCGCAGCGCGCCGTGGCGCGCGAGGATGCGGCCCCATTTCAGCAGGCGCAGGATATGGGTGACGGGACGGGTCACTCGGTTCCCCTCCCGCACGCGGGAGGGGTTAGGGGTGGGCGCGAGCGCAGCGAGCATGCGGCGGCGCAAAGGCCCACCCCGCTGCGACTAGCGAACAAGTTCGCAAGTCTCGCTGCCCCTCCCGCTTGCGGGAGGGGAGGGAAATGCTGTCCGCTCACGCCCTCCACCCGCTGTGGATTGCGACCAGCCCGCCCAGGATCGGTTCGACCTTCACCGCGGTGAAGCCCGCCGCGCCGATCATCTTTGCAAATTCGGGCATCGGCGGGAAACGGCGGATCGATTCGATCAGGTAGCGATAGCTGTCCTCGTCCTGCGCGATCAGCTTGCCGAGCTTGGGGACGAGGTGGTGCGAATAAGCGTCATAGGCCTGTGCGAACCCCGGCCATTCGTTGGTCGAAAATTCGAGGCAGAAGAAACGCCCGCCATAGCGCAGCACCCGGTGCGCTTCCTTGAGCGCGGCGGGAATGTCGGTGACATTGCGGATGCCGAAGGCGATCGTATAGGCGTCGAAAAACTGGTCGGGGAAAGACAGCGTCTCGGCATTCTGCTCGGACCATACCAGCGAATCGATCCCGCGTTCCGCCGCGCGTTCCATCCCGACCCCCAGCATGTCGGGGTTGATGTCGGCGACGGTGATGCTGGCGCCCGACGGTTCCATGCGAAAGGCGATGTCGCCGGTACCGCCCGCCATGTCGAGGATCGTCTCGCCGGCGCGCGGCTTGACCCGGCGCACGAAACGGTCCTTCCACAATCGGTGCATGCCCCCCGACATGGCGTCGTTCATGATGTCATATTTGCGCGCGACGCGGCTGAACACCTCACCGACCTTGGCGGTCTTTTCGGTCGCCGGAACCTGTTCATAGCCAAAGCTGACAGTATCGGGGGTGGTCATGATTCGCGCCTTGATGCGGGGGAGAAACGAAGTCGCACCGGCCTTTAGCCAAGGGTTGAAGCGCAAGCAAATGGCGCGTAGCCCGATCCGCGATATGCCCGAGCTGCCCGAAGTCGAAACCACCGTCCGCGGCCTGATGCCGCACCTGACCGGTCAGCGGCTGGTGCGCGTGTCGACGCTGCGTCCCGACCTGCGCCGCCCGTTCCCGGTCGATCTGGCGCAGCGGCTCACGGGTTCGATTGTCACCGGCCTGTCACGACGCGCCAAATATGGCATCATCGCGACCGACCGCGGCGACCATATGATTTTTCACCTCGGCATGTCGGGCAGCTGGCGGATCGGCGCGGGCGAGCCTGGCAAGCACGACCATCTGCTGATCGACACCGCCGCGGGGCAGCGGCTGATGCTCCATGATCCGCGGCGGTTCGGGTCGGTCGATCTGGTCGCGGGTGATCCGCTGACCGGCTTTCCGGCCTTCGTTGCCCTCGGCCCGGAACCCCTGTCCGACGCGTTCGACGCCGCCTATCTCGCGAGGGCGCTCGCGGGCCGCCGCGCGCCGATCAAGGCGATGCTGCTCGACCAGACGGTCGTCGCAGGGCTGGGCAACATCTATGTGTGCGAGGCGCTCAACATGGCGCGCATCCATCCCGCCAAGCCCGCTGCCGACGTCTCACGCGCCAAGCTCGCGGCACTGGTCCCGGCGATCAAGGCGGTGCTCGAGGCGTCGATCGCGGCGGGCGGATCGACCTTGCGCGATTACAAGCAGCCCGACGGCGAACTCGGCTATTTTGCCAAGGACTGGCGCGTCTATGGCCGTGAAGGCGAAGGGTGCGAATGCGGGGGCACCATCGCGCGGATCGTCCAGAGCGGGCGTTCGACCTTTTATTGCCCCAAATGCCAGCGGTAATCGGGCGGATTTGGCGGAAATGCGGTTGACCTGCGGGGGCTGTCTGGCTATGGGCGCACCCTTCGAGCAGGGTCCGGCGTTCCGGAACCGGCCGTATCCGGACATTGATTCGCTCGTTTCGCGCGATTCGGCTGCTCCGGTGACGCTGTGCTCCGACTGACTTAGACCGTTTGGAAACCGAGGAATTTATGGCCAATACGCCGCAGGCAAAAAAGCGCATCCGCCGCAACACCGCGCGCACCATCGTGAACAAGAATCGCGTCTCGCGCATTCGCACGCTGGTGAAGAAGGTCGAGAACGCGATCATCGCGGGTGACAAGGATGCCGCGGCGACCGCGCTGAAGGCGGCGCAGCCCGAAATGGCGCGCGGCGTGGCCAAGGGCGTGCTGCACAAGAACACCGTGGCGCGCAAATTCTCGCGCCTGACCAAGAGCGTCAACGCGATCGGCTGATCGCCCGCCTACTCTGTCCCGAAAGGGAACAAAAAAGACCCGTCGGCGATCTGCCCGCGGGTCTTTTTTTGTGCCGGTGATTGTGACCGGACGATGGCAAATGTGTTGCAGCGCGGTAAGTGGCGGAATTACTGCGATTCGTTGATCTGTAACCGGAATGTCGCATCTAAGTATCTGAAATAATGAAGGAAAACATAGCTTTCACGTGATTCCGCTACCCATGCCGAGTCAAGATTTTTATTTCAGTATTTTTACACGGCCGCCCCTTGCTCGACTCGCGTCGCCCTGACTAGACAGGTGCGTCGTCGGCCTTCGCCGGTGGCCGCCACATCGACATGATTCGCACTTCTTCGGGCCTTCGGTCCCGGGCAGGATGCTTGCGCCGCTGCGCAGGCGACGAATCGGCGTGTGGAGCGGCTCCGCGAAGGTTTTGACGGCAGGGGGATCAGCGGGGGCAGAGCGGGCGTGACGGACAGCGGGAATTGGGATGGCTATGACGCAAAGGACAGGGCGATGAGCGGCGATGCCGCGGCGCTCTGGCCGCGCGTGGCCGAAGGCTTGCGCCGCGATCTGGGCGTGCGCACCTTTGACCATTGGCTGAAACCTGTGCGCTTTGGCGATTATTGCACGCTGTCGGGCGTGGTGACGCTCGAAACCGTCAGCCGTTTTTCGGCCAACTGGATCAACGAACGCTTTGGCGACCGGCTTGAGCTCGCCTGGCGCCAGCAGTTGCCGACGGTGCGCGGCGTGACCGTGCGCGGCGGTGCCGGGGCAACCGAGCGCGCCGCGATCCTCGCCAGCCCGCCGCTGCCGACCTTCGACCCGCCCCCGCCGGCCGCCAATCCGGCGCTGCTCGGCTTTGATCCGCGGCTGTCGTTCGACCGTTTCGTGATCGCGCGCAGCAACATCCTGGCCGCCAATGCCGCACGCCGCATGGCGATGGTCGAAGCGCCGCAGTTCAACCCGCTCTACCTCTGCTCGGGTACGGGCCAGGGCAAGACGCACCTGCTTCAGGCGATCGCGCAGGATTATGCCGCGGCGCACCCGACGGCGACGATCATCCTGATGTCCGCGGAAAAATTCATGCTCGAATTCGTCGGCGCGATGCGCGGCGGCGACATGATGGCGTTCAAGGCGCGGCTGCGCGCCGCCGACCTGCTGCTGCTCGACGATCTGCAGTTCGTGATCGGCAAGAATTCGACGCAGGAAGAATTGCTCCACACGATCGACGACCTGATGACCGCGGGCAAGCGGCTCGTCGTCACCGCCGACCGCCCGCCGTCGATGCTCGACGGGGTCGAGGCACGGCTGCTGTCGCGGCTGTCGGGCGGGCTGGTCGCCGATATCGAGGCGCCCGAGGACGATCTGCGCGAACGCATCATTCGTCAGCGACTGGCGGCGATGCCGATGGTCGAGGTGCCGGGCGATGTCGTCGCCTATCTGGTCAAGCATTTCACCCGCAATATCCGCGAACTCGAAGGCGCGCTGAACAAACTGCTCGCCTATGCCGCGCTGACCGGGACGACGGTGGACCTCCGGCTCGCCGAAGACCGGCTTGCCGAAAACGTCCGCACGGCGCGGCCGCGGATCACGATCGACGAGATTCAGCGCGCGGTGTGCGCGCACTACCGGCTCGACAAGAGCGAGATGGCGTCGAAGCGCCGCGTCCGCGCCATCGCGCGCCCGCGCCAGGTTGCGATGTATCTGGCCAAGGAACTGACCCCCCGCTCCTACCCCGAAATCGGGCGCCGTTTTGGTGGCCGTGACCATAGTACGGTGATTCACGCGGTCCGCACCGTCGAGGCGCTGCGCGTCGCCGACAGCGAACTCGACGCCGAAATCGCCGCGATCCGGCGCAGTTTGAACAGCTGATCCACAGGATTATGCCGGGGTTATCCCCGGGATTGTCCACAGGGCGTCAGAATGTCTGCTTTGGGGTGGGGAGCGGATGTACCAATACCGTCGCCCCCGTGAAGGCGGGGGCCGCTAGCCGCCTATTCCGGCGCTGCTGCATAAACCGACAGCGGCCCCCGCCTTCGCGGGGGCGCCCGCTAACTTTGATCGCAACCCGACATCACCCCCCCCGCCAAAACAAAAAGGCCCGCCCATCATCCGAAAGGCGGGCCTGTGTCGTCATCCTGGCAGCAGCTTCACCCCTTTTCGGGCGGAGCCACCGTGATCCGCACCCGCTCGCCCGAATTGCCCGGGAAGCCGGTGAACATCGCCTCGACCAGATTGGGGACGATCGTCTGCAAATTGTTGTCGCGCGACTGTGCCTCGGCCTGGCCTTCGAACAGGCGCGATCCGTCGGCGGCGCGGTTGATCTGCAAATTCAGCCCGCTGGTATAGACGGTGTAGCTGCTGACGTCGTTATAGCCGCCAAAGCCCGGTCCGAAACCGCCCCACAGGAACGGGTCGCGATAGCCATAGACATAACGGCGCCCGCCGCGACCGGTGACGATCACCGGGCGATAATAGCCGCGGCCGAAACCGTAACCGCCGTACCAGGGGTCGCCAAAGCTTGGGCTCGACACCACGCGCTCGCGGCCCTTGTCGACGCCATAGTCCATTCGCACGACCAGATCGGCGCGTTCGCCCGGCGCCGCGGGGCGATAGCCGTAACGGGTCAGTTCGCCCGCGACCAGATTGGCATATTGGCCGAACTCGATCCCGCCTGCCAGCGCCGGGTTGCTCGCCTCGACGACGAAGCTCTGACCCTGCGGCGCCGGCAACTGGGTCTGGAAACGCGCGACATCGGCCTTGAACGGGGTCGCGCAGCCGGCGAGCGCCAGCGCGGCGCCGGTCATCGCGGCAAGCCCCAAGCGGCGAAGGCCGCGGTGGCGAAGTTTGGTGTTGCTCATCGTCTTGGCTCCGTGATTCGGGGGCGCACATTCTTGGCGCTTTATACCATGACTGCGCCGACGCGACTTAACCTTGGTTGAACCCGGCTCGTCGCACCTTGGTTCCATGCAGCATATCGGGGGCCGCCGCCAATAAACAAGCCCGGTCAGGATTTTAGGCGCTGCTTCATGCGAATTACACCGTAGCCCTGAGCTTGTCGAAGGGCGCTCCTCGGAGGGG
>JAFAGN010000057.1 GCA_023422695.1 Pseudomonadota bacterium
GCAACGCCGCTGAGCAAGGCGGCTAGCGGCCCCCGCCTTCGCGGGGGCGACGATTCAGGGAACGTCCGCTCCCCACCCCAAAGCCACCATCGGTACGGCGCCTTCACGCCACGCCGTGGTACCACCAAACCCCGTCGCGATCCTCGCGTCTGACGCGGCCTTCGACCTCCAGCCGCTTCAGATGCGCCAGCGCCTCGCCGGTCGCCAGTCCCTGATTATGCTCGCCGATCGGGCGATTGAAGAGCAGCGGAAAACTGTCGACTGCGCGCATCGGCGCCTTTGCCGCGGCTTCGGCCAGATTATACAGCCGCATCCGATGCTCGTCGCGCAGCGCCATCAACCGCACGTGCAGCCCCTTGAACGGCTCGCCATGCGCCGGGCACACGGTCACGTCGGCGGGGACGGTGGCAAGCAATTTGTCGATCGACGCCAGCCATTCGCCCAGCGGATCGGCATCGGGTTCGGTGATATTGACCGACACGTTCGAACTGATCCGCGGCAGTACCTGGTCCCCCGATACCAGCACGCCCTCGTGCTCGTTCCACAGGCACGCATGTTCGGGGCTGTGCCCCGACCCCACGACGACGCGCCACTGATGCGCGCCGAAGTCGAGCCGGTCGCCATCTTCGATCCGCACATAGCTGCGCGGCAGGGTGAAGATCATCCGCTGGAACATGTTCCAGCCGCGCGACCGCTGCGCCTCGATCGCGGCCTCGTCCCAGCCCGCGGCGCGCGATTGCGCCAGCACCTCGTCGGGCGCGCTGTCCGACGAATCGGCGACGATCGCCCGCGCGGTCAGCATTTCGCCGCGCGTCATCCACAGCTTCACGCCCTGTTTCTTGGCGATCCAGCCAGCCAGCCCGATATGGTCGGGGTGGAGATGGGTGCCGATGACGCGGGTGATCCGCTTGCCGCTGAGCGCGCCCGCGTACAGCGCCTTCCATGCATCCGAGCACATGGTCAGGCAGATGCCGGTGTCGACGATCGCGATGCCATCATCGGGGCCGTCGTCGAGCAGCCAGCTGTTGATATGGCCAAGCGACCCCGGCATCGGGATGCGCGCCCAGCTGATCCCCGGCGCAATGCGGATTGCCTCGCCCGCCCCCGGCGCGGCGTCGCCCCACGGATAGGTCAGCCCGGCGTGGCTGGTCGCGGTGAAACTGTCGTCCTGGGTCAGCGAAGCGTCCGGCGAGCCGCTGGCCGCCGGAATCTGGTCGTCATCGCTGCCCGCCATCTTTACGCTTCGCCGTCGGCTTCGGCGGCTTCCTCGGCGGCGCGCGCTTCGGCGGCGGCGGTGCGTTCGGCGCGCAATTCTTCCAGCAGCGCTTCGCGGTCACCCTCGAACCGGTTGTCGGTCGGCGCGGCAATCCCCGCCTTTTTCGCCGCCTTGGCGACCAGCGCGTCGAGTTCACGCTGCGAGCAAAGCCCCAGCGTCACCGGATCCTTGGCGACGATGTTCGCGCTGTTCCAGTGGCTGCGGTCGCGGATCGCGCCGATCGTGTTGCGGGTGGTACCGATCAGCTTGCCGATCGCGCCGTCCGACACTTCGGGGTGGTTCTTCAGGATCCAGGCGATGCCGTCGGGTTTGTCCTGACGCTTGCTGACCGGGGTATAGCGCGGGCCGCGGGTGCGGCGGATCGTGTCCTGCGCCTGCTTGCTCATCTTGAGCTTGTAATTGGGGTCGTTCTGACCCTTTTCGATTTCGTCCATCGATAGTTCATGCGCGCGCACCGGGTCGCGGCCGGTATATTTGGTCGCGGCGGTTTCGTCGGCGATCGCCTGCACTTCCAATATGTGGATGCCGCAATATTCGGCGATCTGGGCAAAGGTCAGGCCGGTGTTGTCGACCAGCCAAGCGGCGGTCGCATGCGGCATCAGCGGGGTGGCGTCGGCGGTGGCCATGGCGATTTCTCCAAGCGGAAATAAAAGGGCCGCCCCTCGCGGAGCGGCCGAATAATGGCCGCGGCTGTAAACCGGATTGGCCAAAGGGGCAAGAGGCCAGCCAGAATCCGCGATGATCGCCGGGCGCGATCAGCGTACCGGTACCGCGGTGGCGTTGCCGCACGATTTGCAAGACGTTAGCGTCTGCACCGTTGACCCGGGCGGTGTATTTGTGAAACACCTGTCCGCAGAACCATTTTCAGGAGCGGAAGATCATGAAAACGATCAGGTCGGGCGCCGCCATCTTCAGCAGCATCGCGCTGGTGTTGAGCGCCGGTACGGTCTCGGCAAATGATGCCACCGAGGTCGAGCGCCCCGATGCGCCCAAGATGACGCTGGCCGAAATCCGGGCATTCAACGCAAAGCTGCCCAAAGACCACCGCTATTATATCGTGTGCAAGCGCGAGGGGACGACCGGGTCGCTCGCAAAAGTGATTCGGACGTGCCAGACGCGCGAAGACATCGATCGTCTGGCGCGCGATGCGCAGGACGGAACCCGCGAAGTCATGGACCGCGCGCGGGTGTCGCCGGGCTGCCCCGGCGGACTTTGCCCGGGCTAAGTCCCGGCCAGGACAATCTTGCCGACATGCTCGCCCGCCTGCATCCGCGCGTGCGCGGCGCCGGCGTCGGCGAGCGGGAAAATCCGGTCCATCGCCGGTTTCCAGCCGCCCTCGGCCAGTCGCGGCCATAGGATGCGGTGGATTTCGTCTGCCAGCGCGGCTTTGAAATCGGCGCTCCGCGCGCGCAGCGTCGATCCGGTCAGCGTCAGGCGGCGGCGCATCACATGCGCGATGTCGATCTCGACCATCATCCCGCGCTGGAACGCGATCGTCACATGCCGCCCGTCCTCGGCCAGGCACGCCAGATTGCGCGGCAGATAATCGCCGCCGACCATGTCGAGCACCGCATCGACCCCGCGCCCGCCAGTGAAGGCCTTGACCGCCTCGACATAATCCTCGGTCGAATAATCGATCGCCAGATCGGCGCCCAGCGCCGTCGCCGCGGCGCATTTATCGGCGCTGCCGCAGGTCACGACAATCTTGATGTCGAACAGCTTGCACAGGCCGATCGCGGTCGTCCCGATCCCGCTGGTGCCGCCATGGACCAGCACCGTGTCGCCTTCCTTGACCCACGCGCGTTCGAACAGATTGTGCCACACGGTGAACACCGTTTCGGGCAGGGCCGCAGCTTCGGCCATCGAATACCCCTTTGGCACCGGCAGGCAGCTGCCGACCGGCGCGGTGCAATATTCGGCATAGCCGCCGCCCGCGACCAGCGCGCACACCGCCTGCCCCAGCAATTCGGTATCGCCCCCGGGACCGACCGCGACGATCGTTCCCGCGACCTCCAGACCCGGTAAATCCGATGCGCCCGGTGGCGGTGGGTAATAGCCCATGCGTTGCAGCACGTCGGGGCGGTTCACCCCCGCCGCGGCGACGCGGATCAGCACTTCGCCCGCCGCAGGCTGCGGCACCGGTCGCTGCTCCGGCTGCAACATCTCGGGCCCGCCCGGCGCGCTGATGGCGATGGCGGTCATGCTTTCCGGCAAGCTGGTCACGTCAGAAAATCCCCCACTGGTCCCGTCAATTCCCCGCCCCTGCCTGACCTTATTGACAGTAGGGCGACGCGGGTCAACAGTCGCAAAGATTTTCAGGAGGATAGGCCATGGACGATGACGACCTTCCCCGCCGCCGCGACGATGTGCTCGCAGCGCTGACCCGGCAACCGCTCGATCCGCTGTCGGTGAGCGAGCTCGACGACCGAATTGCGGCACTCGAAGCCGAAATCGAACGCACCAAGGCGCACCGCGCCGCGGCAACAAGCCACAAAGCGATCGCCGACGCATTGTTCAAAAAGGGATAGCGGCGGCGCAATTGGCGCCCGCTCCCACCATCCGTTTGCCCTGAGCTTGTCGAAGGGCCGTTCTTTTCTTTCTGCGTCGGAAAGAAGAACGGTGCTTCGACAAGCTCAGCACGAACGGTTTATGTGACAGTCGCGGCGACGAGAGGGTCGCCCTACTCCGCCTCGGTACTCAACCCCAGCTCGGGAATGCCGATCGAGCGCCGTCCGCCGAAATCCGACCGCACGACGATCGCGCCCTGCTTTTCCATATACTCCACCAGCCGCCGGATGCGCCCCGGCGAATGGCTGCCATAGGCGCGCCCCAGCACTTCGTCGTCGGGGCAGGGTTCGCCGTCGAGCGCGGCGCGGGCAATCTGCAGAAAGGGCGCGAGCATGTCGTCGGGCAGTCGTTCGGCGACGCGCAATGCCTCGGCCCAGCGCGGCTCGGCGGGGTCGAACACGCCGCCCTTGGCCAGCGCAAAGCGGCGGCGAAAAGCGGCGAGGTCGAGCGGCACCTTTTTCAGCTTCGCCATCCGGCAGCGCACCGAAAAATCCTGATACAGAAAGGCTTCGGGTTGGAACGCGCTATCGGGATCGGCCAGCATCTCCGCAAGGGTCGCGGCGACCACCGCGTCGCTCTGCTCGGCCTCCTCGACCGCCGCGACGATGTCGAGCACGACCGGCGCGTCGCGGTCCTCGTGCAGCCCCTCGACCGCCGCGATACGTTCGAGCACTTCGCTCGCGGCAACCGGCTCAGGCTCGGGCGCAAACATGCGCGGCGCCGTGGGCACCTCCATTTCGGTGAACAGCATCGATCGCATGTCGTGGCCCGCCGCCGCGGGCAACGGCATCAGGCTGTGCGTCCCCATCCGCGTTGCGGTCTGCGTGGCGCCGATGCGGATGCTGAGCGGGCGGCGCGAGATCGCGGGGCCGAGGCCCAGGAAATGCCCGCGCTCCAGATCGCGGATCGCCTCGGCTTGCCGCCGCTCCATGCCGAGCAGGTCGGCGGCGCGCGCCATGTCGATGTCGAGGAAGGTGCGCCCCATCAGGAAATTGCTCGCCTCGGCGGCGACATTCTTGGCGAGCTTGGCGAGCCGCTGCGTCGCGATCGCGCCCGCGAGGCCGCGCTTGCGCCCACGGCACATCAAATTGGTCATCGCCGACAGGCTGGCGCGGCGGACATTGTCGGACACGTCGCCCGCGACGCTCGGCGCAAACATCTGCGCCTCGTCGACCACCACCAGCGCCGGAAACCAATGCTCGCGCGGCGCATCGAACAGCGCGTTGAGGAACGCCGCGGCGCAGGTCATCTGCGCCTCGATGTCGAGCGACTCCAGACTGAGCACGATCGACGCGCGATGTTCGCGGATCCGCGCGCCCATCGCCGCAATCTCGCGCTCGTTATAGTCGCCGCCGTTGATCACGACATGGCTGTAGGCGTCGGCAAGCGTAACGAAATCGCCCTCGGGATCGATCACGATCTGCTGCACCAGCGACGCGCTTTCCTCGAGGATGCGCCGCAAAAGGTGCGACTTGCCCGACCCCGAATTGCCCTGCACGAGCAGCCGGGTAGCGAGCAGTTCCTGCACGTCGATACGCACGCTCTGCCCCGCCGCGTCGGTCCCGATGTCGATGCTGGTTTTCATGCCTGTCTCACCGGCGCCGCCCTATCGGCGGCTCGCGCGAATGACAACCGGGCGGGTTTCGGCTCGGCGGATTTTGCTGAACCCCCGCGCAAACCTTCGATCCCGTTCGCCCTGAGCTTGTCGAAGGGCCGTTCTTTCTTTTTATCCCGCAAGAAGAAGAACGGTGCTTCGACAAGCTCAGCACGAACGGGGTTAGGAGATGCGTTTAGCCGGGTCGCTTGCCAATCAAACAAAACGAGCCAAAAAGCGCGGCATGGATTTCGACGACCAGCTCCGCCGCTATTTCGGTACCGCCGACCTGTCGGCGATCCACCCCGAGGCGCATGCCGCGGGCACCGAACGCATGCGCGTGGACTTCGGCCTCGAAACCAACCCCGGCCGCCGCTTCGCGCTGTGGGCGCTGATGTACATGCTCGGCGTCGCGCCCGATTTGGACGTCGCGTTCAAGGATGAGGGCGAGCGCAACACGGCGCGGGATTTCATGGATATGGTGGATAAAGCGGACGACGGTGACGGCGGCTAACGACCGATTGCTGACAGCGATCCTCCCCGTGGCGTAGCCATGGGGAGGTGGCAGCGCGAAGCGCTGACGGAGGGGCTATGGCGCCGACGTCGCTGCCCCTCCACCATCCGCTTCGCGGACGGTCCCGCTGGCGCTACGCGCCGTCTGCGACTCCCCCATCGCTGCGCGACAGGGAGGATCAGCAAGAACAGCTCCCCACCCGCAAGCACACCGCCGCCACCCATTGGTTCGTAGCATCCACAACGTCGGACGAAAGCTGCTCCAGCGCGCACGAATATATCAACGCCCCGTTAACCACAACGCAACCCCCGTCATCGTAATTTCACAAAGCTATCCGCTTTTCCCTTGCGGTGGGGCGGCGGCATCGCCACGTTGCCTTTCTAAGGGGGCCGCTCTCCCCGGCCTGGTCCCCGCAAGGAGATGAAGACCATGCCGTCCTTTTCGGAAAGCCTCGAAAAGACCCTGCACAACGCGCTGAAGGCCGCTTCGGAGCGCCACCATGAATATGCCACGCTCGAGCATCTGCTCTTTGCGCTGATCGACGACGATCATGCCGCCGAAGTGATGCGCGCATGCGGCGTCGCGACGGGCGAACTGCAATCGGCGGTCGTTCACTATCTCGACACCGAACTCGACAGCCTGAAGGTCGAGGGACACAGCGACCCGTCGCCCACGTCAGGCTTTCAGCGCGTCGTCCAGCGCGCGATCCTGCACGTCCAGTCGTCGGGCAAGGACGAGGTGACCGGCGCCAACGTCCTCGTCGCGCTCTTCTCCGAACGCGAAAGCTATGCCGTCTATTTCCTCCAGCAGCAGGATCTGACCCGCCTCGATGCTGTCTCCTATTTGAGCCACGGCGTCGGCAAGGGCGGCAAACCCGCGGTGCAGGCCGAACCCGAGGAAAAGGAAGAGGCGAAGGACAAGGAGGGCGGCAAGTCCAAGAAGGAAACCGCGCTCGACCAGTTCACCGTCAACCTCAACGAGAAAGCGAAGGGCGGCAAGGTCGACCCGTTGATCGGCCGCAGCGCCGAGGTCGACCGCACGATCCAGATCCTGTGCCGCCGCAGCAAGAACAACCCGCTCTATGTCGGCGATCCCGGCGTCGGCAAGACCGCGATCGCCGAAGGTCTCGCGCGCAAGATCATCGAGGGTGACGTGCCCGAGGTGCTGCTGCCCGCAGTCATCTATTCGCTCGACATGGGCGCGCTGCTCGCCGGTACGCGTTACCGCGGCGATTTCGAGGAGCGGCTGAAACAGGTCGTCACCGAGCTCGAAGGGCTGCCGCACGCGATCCTGTTCATCGATGAAATCCACACCGTCATCGGGGCGGGTGCCACCAGCGGCGGCGCGATGGACGCGTCGAACCTCTTGAAGCCCGCTTTGTCGGGCGGTGTGATCCGCTGCATTGGCTCGACGACCTACAAAGAGTTTCGCAATCACTTCGAAAAAGATCGCGCGCTGCTGCGCCGGTTCCAGAAGATCGACGTGGTCGAACCGACGCTGGAGGATACCAAGAAGATCCTCGCAGGGCTGCGCAGCGCGTTCGAGGCGCATCACCAGGTGCGTTACACGCAGGACGCGATCAACGCCGCAGTCGACCTGTCGGCGCGCTACATCAACGACCGCAAATTGCCCGACAAGGCGATCGACGTGATCGATGAAGTCGGCGCGATGCAGATGCTGGTCGCCCCGTCGAAGCGCAAAAAGACGATCACCGCAAAAGAGATCGAGGCCGTGATCGCGACGATGGCGCGCATCCCGCCCAAATCGGTGTCGAGCGATGACAAGGCGACGCTCGCGAGCCTCGAAACCGACCTGAAACGCGTCGTGTTCGGCCAGAACACCGCGATCGAGGTGCTGTCATCGGCGATCAAGCTGTCGCGCGCGGGCCTGCGCGATCCCGAAAAGCCGATCGGCAACTATCTGTTCAGCGGCCCGACCGGCGTCGGCAAGACCGAGGTTGCCAAGCAACTCGCGTCGATCATGGGCATCCCGCTCCAGCGCTTCGACATGTCCGAATATATGGAGCGCCACTCGGTCAGCCGCCTGATCGGGGCGCCCCCGGGCTATGTCGGTTATGATCAGGGCGGCCTGCTCACCGATGCGATCGACCAGAACCCGCATTGCGTGCTGCTGCTCGACGAGATCGAAAAGGCGCATCCCGACCTGTTCAACATCCTGTTGCAGGTGATGGACAATGGCCGCCTGACCGATCACCACGGCAAGACGGTCGACTTCCGCAACGTCATCCTGATCATGACGACCAATGCGGGCGCCAGCGACATGGCGCGCGAATCGATCGGCTTCGGCCAGTCGACGCGCGAGGATGTCCAGGAAGAGGCGGTGAAGCGCATGTTCACGCCCGAATTTCGCAACCGCCTCGATGCGATCGTCCCCTTCGGCTATCTGCCGCCCGAGGTCGTCGCGCGGGTCGTCGACAAGTTCATTCTCGAACTCGAGCTGCAATTGGCCGACCGCAACGTCCACATCCAGCTCGACGATGCGGCGCGCGAATGGCTGACCGGCAAGGGCTATGACAAGCTCTATGGCGCGCGCCCGATGGGCCGCCTGATCCAGGAAAAGATCAAGCAGCCGCTCGCCGAGGAACTATTGTTCGGCAAGCTTGTCCATGGCGGCGAGGTCAAGGTGAAGATGAAGACCGGCGACGACGCCCATGTCGGCAACCCGCTCGCCTTCGAAATCGTGTCGGCTGCGCCCAAGGCAGGCAAGGGCAAGCCAAAGGCGGACAAGGCGAAGAAGGCGGCGGAATAAGCAGAGTAAGCCCCTCCCGCTCGCGGGAGGGGGTGGTCGGAGACTCGTGGCTCCGGCCACGAGACTTGCGAACTTGTTCGCTAGTCGCAGCGGGGAGGGCCGTAACACCACCCTCTGCAATCCCGGCCGTATCCCAAGAAGCCCGCTCCACCAACCGCCCCATGGCTCCACCTCCCGAATCACTTTGGAATGAATCAAGACACAATTGAACCCATTTGGTTAAGTAGGAAAGCGAAAAATTCGCCCGCGCCGTACCTGCCGCCGCATTAACCGCGTCCGCCGATATCCTGTTGCGGTTCAGCCACTTAAATCCGCGCCCGGGACCGACGCGCCAGACACCAGCGGGAACAAGCATGACCAGACCCAATTTGCGCACCGACCAGCGCGGCGCCACCGCGATCGAATATGGCCTGATCGCGGCGCTGATCGCACTCGCCAGCCTCATCGCCTTCCAGATGCTCGGCCTCAGCCTCGCCAATATCTTCACAACGATCAACGATGCGCTGAACTAAAGGGCGCTGCGTCAGCCTCCCCACGCCATCCCCGTCCGCCCTTGCAACAACCGCTCCCCCGGGCGGCCCCGGCCGGC
>JAFAGN010000118.1 GCA_023422695.1 Pseudomonadota bacterium
ACCGGCGAGATCCCGGCCTTCGCCGGGATGACGGCGGTGGTTTTAGCGAAAAGCGCAGAGCGCCGCCGAGCTGGTCGTCACCGTCAATATCTCCGGGTCTTTCAGGGCGCGGACCTTGTGCAGGAACTGATTGAGCGACAGATCGCTCATCCGTTTGTCCTTCAGCGTCGACAGCGAACCCAGGCGGCGGAGCTGGAGCAGCGACAGCCGGTCGACCATCCGTTCGGCCATGCACGATGCAATCGCCTGCGACAGTCCGGCGTTGACCAGCCCGGTGCGGAGCCGCGCTTCGGGGGTCGCACAGGCAGTCAGCGCGAGCAGCGACAGCGACAGAACAGCAATGCGCATCAATGATTATTTCCCATGAAATTCGGCAACCGCACTCGACACCGCCTGCATCAGCGCCATGCGCGCCGGGATCGGCGAAGTCGTGCTGCCCATGAACACGACGATCGCATAGCGGGTGCCGTCGGGGGCGGTGGCAATCCCGATGTCGTTATAGCCCGCGGTCATGCCGTTCAGATTCTGGCCCGTCCCCGTCTTGTGCAGGAATTTCCAACCGGGCGGCAGCCCGGCCTTCAACCGCTTCGGGCCGCTCTTGGTGCGGCTCATCACGCCGAGCAGATATTCGGTCGATTCGGGCGACAGCAAGGTGCCGCGGGCGAGCCGCGCGAGCGCGCTGGCGACCGCGGTCGGGCTGGCGCCGTCCATGGGGTTCGCCAGATAATTGTCCATCGCGGTGCGGCGCGTCGCGGGGGAGAGCGCCGACCGCGCCGCCTCGAAATTGCGCGCGACCGAATAGCTTTGCTGCCAGCCCATTCCGGCAATGCCGCTTTGCAGCAGCCGTTCGCCGGGGCCGAACCGGATGGCGCCCAGATCTTTTTTGGCGATATAGGCGCGCACCGCGCCCGGCCCGCCAACCGTGCGCAGCAGGCTGTCGTTCGCAGTATTGTCGCTCTGGGTGATCGCAGTTTCGATCAGACTGCGCACGGTCATCGTCACCGACCCTTCGCTGCGCACCCGCGCCGCGAGCGGCTGATAGAAAAGGGTCAGGTCTTCGGGACCGATCCGCACCGATTGATCGAGCCGCAGACGGCCTTGATCGACCGCATCGAGCGCGGTCAGCGCGACCCAGAATTTCGATACGCTCTGCTGCGGGAACAATTCGCCGCCGCGCTCGGCAATCGCCCATTCGCCGTCGATCCGCTGCACCGCGATGCCGGTCTTGCCCGGAAAGCCGCGCCACAGGAAATGGATACGTTCGGCAAGGCCCGCGGGCGGGCGACGAAAACCCGGATCGAGCGGGCCAGCGGGGCGCGGCATCGTCGATCGCACCGGCTGGCCGATCGGCACGGTCACCGACCCGGGTGGACGCGGCGTGGCGGCCGGTCGCGGCGTTGCGGTCTGGGTCCGCGGGGCGGGGACGACGGCAGCGCTGCTGACGCACCCCGCGAGCACCGCCGCGCTCATCGTCATGGCGAGAAGCGGCCGACCCGATAACGCAAACTTCATGAAAACCCCGCAACCTGCGACTTGTACAAAATCCCCGAACCATCTGCTCTCGCAGGCGGGCAATGGGGGCCAGTCGTTTGCGACGAATGAATCCTCTGGCGCGACGAGTGGGGGAACCGCGCCGCGATCAGGGCGCGGGGACGGTGCGCACGATGCCCGGAAACAGCCGCTTCAGCGCCGCCAGCTTCGGTGCATCCCAGCGGACGATATAGCCGTTCGACGGGTTGCGGCGCATGAAATCCTGATGATTGGGCTCGGCGCGATAGAAACGCTTGTAGCTTTCGACGGGTACGATGATCGGCTTGTCGAAATAGCGCCCCTTGCCGATCTGCGCCAGATAGGCGGTCGCGACCTGGCGCTGGGCGGCGTCGAGCGGGACGATCGCGGCGCGATATTGCGAACCGACGTCGGGCCCCTGCCGGTTCTTCAGCGTCGGATCGGCGACGACGGAGAACAGCACCCGCAGCAACGTGCCATAGCTGACCACCGTCGGGTCATAAACGATCCGTACCGCCTCGGCATGCCCCGACTTGCCGTCATGGGTCAGCTCATATCTGGCGGTTGCAGCGCTGCCGCCATGATAGCCCGATTCGACCGAGATCACGCCCTTCACATGGGCAAAGACGCCCTCGACTCCCCAGAAACACCCGCCCGCGAGCACCGCAGTCGCGCGCTTTGCCTTGACCGCCGGATCCACCGTAGCAGCAGGCAGCTTGACGACGCTTTCGGCCTGCGCCGGGGCGCATTGCGCCACGATCGACCCGGCGACCAGCGCCGCGACGATGCGGCCCGACAATGCGCCGCGGCCTTGCGTCATGCGGGGATCGGCAGCGTCGGCTGGTTCAGCACGATGTAGGTGGCGCCGATCGCAAAACCGGCGAGCATCGACAGGAACCAGTCGGAGCGGAAGAGATTGAGCATGGGGAGCCTCTTTTTACATTTATGTCGTTCGCGGCGGAAACCGCTTTGGTTACACCGACGATATGGCGCGCCCCGACCAACCGTGCAGTGATGTCCGTCACCCTAAACAGGATGGCTTACTATCCGGTGAACCGGGCGCTTAACCGGCGTTCAGCTTCAGATAGGGGCCGCGACCGGCATTACAAGACCGGTCGGTACAGAAATGTTGCGCGGGCGTTGCATCGCAACTCGGGGTTGGATGACGATAGCTAGAATCGTCGTTGCGAGGAGCGAAGCGACGCGGCAATCCAAGGAAGGCAAAACCGCTCTGGATTGCTTCGCTCCGCTCGCAATGACGGCAACTAAAGTGTTACCGATCTAGCGCAGCGCCGCGCACGCCTGCTGAATGCGCACGCACGCTTCCTTGAGCACCGCTTCGGACGTCGCATAAGACACCCGAAACGCAGGCGACAGGCCGAACGCCCCGCCATGCACGGCTGCCACCTTGGCACTATCAAGGAAATAGTCGATCAGCGCTTCGTCGCTGTCGATCACCTTGCCGTCGGGGGTCGTCTTGCCGATACAGCCCGACGCATCGGGATAGACATAGAACGCCCCATCGGGGGTCGGACAGGCCAGCCCCGGCGCGTCGTTCAGCATCGCGACGACCATGTCGCGGCGCTTCTTGAACGCCGCATTGCGGTCGTCGAGGAACTGCTGCGGCCCGCCGAGCGCCGCCGCAGCGGCGGCCTGCGCGATCGAACAGGGGTTCGACGTCGATTGCGACTGCAATTTGCCCATCGCCTTGATCAGCCAAGCCGGGCCGCCCGCATAACCGATGCGCCAGCCGGTCATCGCATAGGCCTTCGAACAGCCGTTCACGGTCAGGATGCGGTCGATCAGGTCGGGGCAACGCTGCGCGAAGGTCGTGAATTCGAAGTCGGCGTACCAGACATGCTCGTACATATCGTCGGTCATCACCATCACATGCGGGTGACGGCGGATCACCTCGCCCAGCGCGTCGAGTTCTTCGCCCGAATAAGCAGCGCCCGACGGGTTCGACGGCGAGTTGAGCATCACCCAGCGCGTCTTGTCGGTGATCGCGGCGTCGAGCTGCGCCGGGGTGATCTTGTAATTCTGCGCTGCGCTGCCCTCGATGATCACCGGCTTGCCGCCCGCGAAGGCGACGATGTCGGGATAGCTCACCCAATAGGGCGCCGGGATGATCACCTCGTCGCCCTTGTCGACGGTGGCGACCAGCGCGTTGAACAGCGTGTGCTTGCCGCCGACATTGACCGAAATCTGGTCGAGCCCGAAGTCGAGCCCATTGTCGCGGCGGAACTTGCCGCGGATCGCTTCCTTCAGCGCCACCGTGCCGTCGACCAACGTATATTTGGTCTGGCCACCCCGGATCGCCTCGATCGCGGCTTCCTTGACGAAATCGGGGGTGTCGAAATCGGGTTCGCCTGCGCTCAGGCCAATCACGTCGACGCCCGCGGCTTTCAGCGCCGATACGCGCGCGGTCATCGCGAGCGTCGCCGACGGCTGGATACGGTTGAGGGCGGCGGAGATATGCGGCTTCAGCGACATCAGACTTCTTTCCGTGGCTTGCGCGGACAGGCGGCGATTTGACAGGAAATTGCGCGGGGCCGCGCCTAAAGCGTCCGTCCCGAATTCGCAAGCGCAGCGTGGGATAAATTAGCTATGCAGCGCCAACAAATTCCGTAGCCCAATTCCGTAGCCCTGAGCCTGTCGAAGGGCGCTTCACGGTTAGGCGCCCTTCGACAGGCTCAGGGCTATGGTTAAGAGTCGCGATCGCCAGCCTCCGCCAACCGCGCCGGGATCAGCCCGCGCAGCGAATTGCCGATGAAGAAACCATCCGCCAGATCCGCCAGCCGCAGATGCGATTCCACCGCCCGCCCCTTGTCGATCAACTCGGCGCGCAGCACGCCGGGAAGCAGCCCCAACGCCAGCGGCGGGGTCAGCAACTGGCCGTCGCGTTCGACGAAGACATTGCTCCAGCTGCCTTCGGTGACGAAACCTGGCTCGTCGACAAACACGACCTCGGCGGCGCCGCTTTCCAGACGCGCTTCGTCATAAGCCGCGCGCTGGCTGGTCTTGTGCGCCAGGCGAAAATCATCCGCAGCCATCGGCGCGGGCCGTACCGCGACCGGGACTGGCAGCTCGGCCAGCCGCGGCAATGGCGACACCTCGACCGCCAGCGCCCCCGACGGCGCCAGCCGCATCCGCACCCGCGCCGCGCTGCGCAGCCGGAATGTTGCCGATTGCAGGCTGTTGCGCGCGCCGTGGCGGTCGAACGCAAAGCCGAGCTGTTCGGCGCTCGCCTTCATCCGCGCCAGATGCCCCTCCAGCCGCTGCACCCCCTCGACGGGGTCAAAGAACATGGTCTCGATCAGGTCGAAACGCGCCCCCGCTGCTCCCACAAAATCCCCCTTCGCCAGACATTCGCGCCATTCGTCAGCCGGCTGGCTGTCGGCGACTATTCCCGAACCCAGTCCCAGCGTGGCGCGATTTACGCCGCCTTGCAAGTCGCTGGAATCCGGAAAGACCAAGGTACGGATCGCGACATTGAACGCCGCATCGCCGCCAGGTTCGATAAATCCGATCGATCCGGTGTAGAGGCCGCGCGCCCCGGCCTCCAGATCGTCGATGATTTCCATCGCGCGCACCTTGGGGGCGCCGGTGATCGACCCGCAGGGAAAGGCGGCGCGCAGCACGTCGACCGCGCCGACCCCGCCCGGCAGCCGCGCGCTGACGTCGGACACCAGCTGGTGGATCGTCGGAAAGCTCTCGACGCGAAACAGGTCGGGCACCGCGACCGACCCCGGCACCGCGACGCGCGACAGGTCGTTGCGAATCAGGTCGACGATCATCAGATTTTCCGCGCGCTGCTTGGGATCCTCGGCCAGCGCGCGCGCCGCCGCCGCGTCGGCCGCGGCATCGGCCAAGCGCGCCGCGGTCCCTTTCATCGGCCGCGCCATCACCTGCCCATCGCGCAGCGCGAAAAACAGTTCGGGCGAGTGCGACACGATCGCCCGCTCGCCGGTCCAGATCACCCCACCATAGCCCGCGCGCGCCGTCTGGCGCAGCCGCGCGTGGACCGCCAGCGGATTGCCGAGCACCGGCACCTCGGCACGAAAGGTCAGATTGGCCTGATAAATGTCGCCGGCGTCGATCAGCGCCAGCACCGCGTCAACCGCCGCCAGATATTCGGCGCGCGTCACCCGCGGGGTCACCGGGCCGATCCACGCCGCCGCGGGATCGGGTAGCATTTCCGCTACCGCATCGGCTTCGATCCGCGCGACGCTCTCGAACAAGCCGAACCAGCCGAGCGGGCCGTCGCTCGCGCCACCCTCCGCCGTGGGACGGCGCCACGCGGTGTCCAACCCCTGCCCGGCCTCATAGGTCAGATAGCCCGCGGCATAGAGCCCGCGCGCCTGCGCAAGTTCGATCGCGTCGAGCAGCGCGGGTACGTCGTCCGCATTCTCGGCGGTCACTATGTCGACCGGGTTGGTGAACAGGCGCGCCGGAACCGCGCCGCGCGTCCGCGCATCGTCGAGCAACACGAACGCCGACGTGCCGACACCCGGCCGGGGGATGGCAGCATTAACCGGCATCGGCGCCTGGGCGATCGCAGCTATGCGCGACCGGCGTCAGCGTTCGCGGCGCATGCGGAACGGCCGCTGGCCCTCGATCTTCGCAAAATAGCTGCCCATCGCGGCCGCCTTGATGTTGATCTTGTCGCCGACCCGCGGTTCGCGAACCGATCCGACGCCGTCGATCTGCACCCACACTGCGCCGCCTTCGACGGTCAGCCGGTACTTGCCCGACCGGTCCATCGAAACCGACTCGATCACCGTGTCGATCGCCGTGATCTTTTCCACATCGTCCTTGTCGTCATCGTCGCCGCCGAACAGCCCGCCCAGATTGGGCAACGAAAAACCGAACAGCCCGCGGCGCGCCTTTTTCATCGTTGCGCGGTCGGCAAAGGTGATTTCGCGCGCCGTATCGGCAGCCGACAATTCGCCGACTTCGCGGTCGAAACAGGCCAGGCGGGCGGCGGCATCGGCGATGTCGCGGCAGGCGTATAGCTCCTGAATCTGCGCCGGACGCGGCGGCGGCGCCTTGTCCTTCGCGACCGCTGGCAGCGCCGCGGCACCGGCAAGAATGGCGAGCGATACGGCGACGCGCGATGACAGCTGCAACATGGCAAAACCCCTGGCGAGAAAGATGGCCCTGCCTAGCGGCGCCAACCGCGCGCCGCAAGCGCGCCCGGTTGCGATGTTGGCTTACTGACCCTAGTGTCAGGAAAGCCATCAGAATGAGAGGATTTTTTCCGGCGATGCCTAGCGAATATTCCTGGTCGACCGATTATCAGCACCCGGCCGCCTGGGACCAGATTTTCGCGCCGCTGTCGCTGCCCGACATGCTTGCCGCCAGCGTCGCGCGGCGCGGTGACGCGGCGATGCTCGATTTCATGGGCCGCCATTTCAGCTATGCCAAGGTCGCCCGCGGCGCGGCGCAGGTGGCGAAAGGGCTCCAACAGCTGGGGCTGGGCAAGGGCAGCCGCGTCGGATTGTTCCTGCCCAACGTCCCGCATTATGTCGCCGCTTATTATGGCGCGCTGGCGATCGGCGCGACGGTGGTCAATTTCTCGCCGCTCTACACCGCGCGCGAACTGGAGGAGCAGGTCGAGGATTCGGGGACCGACACATTGTTCACGGTCAGCGCCGCAGCGCTGCTGCCCACCGCGCTCAAAGTGCTCGACGGATCGAGCCTCCGGCGGCTCGTCGTCGGCTCGGTCGCCGGGGGGCTGTCGGCGCCCAAATCGATCCTCTACCGATTGTTCAAGCGCGCCGAGATCGCACCATTGCCGACCGACCCGCGCATCATCCGTTTCTCGGCGCTGATCGCCAATGATGCACGCCCCGAACCCGCGGCGATCGATCCCGAAACCGACATCGCGCTGATCCAATATACCGGCGGCACCACCGGCACGCCCAAAGGCGCCAAGCTCAGCCACCAGAATCTCACCGCCAACGCGCGGCAGGTGAATGCGATCGATCCCGACCATGCCGCCGAAGACCGCATCCTCGGCGTCCTTCCCTTCTTCCACGTCTTTGCCAACACCTGCGTCCTCAATCGCACCGTGCTCAACGGCGGGACCATCACGATGCTGCCGCGTTTCGACGCAGGGCAGGCGCTCGCCGCGATCACCCGCACCAAGACCACCGCGCTGCCCGGGGTACCGACGATGTATCAGGCGCTGCTCGATCATCCCGATCTCGCCAAGACCGACTTCTCTTCGTTGCGCATCTGCATTTCGGGCGGCGCGCCGATGCCCGCCGAGCTGCGCGAGAAATTCACCGCCGCGACCGGCGCCTCGCTGGTCGAGGGTTATGGCCTGACCGAAAGTTCGGGGGTCGTCGCGACCAATCCCTATGACGGCCCGGTCCGCCCCGGAACGATCGGCCAGCCGCTGCCCGCCACGCACATCCGCCTGCTCGACAAGGAAGACCCCACGAAAGCCGCGCCCGATGGCGAGCCCGGCGAGCTGGCGGTCAAGGGGCCGCAGATCATGCAGGGCTATTGGAACCGCCCCGATGCCGATCTCGACAGCTTTACCGCGGACGGCTGGCTGCGCACCGGCGACGTCGCGGTGGTCGAGGAGGGCGGCTATATCCGCATCGTCGACCGGCTGAAGGACATGATCGCGGTC
Organism: Pseudomonadota bacterium; assembly: GCA_023422695.1. Lineage (GTDB taxonomy): Bacteria > Pseudomonadota > Alphaproteobacteria > Sphingomonadales > Sphingomonadaceae > Sphingopyxis. The sequence goes on from JAFAGN010000118.1 coordinate 8,153, forward strand.
GGCGGCTTCAAAGTTTATCCCAGCGTGATCGAGGCGCATCTCTACGAGCACCCGGCGGTCAAGGAAGCGATCGTGCTGGGCGTCCCCGACGCCTATCGCGGCGAGGCACCCAAGGCGTTCGTCACGCTGGAGGAAGGCTTCGAGGTTTCGGGCGAGGCGCTCGCCGCGTGGCTCAATCCCCAGCTCGGCAAGCACGAGCGGGTGAAAGCAGTCGAAGTGCGGCTGAACCTGCCCAAGACGATGATCGGCAAGCTGGACCGCAAGGCGCTGCGGGCGGAGGAAGGGGCCGCGGCTAAGGCGTAGCCGGGGAGCCCGGCGCCGCGAACAACGCGGGCGTGCGGTAAAGGCAGATTGCCAGGCTGAATTCGCCGGTGACGTCCAGATGATGGCGCCGTTCGGGCGGAATCATGATGCTGCCGCCCGCGTTCAGTTGAACCGGCTCGTCGAGCGTATCCTCCCAGACAAAATCGATCCGCCCTGCAGCAACCGTCAACACCCCCCAACACCCCGGCTTCAGCGCATGGGCGCGAAGTAGGCCGGCGGGCAGCGTCGCCGCGGTAAAGGGGCCAAGGTGACGATAGGCTTCGCAATCGCCGGGCAGACGCTGGTGGGTCATCCCACCGTGGCCCGGATCACCGCGATCACGACCCCGAAAATGGCCAGGCAGATCGGAATGGTCAGGATTTGCCCGGCCACCGCGCCGGGCGACATCGGTCCGGTCCAGGTATCGAGATCGCCGCCCGGGGCAATCCGGCCGTCGCGCGCGCCATGCCCGTCAAGGCCGATCAGCACCCCGCTCAAGCCGAAATACATGATGGTGTAGCCCGCGCTGATCGCGATCATGAACAATGCCTCGCCATCGCGGCCGGTGGCATAGAGCAGCCCGCCCAGGAAAATGCCGTAACAGCCGAACATCGCCCGCCAGATCGCAGCGGGAACCTGCAACGCATTATGCGCGGGATGCACCGGCACGGCTGGCGACGGGCGCGTATCGAGTTCATGCACGCTGCGCTCCGGCGCCTCGATCGCGGCATAGACGTTCATTTCATCCAGCATCGTTCAATCCTTTCATGGCGCCAAGGTCGGTGCGTCCGTCGCGATGGATGCGAATGCCGGTCAACAGGCTGTCGGCGATCATCCGCGCGCGGTCGATAATCAGCCCAGTCGCCGCGGGGTCGCGTTCGATGCGATCGAGCGTCGCGCCGAACAGTGCGAGCCAGTGCAGGAAGTCGTCGTGCTCGATGCCCGGGATCGCGATATGCTTGACCATCGGATTGCCGCGAAACCCGCCGCTTTCGTGCAGCACCGACGACCAAAAGGCGGTCATGCGATCCAGATGTTCGTCCCAATCGGCGATCCGGGCGACAAAAATCGGGCCAAGCCGGTCGTCGGCGCGAATCGCCGCGTAAAAATCATCGACCATGTGCCGGATAAAAGCCGGGTCGATTTTCAACGCCTCGGCCGCTTCGCGCTTCGATTGGCGCGCCAGGGCGGCGTGGGGGCTGGCAGTCATCGCGCTTCGCTCCGTTTAAGTGGTATTTGAAATACTCTTTAAAGCACTTTGCGTTCCAAAGCAATATCCCATATGCAACTTTAATGCGGCTCAACCTCCAGACCGATTATGCGCTCCGGACCTTGATGATGCTGGCCACGCGCGGCGGCCAGCTATCGGTCGACGAGATCGCCGATGCCTATGGGATTTCGCGGCATCATCTGATGAAGGTCGCCGCCAAACTCGCTGACCTTGGCTATGTCGTGGCGCGGCGTGGGCGCGGCGGCGGACTGGCGCTCGCCCGCGCCGCCGATCAGATCAACGTCGGATCGGTCGTCCGTTCGATCGAGGCCTTTGACGGGTTTGTCGAATGTTTCGACCCCAAGACCAACGGCTGCCCGGTGGCCGGGGCTTGTGGCTTGCAAGGCGCGCTATCGCTGGCGGTCGGCGACTTCCTGACCCGCCTCGACGGCTATTCGCTCGCCGACCTGATCCCCGATCGCAGACTTTTCGCTGCGCGGCTTGAGCCGACCGCGCTTTAAACGGCGACCGGCGCGCAATGTAATGTTGTAACCTCTGTCATGTTATGCCATATCCGGCATCGCAATTGCCCCAACGGAGAATCGGGTGACCCAAGTCGCCAGCCCTGCCCCTGTATCGACGCGCCTGGGCGCGATGATCCGGGCTGCGCGCGAGTCCGGGCCGCTGACCTCGCTGTCGGGCGACCAGTTGGCGATGGGGCTGTCGGGGCTGTGCCTCGTCCACTGCCTGGCGACGACGATCTTTTTCGCGTCGGTCGCGTCGGTCGGCGGGGTGTTTCTCGACAATCACCTGTTCCACGAAATCGGGCTGATCATCGCGATCGGCTTTGCCCTCATCACCCTCGTCTCGGGGGTGCTCAGCCACGGCTATATGATGCCGTTCGCGGTCGGCAGCTTCGGGCTGGGCATGATGGCGGGCGCCCTAGCGCGGCCGCATGACGGCAGCGAAGTGCTCGCAACCATGATCGGCGTCGCCGTCGTCGCCTTGGGCCACGACCTCAACCGCCGCGCGCGGCACTGACGACGCCACCGATCGCGGCGCCGGAACGGACCGGTCCGCCGCTTGCGGACACCCCCTAAACCGCCTACATTGCGATCATAGTTGGCGCGGGCTTTTCCGCGCGCAAGGAACCGCCAATGGGCAAGCATGATCATCCGCACGTCGAAGCCAGCGGCGCCTCGCTCGCCAAGGCCGCGCAGACCGCGCTCGAAGGCGCGGGCGAGGCATGGACCGACATGCGCGCGCAGATTTTCGACGCCGTCGCCGCGATCGGCAAACCGGCCAGCGCCTATGAAATCGCCGACATCGTGTCGAAGAACCGCGGCAAGCGCGTCGCGCCGAACAGCGTCTATCGCATCTTGGACCTCTTCGTCGCCAACAACCTGGTCCGCCGCGTCGAAAGCGCCAACGCCTTTGTCGCGAACAGCCACCCCGGCTGCCTGCACGATTGCATCTTCCTGATCTGCGACGAATGCGGCAGCGCGGTCCATATCGACAATGACAAATTGTCGAGCGGCGTCCGCGCCGCGGCCGACGCAACGGGCTTTGCCGCCGAGCGCCCGGTGATCGAAGTGCGCGGCAAATGCGCCGAGTGCCAATAAGGTGAGCCGCCGCGGCGCGCCGGGCATCTCAATTCCTGAGCAGAGAAAGGCCGTTCCCCGGCGAAAGCCGGGGTCCAGGGCGGTAGAAGGCAAGCGTCGCATGATGACGCCCTGGGCTCCGGCTTTCGCCGGAGAGCAGCGGCTGGTGCGACCGGGATAAGCGCCAGTAATGGCCGGGGGGTTTCAGCAATGGATCGAAGCGCAGCGGGAACGCCCGCTTGCACCGACGCGATGGTGGCTCGTCACCTTGGGCTTCGGGATCGCGACCCTGCTCTTCGGCCTCCATCTCGGTCAGGTCTTGCCGCCGACCGGCCATGACATCGCGCCAGGCTATGGCCCACCCGTGCTGGCGTTCGAATTCGCCGGCAGTCAGGCCGACCTCGAGGCGATCTTCGGATTCTTCACCGATCCGCAGCAAGTGACGCGGCTTGCCGCGATGCGCGCCGGGAACGAGCAGGATTATGTCTATATGCTGCTCTACGCGGGCTTCCTCGCCAGCGGCTGTCTGGCGCTGTGGCGCGAACTGCGCCTGCGCCCGCTGCTCGCCGCGGCGGCGCTGCCGATCGCCGCGGCGCTGTGCGACGCGTATGAAAACTGGCTGCTGTTCGATATCCAGGCCGCCTTTACCGCAGGCGATTATTCGCCCGCGATGGCCAGCCTGCCCTATCCGGTGGCCGCAAAGTTCCTCCTCCTCGCCGCGACCAACGTCGTCATCGGCGCCGCGGCGACCCAGCTCGGTCGCTGGTGGGCCTTGTTCGGCACCGTCGCGATCCTCGCCGCGATCCCGACCGTGATGGCGATCATCACTCCCGCCGCCTTCGCCTGGGCGCTGATCCCCTCGGCGGCGGGCGGCTGGCTGTTGCTGCTCGCGCTCGCCGCGGTCGGAAGCTGGCGGGCGCTGGTCCAGAAACGGCCGCTCGTCGATTTGGGCCACGCCTGACCCCCTTTCCACGCTGCCGATGCGGGTCTAGGGAAACCGCGAATCCCGACAAAGGGCGAAAGGCTGCACATGAACACCGTGATCATCCGCGAAGACGACCTGATCGAAACCATCGCCGACGCGCTCCAGTACATCAGCTATTTTCACCCGATGGATTATATCCGCGCGCTGGGCGCCGCCTATGAGCGCGAAGTGTCGCCCGCGGCGAAGGACGCAATGGCGCAGATCCTGTCGAACAGCCGCATGTGCGCCGAAGGGCATCGCCCGATCTGCCAGGACACCGGCATCGTCACCGTCTTCATCAAATGGGGCATGGACTGCCGCCTGGACAGCCCGCGCAGCCTGCAACAGGTCGTCGACGAGGGCGTGCGCAAGGCGTATCTCCACCCCGAAAACAAGCTCCGCGCCTCGATCCTCGCCGACCCGGCGTTCAGCCGCGTCAACACCAAGGACAACACGCCGTCGGTGCTCAACGTCGAGATGGTCCCCGGCAACAAGGTCGTGATCGACGTCGCCGCGAAGGGCGGCGGCAGCGAGAATAAGTCGAAGTTCAAGATGATGAACCCGTCGGACTCGATCGTCGACTGGGTGCTCGAAATGGTGCCGCAGATGGGCGCCGGCTGGTGCCCGCCGGGGATGCTCGGCATCGGTATCGGCGGCACCGCCGAAAAGGCGATGCTGCTGGCGAAACAGTCGCTGATGGACCCGATCGACATGACCGAACTCCTCGCGCGCGGTCCGTCGAACCCGACCGAGGAACTCCGCATCGAGCTGTATGAAAAGGTCAACGCGCTCGGCATCGGCGCGCAGGGGCTCGGCGGCCTTGCGACCGTGCTCGACGTCAAGATCGCCGACTGGCCCACGCACGCCGCCTCGAAGCCCGTCGCGATGATCCCGAATTGCGCCGCCACCCGCCACGCCCACGTAACGCTCCACGGCAGCGGCCCCGCCTTCCTCGAGCCGCCGGTCCTCGCCGACTACCCGCAGATCGACTGGAAGCCCGACCAGGCCGCGATTCGCGTCGATCTCGACAATCTGACCCCCGAAGTGGTCGCAAGCTGGAAACAGGGCGACCGCTTGCTGCTCAACGGCAAGATGCTGACCGGACGCGACGCCGCGCACAAGCGCATCGCGGACATGCTGGCCAAGGGCGAACAGCTCCCCGTCGAGTTCAAGGGCCGCGTCATCTATTATGTCGGCCCGGTCGATCCGGTCGGCGAGGAAATCGTTGGCCCCGCCGGTCCGACGACCGCGACGCGCATGGACAAGTTCATGGACATGATGCTGGGGCAAGGCCTGCTCGCCTGCGTCGGCAAAGCCGAACGCGGCCCCGCCGCAACGCAATCGATCGCCAAGCACAAGAGCGCCTATCTGATGGCGGTCGGCGGCGCAGCGTATTTGGTGGCGCGCGCGATCAAAGGCAGCAAGGTGGTGGGCTTTGCCGACCTCGGCATGGAGGCGATCTATGAGTTCGAGGTCAGTGACTTCCCGGTGACGGTGGCAGTCGACAGCGAAGGCCAGAACGTCCACGTCAACGCGCCGAAGCTGTGGCAGCAGCGGATCAAGGATGAGGGGTTGCTGGCGGGGGTTTGAAAGCACCGACCGCGGACGATTGCAGAAATTTAATTTCGAGCGCCGTAGCCCCGTCATTTACGAGTGATGCTCTTCAAACGGAGCATCGCTCGTGACCAGCATCGCCAAACTCTACACCCGCATCCGCTTGAGCGGCCGCGCCAGTTTCAAGGACTTGTGCCGCATCGCCGAAGCATTCGGCTTCGTCCTGAAGCGCACCAACGGCAGCCACCATATCTTTCAGCACCCCGATGTGCCGGGCAATCTGAATCTCCAGCCGAGCGGCAAGAACGCCAAGCCCTATCAAATCCGGCAACTGCTTGATATGATCGACAGCAACGGACTGGATATGATCAAGCCATGAACATCCATTATCACATCAACCTGTTCTGGTCGGCCGAAGACAATTGCTGGATCGCCGACGTGCCCGACCTCAAATATTGCAGCGCGCATGGCGCCACGGCCGAAGAAGCCGCGCGCGAGATCGAAATCGCGATGCGGTTGTGGCTTGATGTTGCCGCCGAACGCGGCGAAGCACCGCCCGAGCCGCGCTATCGCCCGGCCATTTACGCGGTTCGCAACGCGGCTTGACCAAGGCATCCCGCGAGCGATGCTTGCCTTCTATCTGTAATCCGCCAACACTCCCCGCGCATCATCACCGCAGGGGAAAGCACCATGGATTTCCGTAACGTCGACCGACCGAACCGCCGCGACCTGATTCGCGGCGCCGCCATGCTCGGCGCGGGCGCTGCGGTCATGGCGCCCTTCCCCGCCCTCGCCGCCAGCAGCCAGAGCGCCGCGATCCGCAAGGCCGCCGAAGTCGGCAAGGACGCTTCGATCAAGCGTATCCGCGACTGGATCGCCCTGCCCTCGATCGCCGCCGAAAACCGCAACATGGCCGAGGGCGCGGCCTATATGGCCGAACTCGCGCGCGACGCAGGGTTCAGCAATGTCGAGATCGTCCCGACCGATGGCCATCCCGGCGTCTTCGGCACGATCGACGTCGGCGCCCCGCGCACGCTCGGCATCTATTTCATGTATGATGTGAAACAATTCGACCCCGCCGAATGGTCGTCGCCGCCGCTCGAAGGGCGGATGGTCGACCGCCCCGGCTTTGGCCAGGCGATCATGGGCCGCGGCGCGGTGAACCAGAAGGGACCGGAGGCCGCCTTCCTCGCCGCGCTCCACGCGATCCGGGCCGCCAAGGCCAAGCTGCCGGTGAACATCGTGCTGGTGTGCGAGGGCGAGGAAGAAATCGGCTCGCCGCACTTCCGCCAGATCGCGACGAAGCCCAACATCCTCGCCGCGCTCAAGAAATGCGACGGCATCTTCATCCCCTTCGCCTCGCAGGGCCAGAACGGCAATGTCACCGTCAATCTGGGCTCGAAAGGCATCATCGAACTCGAACTGGTCGCGAGCGGCGAGAAATGGGGTCGCGGCCCCAAAGGCGACGTCCATTCCAGCCTGAAGGCGATGGTCGATTCGCCCGCGTGGCGGCTGGTGCAGGCGCTCCAGACGCTCGTCACCCCCGATGGCAATAAGCCCGCGATCGAGGGCTGGTTCGAAAATGTCCGCCCGCTGACCGAGCGCGAAAAGAGCCTGATCCGCGAAGCCGCCAAGGCGGGCGACGAAGCGCAGCAAAAGGCCGCGCTGGGCGTCACCCACTGGATCGACAACCTTGCCTATGACGACGCGCTGATCCGCCTCGCGCAGGAACCGACGGTCAACATCGAGGGGCTGGTCGCAGGCTATACCGGCCCGGGCGGCAAGACGATCCTGCCCGGCCGCGCGGTCGCCAAGCTCGACCTCCGCCTCGTCCCCAACCAGACCCGCGCCGAGGCGACGCAGAAGCTGCGTGCGCATCTCGACAAGCACGGCTTCAAGGATGTCGAGGTCAATGTGTCGGGCGGTTACGACCCGACCGAGGTCGCCGAGGACAGCCGCCTGATCCGCACCGCGCTGGCAACCTACAAGCAGATGGGGGTCGCGACGAACCTCAACGCGCGGCTCGCGGGCAGCTGGCCCGGCGCGACCTTCACCGCGCCGCCGGTGTCGATCCCGGCAGGGCATTTCGGCACCGGCCACGGATCGGGCGCGCACGCCCCCGACGAATATTATCTGATCGATTCGACCAATCCCAAAGTCGCCGGGCTGGTCGACGCGACGATGGGGTTCGCGGAATTTCTCTACACCCTCGCCGCGATCAAATGACCGACCTGAACGGCGTCGCGCATGTCATCCTGACCGCGGGGGACTTCGCGCGCTCGACCGCATTCTGGCGCGACATGATCGGCTATCTGGGGCTCAAGCTCGTGCTCGACAGCGATGAGATGCTCTACGGCGTCGGCGGCCGCACCGCGATCGGCATTCGCACGCCCAGCCCCGAAAACGCCGGCAAGCGTTTCGACCAGGGCGCGCCGGGGCTCCACCATGCCTGTTTCCGAATGCGCGACCGCGCCGCGGTCGATGCTGTCCATGCCTTTCTGGTGGAGCGGCATGATATCGAGATCGTCCATCCGCCGCAGGAGGAACCGTGGGCGCCCGGCTATTATTCGGTGCTGTTCGAGGATCCGGACGGTATCCGCATAGAGTTCAACCACGTCCCCGGCGCGGGCCTGCTGGTTGACGGGCAAGAGATCGGCGGCGCTGACGCTTTTGACGATAACTGATCCTCCCTGTCGCGCAGCGATGGGGAGGGGGACCG
>JAFAGN010000187.1 GCA_023422695.1 Pseudomonadota bacterium
CCCATGGATAGCGCGGCCTTCGCGTGTCTCGACTTCGCTCGACACGAACGGGATTAAGGTGCTGGTTTTACCGCGCTCCCCGAACCCCTTTACGCCACCCTAGGTGCCGGACCTTTCCACGCCAGCAGCGCCCCGGCGACGAGCGCGGCGAGCGACGCGTACATGATGGTCGATGCCAGTTCGAGTTGGTTGGCCAGCAGCACACCGACGACGCCCGCGACGATCAGCGCGAAGCCGAAGATGCGGGCTGCACCGACGGGCTTGCGGAGCTTGCCTTCGTCGATCTCGACCGCGCCGCTCTGGCGGATCGATTGCACCACATAGCCTTTGCGCCACATCATCCACAGCAGGATCATGCCGGGTATCGCGGCGAGCACCGTCAGCCCCCAGAAGCCGGTCCAGCCAAGCTTCTCCGCGGCATAGCCGGCGGGGCCGGCCATGAAGGTCCGCCCGATCACCGCTACCGATGAGAGCAGCGCAAACTGCGTCGCCGTATAAGCGATGTTCGACAATCCGGAGAGATAGACCGCGACGACGGTCAGGCCGATGCCGCTGGTGATATTTTCGGTGACGATCGCCGCAACGAGCATCCAGTAGCTGTTACCCGCGATCGATAGCGCCATGAACATCAGGTTCGAAAACATCATCAGCAGCACCGAAACCAGAAGCGCCCTGCCCATACCGAGCCACAGCACGAATGGTGCCCCCAACGCCGACCCGACAATGAGCGCAGCAAAGCCCCAGATCTTGTTGGCCGTGATATAGTCGAGATCGGCAAAATTCAGGTCGACGATCATCGGGCCGAGCATGGCCTGCCCCATGGCATCGCCGACCTTATAGACCAGAATGAACAGCAGGATCATCAGCGCGCCATCGCGGGTCAGGAACTCGCGAAACGGATTGACCACGGTTTCGACGAGCCATTGGCCGGGCTTCATGCCCGATGCGTTGCTGAACCTGTCGACAAATTTGCCTTCACCGGCCCAGAAGGCACCGATGACGGCGGGTACGACGCAGAGGGTTGTCAGGCCATAGGCCATCGCCCAGCCAAGCCCCAACCCTTCCTGCGAGGCGAAATAGATCGTCCCGGCGCCCGCGATCAAATTGCCGGTGCGATAGCCGAACTGGTTCGTCGCGGTACCGTGCGCAAATTCGTCTTCTTCCAGGATTTCGATGCGATAGGCGTCGATGACGATATCTTGCGTTGCCGAGAAAAACGCCGTGACGACCGCCCAGAATAGGAACCAACGATAATCGTCCGGCTGCGGATCGCTCGCGCCCATTTGCCAGATCGAGATGACAAGGAAGAACTGGACAAGGAACAGCCAGCTTCGCCGCTGGCCCAGCGCCTTGGTCAAAACCGGCAGGGGAACCTTGTCAACGATGGGCGCCCACAGGAATTTGATCGTGTAGGGAATGCCGACCATCACCGCGAAACCGATGGCCGTCGGCGTGAAGCCGACTTTCGCCAGCCAGAAGGTCATGGTGGCGGCAATCAGCGTGAAGGGGAAACCGCTCGAAATACCGAGGAGAAAAGCGACCGCCGGATTCTTGCGCAGATAGGGACGGAAGGCGGGAACCGCGAGCGCGACGACGACCAGTCCGGCGAGGACACCGGCGAAAATGAGAAAACGGATAAAGTCGACGGACATTCTGTGCTCCCCGCGGACCGCTGGCGAGCGGTTCTGTGCTTGGCGCCAAGGCCTAATGCCTTGGGGTCAAATTGGAAGCGGGTATTTGCCGCGTCCGCGGCCAGCCGTGCGGGTTACGCCGCCTCGGGTCGCCAATAGGTGACCAGCCCGCTGACCTTGCGCGGCATCTTGTTCTGACAGGTCATCGTTTCGACGGCGCGCAACGCGCTGACAAGCGCCGATGCGCTATGCGGCTTGCCCAGACAAGCGACGGCGATGTCGGCGGCGTCATCGGGGCACTGCCCGGTCACCAGCAGTACGGCGATGCCCCTATCGCGAGCCAGCCGGGCAACTTCGCGTCCCGTCATATGCCCGGCAAGGCCCAGATCCAGCACCACCGCGTCAATCTGTTCATCGGCGATGATCGGTACCGCGGCCTCGCCCGAATCGACCGTCGCGACGATGTCATATCCGCTGTGTTTCAGCGTCCGCTCGTTGTCGAACGCGACCAGCGGATCATCCTCGATGATCAGCAGCCGCTTTATGCAGGACGGGCGGGACGCGAAGAGCATATTGTCTCCCTCTAACGGCGCCATGACGCGCTCGGTTCCTTCGTGCAAGATTGCTTCGGCTTCCCATCGACGAAGCGACACGTTTCCGGCTATGAGCGTGGCCACAGAGCAACACTATCGCTCGCATACCGACAGAAAGCCGTACCCGATCCGATGACCACCCGTCGCCCTCCCCGCCCTGCGCCGCGGCCTGCCGCCAAGTCCGCCGCCGACCGCGATGCGCCGAAGGGCCGCCGTGCTGCGCGCGGCGTCGCTTCTGCGCTCAAGGCGAAACCCGCCGGCGCCGAACGCGATGAGGACGGGCCGCAGCGCATCGCCAAGCTGCTCGCGCGCGCCGGGGTCGGTTCGCGCCGCGATGTCGAGCGGATGGTCGAGGAAGGACGTATTGCGCTGAACGGCGTCGTTATCGTCCAGCCCGCACCGCTGCTGACTTCGCTCGACGGGTTGACCGTCGACGGCAATCCGGTGGCCAAACCCGTCTCGACCCGCCTTTACTGCTTTCACAAGCCCGCGGGCTGCATCACCGCGGCGCGCGATCCCAAGGGTCGCAAGACGATTTACGATTTGCTGCCTAAAGATCTGCCGCGACTGATGCCGGTCGGCCGACTCGACTACAATACCGAGGGATTGCTGCTGCTGACCAATGACGGAGCCTTCAAGCGCCAGCTCGAACTGCCCGCCAGCGGGGTCGAGCGCACCTATCGTGCCCGCGCCTTTGGCGACATCAGCCAGGAACAGCTGGAAGAGCTGGCGATGGGGATCGAGATCGACGGGGTGCGTTACGGCAAGATCGATGCCAATCTGGAGCGACGCACCGGACGCAATCAGTGGATCGAAATGACGCTGACCGAAGGCAAGAACCGCGAAGTCCGCAAGGTGCTCGAACATTTCGGTTTGCAGGTCAGCCGCCTGATCCGCACCCGCTATGGCGCGTTCGAATTGGGCGATCTGCCAATGGGCGCGGTCGACGTCGTGCCGCGCGACGAATTGTTCAAATTCCGCCGGCATATGGGCTGACCGCGATGCGAGTCATTTCAGGCGAATGGCGCGGCCGCAAGCTGCTGGCGCCCAAGGGCGACGCGACGCGGCCGACCGCCGATCGCACCCGCGAGACTTTGTTTTCGATGCTGACGAGTCGCCTGGGCAGTTTCGAGGGGCTAGTCGTTGCTGACCTGTTCGCGGGATCGGGCGCACTGGGGATCGAGGCGCTGTCGCGCGGCGCCGCGCGCTGCCTGTTCGCCGAACAGGATCGCGACGCGCTCGACGTCCTGCGCGGCAACCTGTCGACGTTGGGCGCGACCGCACGCGCCGACGTCCGCGCCGGTTCGGTCCTCGGCCTCGGCCCGGCGCCCCGCGCCTATGACCTGCTGATGCTCGACCCGCCTTATGCCACCGGCGCCGCCAGCGTCGCGCTCGACAAGCTGCACCGCCTTGGCTGGATCGGTGCCGACAGCTGGGTGTCGGTCGAAACCGGACATGGCGAAACCGTCGATGTCGCGGGCTTTGCCATCGACGCCGATCGCAAGGTCGGTAAGGCCAGACTGACCCTGCTACGCCTCGCCTAACCGCCGCCCAACGCGAGTTTTTCGGCTAGCTCGCCGCTGGCGGCGTCCGAACGGCGTGAAACAGCTTGTTGATGATCTTCCATTCGCCGTCGACTTTCAGCAACGTCATGTAGTCGACGAAAGTGACGCCGGGGTAGGCAAGGTCCACCCTTGCGACGCCGGTGGTCGGCGTCAGATCGATGATCCGAAAGCTGCGCTTGCGCTGGGCTTCATCATCGCTCGGCTTGCCTACCAATCCAGTCATCCATTCTTCGATCGGCATCGAGAGATAGCCTGCGCGGTTGTTCCCGATCATCCGCGCGTCTTTGTGAAACGCCAGTCGTGCGTAGTCGGGATTGCCCGTCTGGAGCGCCTTGATATAGTTTTCCACTGGCACCGAGGCGGCCTTGATCTCCGCATCATCTGCCGCCTTCTCCGTCGTCGTAGCCGCGACGGGCGATACAAATACTGGCGTCAGGAACAGGGCGGTCAGCGCATAAGCAAATTTCATGGTCTGCCTTTCGATAGAGTCGTTGCAGCACTAGCCATCCTGCGCCGGGTTCGGGCCATTCTTTGACCAATATGCGCGTCCGTTCGACGAACAACGGGAAGCGCCGTTGCGAGGGTTTGTTCAGGCTTGAGCAGTCTGTGTCCGCACCAGCCGTAAGCCCGCCCAGCTCACGAAGCCCGCGATCACCAGATACAGCCCGACCATTTCGGTCCCGCCGCGCTCTGCTAGTGCCTGCGCGACGATCGGCGCCATCGCGCCGCCCAGGATGCCGCCGGCATTGAACGCGACCGACGCGCCGGTGTAGCGCACGCGCACGGGGAACAATCCGGTCAGCCAGCCGCCGAGCGGGCCGTACACCAGCCCCATGACAAACAGCGCCGTCGCCAGTCCCAGCCCGACGACAGGCCACGATCCCGATGCGAGCGCGGGGCCGAACAGGAAACCGACCAGCACCGTCGCGCCGCACCCCCAGGTGAGCACACGGTGCGCGCTTGACGCGTCGCTGGCATATCCGGCGAAGATGATCCCGATCGCCATGAACAGGATCGCGCCGAGCTGGATCAGCAGAAACTGCTCCTTCGGATAACCCAGCGTCGTGGTGCCGTGCGCCAAGGCAAAGCTGGTCGCGAGGTAGAAGATCGCGAAGCAGGCGACGACGGCGAAGGTACCCGCCAGCGTCACGACCAGATGGTGGCGAAACAGCTCGCCCAGCGGTACCGGCACCGGCGCTTCGTTGGCCAAAGCGTCGGCAAAAGCCGGCGTCTCGCCGATCTTCAGCCGCACCCACAGCCCCAGCCCGACCAGCACCGCCGACAACAGGAAGGGGATGCGCCAGCCCCAGGCGACAAAATCACTGTCGCTCAGCCCAAGGCCGAGCAACAGGAACAGGCCGTTCGCCGCGATAAAGCCGACCGGCGCGCCAAGCTGCGGGAACATTCCGAAGCGCGACCGCCATCCGGACGGCGCATTCTCGACTGCCAGTAACGCCGCCCCCCCCCATTCGCCGCCAAGTCCGAACCCTTGCCCGAACCGGAGCAGGCACAGCAGCAAGGGGGCGACCCAGCCGACCATCGCATAGGTCGGCAGAAATGCGATCAGCAGCGTCGATATCCCCATCAGCATCAGCGACGCCACCAAAGTCGACTTGCGTCCGATCCGGTCGCCATAATGACCGAACACGATCGCGCCGACGGGCCGGGCAAAAAAGGCAAGGCCAAAGCTCATGAAGCTCAGCATCAGCTGCGCTGAGGGGGATTCCGACGGAAAGAACAGCGGGCCGAACACCAGCGCCGCGGCGGTGCCATAGATATAGAAATCGTAAAATTCGACCGCGGTGCCGACGAGGCTTGCCGTCAGGATACGCCGATGTTTGCGATAGGGTGCCAGATCCACGGCCGATGCCCCTCCCCTTGTTGATCCCGCCGCCTTGGACGCGACGAGGCGATCGGCGCAAGGCGAAAATGCGCCTTGCCAAGCTGGACAGCTCGCGCCGCGTTCCCTAATCGTTCGCGCGTGACCCTGCCCCCTGCCTCGCTGCCCGACCTGCCCCCGCCCGATCCATCGGACCCGCCCTATCTGCACGGCTTGAACGGGCCGCAGCGGCAAGCGGTACTGACCACCGAAGGTCCGGTGCTGATGCTCGCGGGGGCCGGAACCGGCAAGACCGCGGCACTGACCGCGCGCCTCGCGCACATCATGGCGACGCGCCGCGCCTGGCCATCCGAAATCCTGGCGGTCACCTTTACCAACAAGGCGGCGCGCGAGATGCGCGAGCGTATCGGACGAATGATCGGCGACGCGGTCGAGGGGATGCCGTGGCTCGGTACCTTTCACAGCATCGCGGCGAAAATGCTGCGCCGCCACGCCGAACTGGTCGGCTTGCAAAGCAACTTCACGATCCTCGACACCGACGACCAGCTGCGGGTGCTCAAGCAGCTGATCCAGGCCGAAGGGCTCGACGAAAAACGCTGGCCCGCGCGCCAGCTCGCCGGGCTGATCGACCGATGGAAGAATCGCGGTCTTGTCCCCGCCGACCTCGACGCCGCCGACAAGGAATCCTACGCCGACGGGAAGGGGCAGCATTTCTATGCGCTGTATCAGGCGCGGCTGAAAACGCTCAACGCCTGCGATTTCGGCGACCTTCTGCTCCATATGCTGGTGATCCTGAAGACTCACCGCGACGTACTCGCGCAGTATCAGGAGCGGTTCAAATATATCCTCGTCGACGAATATCAGGACACCAACGCCAGCCAATATCTGTGGCTGCGGTTGCTGGCGCAGCAGCGCAAGAACATCTGCTGCGTCGGTGACGACGACCAGTCGATCTATTCATGGCGCGGCGCCGAGGTTGCGAACATCCTGCGCTTTGAAAAGGATTTCCCCGGTGCGACGGTCATCCGCCTCGAACAGAATTACCGCTCGACCCCGCAAATCCTCGCCGCCGCGTCGGCGCTGATCGCACAGAACAGTGGACGGCTGGGCAAGACGCTGTGGACCGACCTCGACCCCGGCGACAAGCTGCGCGTCGTTGGGGTGTGGGATGGGCCCGAGGAAGCGCGGCGGATCGGCGAGGAGCTCGAAACGCTGCAGGTTCGCAACGTCAGCCTCGACCGCGCAGCGATCCTCGTCCGCGCGCAGTTCCAGACGCGCGAGTTCGAAGACCGCTTCATCGCGATCGGCATGCCCTACCGCATCGTTGGCGGTTTCCGCTTCTATGAGCGCGCCGAAATCCGTGACGCCCTCGCCTATCTGCGCCTTGTCCAATCACCAGCCGACGATCTGGCGTTCGAACGCATCATCAACACGCCGAAGCGCGGGCTGGGCGACAAGGCGCTGGCGCGCATTCACCAGTTTGCCCGTGCCGAACGCACTCCCTTGCTGCACGCCGCGGCGCGGATCACCGAAACCGACGAACTGACCCCGCAGGCACGCCGCCAACTCGTCAATTTTGTCGCGCAGATGCGCAGCTGGCAGGAAAAGGCCGGTCATCTGTCGCACCCCGAACTGACTCAGCTGATTCTCGACGAATCGGGCTACACCGCGATGCTGCAGGCCGACCGGAGCGTCGAAGCCGCGGGCCGCCTCGAAAACCTCTCCGAACTCGTCCGCGCGATGGAGGAATATGATTCGCTCGAAGCCTTCCTCGAGCATGTCAGCCTGGTCATGGACCGCGATCAGAATGACGACAGCGAAACCGTCACCATCATGACGATCCACGCCGCCAAAGGCTTGGAGTTCGACCATGTCTTCCTCGCTGGATGGGAAGATGGCGTTTTCCCGTCGCAGCGGTCGATGGACGAGGGCGGCACCGCCAGCCTGGAAGAAGAACGCCGCCTGGCCTATGTCGCGATCACCCGCGCCCGGGTGCGCGCCAGCATCTATCATGCCGCCAATCGCCGCATTTACGGCCAATGGATGAGCAGCATCCCCAGCCGTTTCATCGCCGAAATCCCGCCCGAACATGTCGACAGCGAGAACAGTTTCGGCGGCGGGCAAAGCCTGTGGCGCGCCAATTGGTCGGCGCAGGGCGATCCCTTCGCGCATGTCGCAGAGCGCCAACCGTCGCGGATCATGACGCGCGGCCCGGCGTGGCAACGCGCTGCCGCGCAATCGTCGACGATCACCCGCGCCCCCGCCCCCAGCGAAAAAGGTCCGGCAGCATCGGTCGGCGCCAAGGCACGCGCTGACCTGGCCATCGGCATGCGCGTGTTCCACGAAAAGTTCGGCTATGGCGAAATCGCGGACATCGACGGCAACAAGCTGGAAGTGGCGTTCGAACAGGCCGGCAACAAACGCGTTTTGGACAGCTTCGTCCGGCTCGCTTGAGCCTATTGTCAACTAGAACAGTTATGATATGTCATCCCACGCGACCATCGAGTCGCGTTTTGGGAGAATCTTCAATGAAAATTAAGCTCTTAGCGGGCGTGATGGCGCTCGCCCTGATCGGCTGTTCGGAACAATCGGCCGAAGAAGCGAGCCCGTCCGACCCTGCGGCGACCGAAGCCGCCGCTGCCGAAGAAAGCGCCGATGCCGCCGCCGCCCCGCGCATCGGCCTCGACGCTGCACCCGGTGTCGCCTTCGATTATGCCTATAGCTTCCGCCTCGCCGACAAGCAGATTGCCCGCGTGCAGGAGGAGCATGCCGCTGCCTGCGAAACATTGGGCACCCAGCATTGCCGCATCGTCGACGTGCGCTACCAGCTCAGCGACGAAAAGCTCGTTGAGGCGCAGACGCAGTTCAAACTTGACCCCGGCATCGCGCGCAAGTTCGGCGCCAACGCGATCGCCAGCGTCGAAAAGGCCGAAGGCGTACTGGCCGACGCCAGTGTCGCGGGGGAAGATGTCGGCACCGAAATCCTTGCCTCGCAGCAACGCAGCGTTGGGTCGGAAGCGGAGATAGCGCGGCTCGAAAGTCGGTTGAAATCGGGCGGGCTAGACAAACGCGAACGCGCCGAACTGCTCGCGCAGATCAGCCAGCTGCGCGGCGAACTCAACGACGAGCGCCAGAGCCGCCGCACCGGCGAGGCACGGATCGCGTGGACCAGCGTCGCGTTCAACTATGCCAGCGACGGCGGCCTGCCCGGTATCGGCCACGAAAACCCCTTCGCCAACGCCGGTGAAACGCTGATGCGCAGTGGCAGCACTGCGCTGACCTTTGTCCTGACCTTGGGTGCCGCGATCCTGCCATGGGGTGTCCTGCTCGCGCTGGTTCTCGCTTTCTGGCGCAGCCGCTTCGTCCGTGCGGTGCGCCAGCAATTGCGCAGCACGCGGCAAGCAAGCGATCCCGCCGCTCCCCCCGCGGGCTGAAGCCGGCAGGGCGCCGTTTGCAAAGGTCGGTTGCTGCGTTATGGCGCTGTCTCTTAACACATCTCCGAGCCCACGAGACGG
>JAFAGN010000179.1 GCA_023422695.1 Pseudomonadota bacterium
GGGGGGGGGGGGGGGGGGGGTCCATCGGTCATGCGCATGGCCGATGGACCCCACCCGCTGCGACTAGGCAGCAAGCTGCCAAGTCTCGCTGCCCTCCCCTGAAGGGGAGGGCGTTTGGTTAGTCAGAACTTCAAACCCTTCACCGTCTTCACCCCCGGAAGTTGGCAAAGTTGCCACAGAAGCGGTTCGGGCATCGGCGAATCGAGGCTCAGCAGCAGCACCGCTTCGCCGCCCGCGCCGCGGCGGCCGAGGTGGAAGGTGCCGATGTTCAGTCCGGCTTCGCCAAGCGCGGTGCCGATGCGGCCGATGAAGCCCGGGGCGTCCTCGTTGACGATGTAGAGCATGTGGCCGTCGAGGTCGGCCTCGACCTTGATCCCGAACATTTCGACCAAGCGCGGGTCGCCGTTGCTGAACAGCGTCCCGGCAACCGAACGGTCGCCCGCTTCGGTGGCGACGGTGACGCGGACGAGCGTGTGATAATCGCCGTCGCGATCATGACGCACCTCGCGCACATCGAGCCCGCGTTCGCGCGCGAGGTGCGGGGCGTTGACCATGTTCACGCTGTCCGAATAGCGGCGCATCAGGCCGGTCAGCACCGCGGCGGTGATCGGCTTGAGGTTCAGTTCGGCGGCGGCGCCCTCGACCTCGACCGAGATCGTCGTGAGGTTGTCGTGCGCGAGTTGGCCGACGAGGCTGCCGAGCTTTTCGGCGAGGCTCATATAGGGGCGCAGCTTCGGCGCTTCCTCGGCCGACAGGCTGGGGACGTTGAGCGCGTTGGTGATGCCGCCGGTCAGCAGATAATCGGACAGCTGCTCCGCCACTTGAATGGCGACATTGACCTGCGCCTCGTCGGTCGACGCGCCAAGATGCGGCGTGCAGATGAAGTTCGGGGTGCCAAACAGCGGATGATCGGCGGCGGGCGGTTCGGTCTGGAACACGTCGAGCGCCGCGCCCGCGACATGGCCGCTGTCGAGCGCGTCCTTGAGCGCCGCCTCGTCGATCAGCCCGCCGCGCGCGCAGTTGATGATACGCACGCCCTTCTTGGCCTTGGCCAGATTTTCGCGCGACAGAATATTGCGCGTCTGGTCGGTCAGCGGCGTGTGCAGCGTGATAAAGTCCGCCTTGGCGAGCAGCGTGTCGAGATCGGCCTTTTCGACGCCGAGTTCGATCGCGCGCTCGGGGGTCAGGAAGGGGTCGAAGGCGACGACCTTCATGCGGAGGCCCAGCGCGCGCTCGGCGACGATGCTGCCGATGTTGCCGCAGCCGATCAGGCCGAGCGTCTTCGACGTCAGTTCGACCCCCATGAAGTCGTTCTTCGGCCATTTGCCCGCCTGCGTCCCGGCGTTCGCTTCGGGGATCTGGCGCGCGAGCGCGAACATCATCGCGATCGCATGTTCGGCGGTGGTGATGCTGTTGCCGAACGGCGTGTTCATCACGATGACGCCCTGTTTCGACGCCGCGGGAATATCGACATTGTCGACCCCGATCCCGGCGCGGCCGACGACTTTCAGGTTCGTTGCGGCGGCGAGGACGTCGGCGGTGACCTTGGTGGCCGAGCGGATCGCGAGGCCGTCATAGTCGCCGATCATCGCGATCAGCTCGTCCTTGGTCTTGCCGGTGATGACGTCGACCTGGATACCGCGTTCGGCGAAGATTGCGGCGGCTTTGGGGTCCATTTTGTCGGAAATCAGAACTTTGGGTGCGGTCATTTCGATGATCCTATTTCTTGTCACCCCCGCGAAAGCGGGGGTCCCGCTTTCTTGTTCGATGCTGGACGTGACTTGGAAAAAGCGGGATTCCCGCCTGCGCGGGAATGACGATTAAGGCGTCAGGCCGATAGGCTGGCGTAGGCCCAGTCGAGCCAGGGACCTAGCGCTTCGATGTCGGCGGTGTCGACCGTCGCGCCGCACCAGATGCGCAGCCCCGGCGGCGCATCGCGGTAGCCCGCGATGTCGTATGCCGCGCCTTCGGCTTCGAGCAGACCCGCGAACTTCTTGATGAAGCCCTCGTCGGCGCCAGCGACCGACAGGCAGACCGAGGTCTTCGAGCGGCTGGCGGGATCGGCGGCGAGGTGGCTGAGCCAGTCGCGGTCGGCGACGATCTTGTCGAGCGCCGCAGCGTTCGCATCGCTGCGGGCCTTCAGCCCGTCGAGACCGCCGAGCGATTTCGCCCATTCGAGTGCGAAGATCGCGTCCTCGACCGCGAGCATGGAGGGGGTGTTGATCGTCTCGCCCTTGAATACGCCCTCGGCGAGCGCGCCCTTGCTGACGAGGCGGAACACCTTCGGCAGCGGCCAGGTGGGGGTGTAGTTCTCGAGCCGTTCGACCGCGCGCGGGCCGAGGATCAGCACGCCATGGCCGCCTTCGCCGCCGAGCACTTTCTGCCAGCTGAAGGTCGCGACGTCGATCTTGTCCCACGGCAGGTCGTAGGCGAACACTGCGCTGGTCGCGTCGGCGAAGCTCAGACCTTCGCGATCGGCGGCGATCCAGTCGCCGTTCGGGACGCGGACGCCGCTGGTGGTGCCGTTCCAGGTGAACAGGACGTCGTTCGACCAGTCGACCTGATCGAGGTCGGGAAGCTGGCCGTAATCGGCGCGGATGACCGTGGGGTCGAGCTTGAGCTGCTTGGCGGCATCGGTCACCCAGCCTTCACCGAAGCTCTCCCAAGCGAGCGTCGTGACGGGGCGGGCGCCGAGCATCGTCCACATCGCCATTTCGAAGGCGCCGGTGTCGCTGCCCGGAACGATGCCGATGCGGTGGGTGTCGGGAAGCTGCAGCATCTCGCGCATCAGGTCGATGCAGTACTGCAAACGCGTCTTGCCGATCTTGGCGCGATGCGAGCGGCCAAGCGATTCGGTTGCTAGCTTTTCGGGGGACCAGACCGGCGGCTTGGCGCAGGGTCCGGAAGAGAAATAGGGGCGCGCAGGGCGCAACTGTGGCGTCGGTACTTCACTCATCATAGTCTCTCCTTGCAGAGAGCTCGCGCGGCGTTGGGACCGCGTGGCCCGGCGCCGCGTTTAGGGTCGGGGACGCAACTGTCAAACAAAATGCGCGGGCCGCGCGAAATTTCGGGTGAGCCGAAGCAAGTCTAAAGAGCTTGTTAACCATCTTGTCGGTATTTTGACGGTCATGCGGATTCCGACCGTCTTGCAGCCCCGAATGCTGATCGCCGCCACCGCGGCGCTGGCATTGTCGGCCTGTTTCGGCAGCCCCGACGTGATGAAACGCAGCGACAGCAAACGTCCGGTCGCCAGCAAGCCCAGCCGCCTGCAGGTCGTCGGTACGCCCTCCTTCACCAGCGCCGAAGCGCAGCAATGCGCGTTCGATCTGAAACAGGCGGGGGTGCGCTTCACCCCGCTCGCCAACCAGGATCATGGCGGCGGATGCAGCTCGATCGATTCGGTGAAGCTGCTCGACATCGGCACCCCGACCACCAATCTGGGCGCAATGACCTGTCCGCTGGCGAAGAATTTCGCAGCGTGGGCGCAGCACGCGGTGAAACCGGCCGCGCGGAAATATTTCGGGCAGGAGGTCGTGAAGATCGAGACCTTTGGCACCTATAGCTGCCGCAATATCTATGGGGGTCGCTCGGGCCGCTTGTCGCAACACGCCTATTCGAACGCGATCGATGTATCGGGTTTCGTGCTCGCCGACGGGCGGCGGATCATGCTCGACGGCGGGTGGAAGGGCGACAAGGCGTCACAGGAGTTTCTCCGCGCGCTACACAAATCGGGCTGCCGCCGCTTTGGTACCGTGCTTGGACCCGATTATAATGCGGCCCATTATAATCATTTTCACTTCGATATGAGCGGCAACGGATACTGCCGTTAGCTGAGCTAGCGTCCCTCATTTGATCGTCATCCCGGCCTTCGCCGGGATGACGAAGTGGAGCAGGGTGCCGCAACGACGCCACTGACTTGGCAAAGTCCCGCCGAACGGCTAGCCGCTGTTCAATGGCAGAAGATAAACAACCCCATCGTTCGCGTTTCCACAAAGCCAAGGATGACGCAAAGTTCGCCAAGCAGGCGACGACCACCCCGCAGACCGCGAGCGCCGCGTACAAGCTGGCGTTTCAGGACAACGACTTCCTGCTGCGCGAAGATTTGCGCCCGGTGCGCTTCCAGCTGGAACTGCTCAAGCCCGAATTGCTGCTCGACGAGGCGAAGATCGAGTCGATGCTGGTCATCTATGGCTCGGCGCGCATTCCCGAGCCCGCCGAAGCCGACGCGCTGGAAGCCGCGGCGACCGATGATGTTCAGCGCAACATCGCCCGCCGCCTGAAGGCCAAGGCGAAATATTATGAGGAAGCGCGCAAGCTCGCGCGGCTCGCCAGCCAGGTGCCGCCCGACGAGAATGGCTGCCGTCATTTCGTCGTCTGCTCGGGCGGCGGGCCGTCGATCATGGAAGCCGCGAATCGCGGCGCCGCCGACGTCGGCAAGGAATCGGTCGGGCTCAACATCGTGTTGCCGCACGAACAGGCACCGAACCGCTTCGTGACCCCCGACCTCAGTTTCCAGTTCCACTATTTCGCGCTGCGCAAGATGCACTTCCTGCTGCGCGCGCGCGCAGTGTGCGTGTTCCCCGGCGGCTTCGGCACCTTTGACGAGATGTTCGAGCTGTTGACGCTGATCCAGACCGGCAAGATCAAGCCGATCCCGATCGTGCTGTTCGGCAAGGAGTTCTGGGAACGCGTCGTCAATTTCGAGGCGCTGGTCGAGGAGGGCGTCGTGAGCGCGCGCGACCTGGGGCTGTTCAGGTTCGTCGAAACCGCTGAGGAAGCCTGGCAGATCGTCCAGGATTTCTACGCGCAGATCGAGGAGTAGTGGGCAATCGGGCCGTGGGCCCCCCCCCCCCCGGGGGGGGGGGCGGTTA
>JAFAGN010000202.1 GCA_023422695.1 Pseudomonadota bacterium
GTGTCTCGACTTCGCTCGACACGAACGGGAATATGGGATCGGCTGAGACGGGCAACGTCGCCCTCATCGTCCTCCCGCTCGACCACGGGTTCGCCAGCGATGCGATCAGCCTGCTCACCGAACAGGACATCCTCGGCGAGCGCCTCGTTCGCCGCCAGAAGCGCCGCAAGAGCGCCGATGCCTTCCTCGCCGAACTCGCGACGCTCAGCGTGGGCGACCTCGTCGTCCACCTCGATCATGGCATCGGGCGTTACGAGGGGCTGACGTCGATCCCGGTGGGGAGCAGCCCGCATGATTGCGTCGCGCTCACATACGCGGGCGGCGACAAGCTGTACGTCCCGGTCGAAAATCTCGACGTGCTGTCGCGCTACGGCGGCGAAAGCGACGGCGTCGCGCTCGACCGGCTCGGCGGCGAGGCGTGGCAGCGGCGCAAGGCGCGGATGAAGGAGCGGATCCGCGAGATCGCGGGCGAATTGCTCGCGACCGCGGCGCAGCGCGCGTTGCGGTCGGGTGAATTGCTGGCGCAGGATGCCGCCTATCCCGCCTTTGCCGATCGCTTCCCCTATCAGGAAACCGACGATCAGGACCGCGCGATCGGCGACGTGCTCGCCGACATGGCGTCGGGCAAGCCGATGGACCGCCTCGTCTGCGGCGATGTCGGCTTCGGCAAAACCGAGGTCGCGCTGCGCGCCGCGTTCGTCGCCGCGATGGCGGGCGTGCAGGTCGCGGTCGTCGTCCCGACGACACTACTCGCGCGGCAGCATTACACCAATTTTGTCGAGCGGTTCAAAGGCTTCCCGGTCAATATCGGCCGCCTGTCGCGTCTCGTCCCGGCGGGCGAAGCGCAAAAGACCCGCGACGGACTGGCGAGCGGTCAGATCGACATCGTCGTCGGCACCCATGCGGTGATCGCCAAAGCGGTCGAATTCAAGAACCTCGGCCTCGTCATCGTCGACGAGGAGCAGCGCTTTGGCGTCGTCCACAAAGAGCGGCTGAAGCAGCTCAAGACCGACGTCCATGTCCTGACCCTCACCGCGACGCCGATTCCGCGCACGCTGCAAATGGCGGTGTCGGGGCTGCGCGAACTCAGCGTGATCCAGACCCCGCCGGTCGATCGGCTCGCGGTGCGGACCTATGTGGCGCCGTGGGATGCGGTCGTGCTGCGCGAAGCCTTGCTGCGCGAACATGATCGCGGCGGGCAGAGCTTCTTTGTCGTGCCGCGGATCAAGGATCTGCCCGACATCGAGGAATTTTTGCGGACCCGCGTGCCCGAGGTCAAATATGTCGTCGCGCACGGTCAGATGACCCCGACTGAGGTCGAGGACCGGATGAGCGCCTTTTACGACCGCAAATATGACGTGCTGCTGTCGACGACGATCGTCGAATCGGGGCTCGACATTCCGAGCGCCAACACCTTGATCATCCACCGTGCCGACCGCTTCGGCCTTGCCCAGCTATACCAGCTGCGCGGACGCGTCGGGCGCGGCAAGACGCGCGCCTATGCCTATCTCACCACCCCAGAACATGGCGCGATCACCGATACGGCGGAAAAGCGTCTGAAGCTGCTCGGCGATCTCGACACGCTGGGCGCCGGGTTCCAGCTCGCCAGCCACGATCTCGACATTCGCGGCGCGGGCAACCTCGTCGGCGACGAACAGTCGGGCCATATCCGCGAGGTCGGGTTCGAACTCTATCAGTCGATGCTGGAAGAGGCGATCCTGATGGCAAAGGCGGAAGGCGCAGGCAAGCTGCCGCCGCGCGAAGCCTTGTCGCCGGTCATCACCGTCGATGCGCCGATCCTGATCCCCGAGGACTATGTTCCCGACCTGCCGTTGCGCATGGCGCTCTATCGCCGCCTCAACGATGCCGGCGACCGCGCCGCGCTCGACGCCTTTGCCGCCGAGATGATCGACCGCTTCGGCCCGCTGCCGCCCGAGACCGCAAACCTGGTTCAGCTGATGGAGATCAAGGCCAATGCCAAGCTGGCGGGCATCGCCAAGCTCGACGTCGGAACCAAGGGCGCGCTAGTCAGCTTTCACAGCGACCAGTTTGCCAACGTCCCTGGGCTGATCGCCTATGTCGAACGGCTGAAAGGCCGCGCGCGCATCCGCCCCGACAACAAGCTGTCGGTCAGCGGCGACTGGATGAGCACCGGGGCGCGACTGAACGGTGCGCTGCAATTGTCGAAGGGGTTAGGGAAACTGGCGCGGCAGGTGAGCTAGAAGCTGCCCGTTCGACCTCATCGTCCATCATCGTAGCCCTGAGCTTGTCGAAGGGCGCCTATCGGCGAGAAGCGCCCTTCGACAAGCTCAGGGCTACGGTTCAATCCTGCGCGGGGCGACGGTCAGACCGCCATCAACCCCTGCAGCTGTGCCGCCGGGACCGGCCCCGACTTCAAAAACCCCTGCCACGACGCCACGCCGAGTTCGGACAAGCGCGCCAGCTGGCGTTCGTTCTCGATCCCCTCCGCCACCACCAGCAGCCCCAGCGCGCGCGCTAGGTCGACGATCGCGCGCACGACGATGCGGTCGCGGTCGCTGCCGTCGATCGTGCGGGTAAAGCCGCTATCGATCTTGAGATAATCGATCGGCAGCCGCGCCAGCAGCGACAGGCTGGAATAGCCGGTACCGAAATCGTCGATCGCGATCGCACAGCCGAGCGCGCGGATTTGTGCGAGCTGTTCGGCGGCGCTCGCGGGATCGCTCAGCATCGCCTGTTCGGTCAGTTCCAGCGTCAGCCGGTCGGGATCGACCTTGGCCGCCTTCGCCATCGCCGCGAACCGCCCCGCAAATTCGGGATCGCCCAGATCCGCCGCGGTGATGTTGAGCGACACGCGCAGTTTCGAGAGCGCCTTGGGCCACCCGGCCATCTCGGTCAGCGCGACGCGGTGGGCATGTTCGGTCAGCTCGCATTCGAGCCGCGCCGCGCGCGCCGCGGTGACCAGCGGCCCCGCGCCGAGCAGGCCGAGTTCGGGATGCTGCCAGCGCAGCAGCGCTTCGACCCCGATCATCGCGCCGGTCGCGACGTCATATTGCGGCTGATAATGGATCACCACCTCGCCCGCCGACAGCGCGGCATGCACCATCACGCCATCGCGCGCCGATGCAGGACGCGCCAACTGGTCGCCCGCGGTGCGCAGCTGCTCGGCCACCGATTCGTCGCGGGTGATCAGCGCCGCCGCGATGCGGATCGACAGCCGCCCGTTCGGATCGCCGACGATCGGCTCGGCCAGCGCGACATGCAGCGCGCGTTCCTGCGCCCGTAATGCCCCCAGCGACATCGGCGCCGATGGCACGATCAGGAATCGCGGCCCGTCGAGGCGGTCCACGCACGATCCATGCCCGAATTCGTCGCTGGCGAAATTTTCCAGTCGACGCCCGATTTCGTCGAGCACCGCATCGCCCGTGGCGGTTCCGGCGCTGCTGTTGATCCGCGCCATCTGGTCGATCTGCACCAGCATGACGCCCGCGTCGGCATCGTGGCGCGCGTGCAGGGATTCAAGTTTTCGGACGCACGCGGAAAGAGACTCGGACAAACGATTCATGGCGGTCCCCCTAGCAGGCTTTGCTTGCCAAGTTCCTGCCTTTTGCATCACAAGAGGGACGTGGCTGTCACATTTTCCCAATCCGCCGCTTCCGCGGCCCCTTTGATCGACGGACATGGCCGCCAGATCAGTTACTTGCGCCTATCGGTGACCGATCGCTGCGACCTGCGCTGCCGTTATTGCATGGCCGAGGACATGGTCTTTCTGCCCAAATCGGCGGTGCTCAGCATCGAGGAAATGGGCGACCTCGCCGAACGCTTCGTTGCGCGCGGCATCCGGCGCATCCGCCTGACCGGCGGCGAGCCGCTGGTGCGGCGCGGCATCGACACGCTGGCGACGCGGCTGGGGGCGATGATCGGCCACGGCCTCGACGAACTGACGCTGACCACCAACGCGATGCGCCTCGCCGAATATGCCCCGATGCTCGCGGCAGCAGGGGTACGCCGGATCAACGTCAGCCTCGACACACTCGATCCCGCGGCTTTCCGGCATATTACCCGCGTCGGCGATATCAATGTCGCGCTCGGCGGTATCGCCGCAGCCCGCGCAGCGGGGATCGCGGTCAAGATCAACATCGTCGCACTCGCCGGGCTCAACGAAGACCAGCTGCTGCCGATGCTCGACTATTGCGCGGCGACCGGCTGCGACCTGACGCTCATCGAAACCATGCCGCTGGGCGAGGTCGAAGCCGACCGCAGCGACCATTATATCCCGCTCCACCATTTCATCGCGCCGCTGCGCGAAATGCGCGCGCTCTATCCCGTCGACAAGCGCACCGGCGGCCCGGCGCGCTATTTCGCGGTCGAAAACAGCCCGGTCACGCTGGGTCTGATCACGCCGCTCAGCAACAATTTCTGCGCAACGTGCAACCGCATCCGGCTGACCGTCGAAGGGCGCGTCTATATGTGCCTGGGTCAGGACGATCATGTCGACCTGCGCGCGGCGCTGCGCGAGCGCGGCGACGTCGATGGGTTGATTGATCTGGCATTGGCTGGCAAACCCCGCGCGCATGACTTTCAGATCGAACGAAAGTCCACACCGGCGGTCGCGCGTCATATGAGTGCAACGGGCGGCTGACACGCTGCCCTTTGAGGGGTTCTTATGCATCGCAAAATCGCGCTGGTGGCGTCGAACGCGCCCGCCGCCATGGAAGCCGAGGCCGAGCTTCGCCCGCTCTATGACTTCGTCGACCTGAACGAAGCCGATTTGCTGATCGCGCTCGGCGGCGACGGGTTTCTGCTCCATATGCTGCACCAGCTGCTCGATCAGCGGCGCAGCATGCCGGTGTTCGGGATGAACCGCGGTACCATCGGCTTTCTGATGAACGAGTTTCGCATCGAAGGGCTGATCGACCGGCTCGCGGCGGCGCGCCCGTTCCTGATCCACCCGCTTTCGGGCGACATCACGACGATCAGCGGCGAGCGCCACATCCTGCCCGCGATCAACGAGATTTCCTTGCTCCGCGAGACGCGTCAGGCGGCCAAGCTCGAAGTGCTGATCAACGAAAAGACGATGCTGGAGGAACTGGCATGCGACGGGGTGCTGGTGTCGACCCCCGCCGGATCGACCGCCTATAACCTCAGTGCCAACGGCCCGATCCTGCCGCTCGAATCGGAAATGCTCGCGCTGACCCCGATCAGCCCCTTCCGCCCTCGCCGCTGGCGCGGCGCGCTGGTCCCCGAATCGACGAGCATCCGTTTCAACGTCCGCGAAGCCGCGAAACGCCCGGTCAGCGCCGTCGCCGACCAACGCGAGATCCGCGATGTAAAGACGGTGCTGGTCACCACCGACCGCAGCCGCCCGCTGACTTTGCTGTTCGATCCCGATCAGGGATTGGACGAACGCATCGCGATGGAACAATTTATCGTTTGAGGCCTTGCAAAATGCCGCAAGCGACGGCAAAGGGGCCGCCTTGTCCGCTTCGGCGGCGTGTTCCTCGGTAGCTCAGCGGTAGAGCAATCGACTGTTAATCGATCGGTCGTAGGTTCGAATCCTACCCGGGGAGCCACTTACTTCTTCAAATATTCTCGCGTTTGCGGTGCTCGATGCGAAATTCGCCGGGCAAGCTGTTTGCGCGATCATTTCAGGCGCTTGGCCCGGCGACCCGCCGCCAATCGCCCCGTCGCACCGTCCGCGGCGATTTACCATCTTGCGCCCCGAACGCCCCGGCATCCGCGCTTTTTGTTGAATCGCCCAATTCATCATGATTAAAGGCGCCCCGGGAAGGGTCGCGCTCCTATGACATCGCTCGTCAACGATTTCGATTTTGCCACACCGCGGCAGCGCGCGGTTCTCGACCTGCTTGCCAATAGCCGCACCAGCAAGGAAATCGCGCATCAACTTGGCATTTCCGAAGCCGCGGTCAATCGCCGGATCGAAGTGCTCCGCTCGCGGTTGGGCGGGGTAACCCGGCACGAATTGGCGCGGCGATACCGCGAATGGTCCGGCGGTGCTGCGGTCGTTTCGTCCGAAGCGCCATGTGAAGAAAATAGGACACAGATTCTCCCGCTGGCGACCGCAGTGCCGCCGGGGGATGACAGCCGCCGGGATGACATGGTGCGTGCCGGTGAAGGGATGAGGGATCAGCTTGCGATTTCGATCGAGGCGCCCTGGACCCAGCCCGCCGAGCCCGCCGTCGTCCCCGGGGTGCTCGACGGCGACAACGCCCTCCTCACCCGCGGCGCGGCGATCGGCATCATCTTGTTTGCCATCCTCGCCAGCCTGGTCGTCGGCATCGCCGCGGCCAGGGCGCTCGCGGATGTGGTGAGCTAGCCGCCCCGTCTCAGCCACGGAACGCGCCGCGGACGAGCACCGGCGCCAAGGGGGAAGACGATGACCATAGCCGCACCCGCGTATATGACGCGCATCCGCAACCAGATCCGGACCGCCGAAGCCAAGGCCGACGAAAGCCTGCTCGCCAAACTCGACGTGATGCAGGCCATCCTGCGCGCCCGCCAGACCGAGGATATACCGGCCCCGCATGTCGGTCAGAACGCAATCGTCCGGCTCGGACGCGCGATCCAGTCGGACATCGCGTCGGCCAACGACGTGTTTCGCTCGCACAACGCTCTGGTCGCCGCAAAGACGCAAATTACGGGCGGCCCGACGCACGACGACACTTGGGCCTTTGAAGCCGACGATGACCCCGGGCGCCAGCAAGCCGCCTGACGATTGACGACGCCGCCGCCGCGGGTCAGGATTTGATCATGGAAAATGTCCAGATGATCAACATCCTGTTGGTGACGCTTCTCGGGGCAGCCTCGCTGCGCTGGGGCGCGGCCCCCGAAAGGATCTGCGCGGCGGTGCTCTTTTTTGTGACCCTCGCTGACCCGCTCTACCACCTGCTGGTGGGGCGCAGCACGATCTATGGATCGGTCGATACGGGTCACTTGCTCATCGACCTTGCGCTCGCCGCCACATTTCTGGCCGTCGCGCTCTGGGCGAACAGGATTTATCCATTATGGCTCGCCGCCTTTCAACTCGTGTCCGTGATTTCTCACTTCGTGCGCGAAGTGACCGAAATCTTTCCGAAGCTGGCTTATGGGATCATGAGCTACGGCCCCTATTCCATCATCCTGTTGATCCTGGCGGCGGGGATCTGGCGCCATCGGATGCGGGTCCGTCGGTACGGGCGCTATCGGTCCTGGCGCGCCTCCTCGAACCCTTTGCCGGCGACACCGCAGAAAGCGCAGCCGAGCGCCTGATCCGCCACTTCGGCGGCATCGGCCGCGCCTTGACCGCAAGCGGCGATCAGCTGGACAAGGCGCTCGAGGGCGACCGCAAACTGGCGCGGTCGATCGTCGCTGCGCGAACGCTGATCGAGGCGGGGCTGCGCGAACAGATATCGCGCACCACCGTGTCGGCGGCCGATCCGCGGTTTCAGGACTATCTGCGGCTGGTGATCGGCAACGCCACGACCGAGCGCCTTCATGTCACCTTTGTTGCCCAGGATTGGGGCTATCTGGCCGACGAAACGATCGCGCAGGGCACGATCGCACAGGTCGAAGGACCGTTGCGGCGCCTGTTGGCCCGCGCCTTTGACGTTGGCGCGCACGGCATCGTGCTGGCGCACAATCATCCCTCGGGATGCGCCGAACCGAGTAGCGCCGATGTCCAGATGACGAAAAAGATCGAGCGACTGGCGCGCGCGGTCGACATCCGCCTGCTCGATCATCTGATCGTCGGCGGGCGCTCGATCGTCAGTATGCGCGAAAGGGGGTTGCTGTGAGCAGCACCATGGAAGCGCGCGCACCGATCCGCGACAACGACGACGTCGACACCGATACCCTGGTGCATCTGGCGCAGCAGGAATATGCAAGCCGTCGCAGCCGCGAACACTGCTTTGCCGCCAATATCTTCGCCGAACCGGCGTGGGACATGCTGCTCGACCTGTTCGTACAGCATCACCGCGGGCGGGCGGTGAGCATCCACAGCCTGTGCATTGCGGCGGCGGTCCCGGCAACCACCGCGCTGCGCTGGATCGGCAAGCTCGACGACTGCGGACTGGTGGCCCGCGAGCGGTCGGCGCGCGACAATCGCGTCATCCATGTGGCGCTGACCGCCCATGGTCTGGCGGCGATGGAACGCTATCTGAGCGGCCGCGCCCGCCCCGCCATGCGCGTTGGTGACATCTATCGTCGGGCGGTCATCTAGCAGTCTGCATTTTCATGGGAGTGCAGGTTCAACCCGCCGAATGCGCCGCTGCGA
This sequence comes from Pseudomonadota bacterium, assembly GCA_023422695.1. Lineage (GTDB taxonomy): Bacteria > Pseudomonadota > Alphaproteobacteria > Sphingomonadales > Sphingomonadaceae > Sphingopyxis. The sequence continues at coordinate 8,252 of JAFAGN010000202.1, forward strand.
TCATGTCGAGCGCCACATCGACGATCATGTCTTCCTGCCCGCCGACCATCTTGCGGCGACCGAGTTCGACGAGGATCGCCCGCGTGTCGAGACCATGGTCCGCCGCAGCCTTTTCGGCGTGGCGCAGGAAACTGGAATAGACCCCCGCATAGCCCAGCGTCAGCGTTTCGCGATCGACGCGCACCGGTCGATCCTGCAACGGACGGACAAGGTCTTCGGCGGCGTCCATCAGCGCATAAAGATCGCAGCCATGATTCCACCCCTGCACGCCCGCCGCCGCAATGAACACTTCGAGCGGAGCATTGCCCGCCCCTGCCCCCATGCCTGCCAGCGACGCATCCACACGGACCGCGCCATTCTGCACCGCGACGATGCTGTTCGCGACGCCGAGGCTGAGATTGTGGTGCGCGTGGACCCCGCGCTGCGTCTCGGGCTTGAGGACGCGGTCATACGCCTGTAGCCGCGCCGCATATTGATCCATCGTCATCGCCCCGCCGCTGTCGGTGACATAGACGCAGTGCGCGCCATAGCTTTCCATCAGCTGGGCCTGTTGCGCCAGCGCCTCGGGCGCCGACATATGGCTCATCATCAGAAAGCCCGACACATCCATGCCGATGCCGCGCGCAAAGTCGATATGTTGCTTCGCGACATCGGCCTCGGTGCAGTGGGTCGCAATCCGCACCGAGCGCACGCCCAGGTCATAGGCGTGTTTGAGGTCGTGGATGGTGCCGATACCCGGCAGCAGCAAGGTGGTCAGCACGCTATGTTCGAGCACCTCGGCCACCGCGCCGATCCACTCCCAGTCGGTGTGGGCGCCAAAGCCGTAGTTGAAGCTCGACCCTTGCAGCCCGTCGCCATGCGCGACCTCGATCGCGTCGACCTTGGCGCGGTCGAGCGCTTTCGCGATCGCCTTCACATGGTCGAGGCCATATTGATGGCGGATCGCGTGCATCCCGTCACGCAGCGTCACGTCCTGAATATACAGCTTGGTCGTCGCGGGGTCGAAACTCATGCCGCCAGCCTCCCTGCGATCTTCTCGGCGGTTTTCAGCGCCGCCGAGGTCATGATGTCGAGGTTGCCGGCATAGGCGGGCAGATAATGCGCCGCCCCCTCGACCTCGAGGAACACGCTGACCTTCAGCCCAGTGAAGCTGCCGCCCATTTCGGGGATGCGCAGCGGCGCGTTGCTGCCGATGCTCTCGAACTGCACCGCCTGCTTGAGGCGGTAGCCGGGGACGTAGGCTTGCACCTCGGCGACCATGTCCGCCACGCTCTTGGCGATCGCCGCCCGGTCGCCGTCGTCGCAAAGGCAATAGACGGTGTCGCGCATGATCAGCGGCGGTTCGGCGGGGTTGAGCACGATGATCGCCTTCCCCCGCGTCGCGCCGCCGACCTTCACGATCGCCTCGCTCGTCGTCTCGGTAAACTCGTCGATGTTGGCACGCGTGCCGGGCCCGGCGCTTTTCGAGGCGATCGAGGCGACGATCTCGCCATAATGCACCTTCGCGACGCGGTTCACCGCCGCAACGATCGGGATCGTCGCCTGTCCGCCGCAGGTCACCATATTGACGTTCGGCGCATCGAGGTGCGCATCGCCGTTGACAGGCGGAATCGTATAGGGGCCGATCGCCGCCGGGGTCAGGTCGACCACCCGCTTGCCATGTGCAATCAGCACCTCGCTATGGCGCTGGTGCGCGCCTGCCGAGGTGGCGTCGAACACGATGCCAATATCGGCAAAGCCCGGCATCGCGATCAGCCCGTCGAGCCCTTCCGCGGTGGTCGGCACGCCGAGCCGTTCGGCGCGCTTCAGCCCGTCGCTCTCGGGGTCGATCCCGACGAAAGCTCCCATCTCGAGCACCTCCGACAGCCGCAGGATCTTGATCATCAGGTCGGTCCCGATGTTGCCCGATCCGATGATCGCAACCTTGGTCTTGCTCATGCGCGCGTTCCGTAAGTGAAGCTGCAGGACCCGATGCCCGCGATGCGCGCCTCGACATGATCGCCCGGCGTCAACGCGACCATCGGCCCCAGCGCCCCGGCCAGCAGAATGTCGCCCGCCTCGAGCGGCTCGCCGCGCCCCGCCAGCGTCTGCGCCAGCCACGCCGCGGCATTGAGCGGGTTGCCGAGCGCCGCGGCGCCGACACCGGTCGATGCGATCTTGCCGCCGACCTCCATCTCCATCGCCGCGCCTTCGAGGTCGAGGCCTTCGAGCGCCAGCCCGGTATCGGACAGCACGAAGAAAGCCGACGAGCCATTATCGGCGACCGTATCGGCGAAGGTGATTTTCCAGTCGGCGATGCGGCTGTCGACGATCTCGATCGCCGCATGGACGCTGGCGACCGCCGCGGCAACTTGCGCGACCGTCGTGTCCACATCGGGCAGATCGGCGCCAAGTATGAACGCAATCTCGGCCTCGGCCTTCGGCTGCAGCGCCTTCGCCGGGTCAAGCGACCCGCCGTCGGCCACCCGCATGTCATCGAACAACACGCCGAAATCCGGCTGATCGACGCCCAGCTGGACCTGCACCGCCTTCGCGGTCAGCCCCGCCTTGCGCCCGACGATCCGCCGCCCCTGCGCTTCCCAGAAGCGCGTGTTGATCGTCTGCACCGCATAGGCGCCGTCCACATCGGTGGGCTCCAGCACATCGCGCAACGGCGCAATCGCGCCGCCCGAATAGGCATCGCGCAAACGCCGCGCGGCACTATTGTAAACATCCACCACGCGCGTCACCCCTCCGCCTGCGGCACATGCTTGCCGGGATGCACCGCGCCGCAATGACCGCAGGTGCGCAGCTCTTCGCTGGCATAAAAGGCGGCGAACAGCGGCGGCAGATCGCGGACGATGCTTTTCAGCTGCACCTCGACGCGGTGGACGATGTGGCCACAATCGTCGCAATACCATTGAAAGGCGTCGATCATCCCGTCGGGCCGCTTGCGCTCGATCACCAGCCCGACGCTGCCCGCGACCGGACGCTGCGGCGAATGCGGGACGCCCGGTGGCAACAGGAAGATGTCGCCCTCGCGGATCGGCATGTCCTGGGGGCCGTTATCGGTCCACAGCCGCAGATTCATGTCGCCTTCCAGCTGGAAGAAGAATTCCTCCAGCGGATCGACATGATAATCGGTGCGTTGGTTCGGGCCGCCGACCACGGTGACGATGAAGTCGGCATCCTCCCAGATCTGCGCATTGCCGACGGGCGGCTTCAGCACATCGCGGTGATCCTCGATCCACTGACGGAAGTTAAAGGGCAATCCATAGGTCAGCATGGGCGCTATCCTTTCGTGGTCGCGCGCGGGATGAAGGCGGTGGCCTTGATCTCGATCAGCAAATGCGGGTGGGGAAGCTGGTGGACGGCCACCGTCGTGCGCGCCGGCCCTGCTTCATCGAAATATTCGGCGTACACCGCGTTATAGCCGCCGAAGTCATTCATATTGACGAGAAAGCTCGTCACATCGACGACGTCGGCCAGCGACCCGCCCGCGTCGATCAGGATCGCGCCGATATTCTCGATCACCGCGCGCGTCTGCTCCCGAATGTCGAGGGTAACGGTGCCAAGTTCATCCGCCGAAGCACCCGCGAAACTATTGTCGGCGCGGCGCGAGCTGGTGCCCGACACGAACACGAAATCGCCCGCGCGGCGATAGTGCGGAAAGCGCCCGCGCGGCTGCGCCTTGCCGGGGATGACCCGGCCTTCGCCCGCCCTGCTCATGCTTCACCTCCCGCAATCGTGAAACCGACGCGGCCCAGATGGCCGGCATCGAGCGACACCGTGCGCGCCGACCCGATCGCCGCCGCCGCGGTCGCGCCGCCCAGCATGATCGTCCAGCCGGGCTCCAGCGTCAGCCCCGCCGCCCCCGCCAGCCGCGCCGCGGCGACCAGCGAGCGGATCGGATCGCCCAGGATCGCCGCGCTCGATCCGGTTTCGACGACGACGTCATCGACGCGCATCGCCATCGCGACATCGGCAATGTCGGTGTCGTCGGGCAGCCAGGGACCGACGACAAAGGCCGATGACGACGCATTGTCGGCGACCACATCGCCCAGCGCGAAGCGGAAATTTTCATAGCGGCTGTCGATGATCTCCAGCGCCGCGGCGACCGCATCGACCGCCGCCAGCGCGTCCTCGCGCGTCACATCGCCCACCAGCGGCGCGTTCAAGCGCACCGCGATCTCGGGCTCGACGCGCGGGTGGATGAAGCGCGCCCGGTCGATCGCAGCGCCGTTCGCGACCACCATGTCCGACGTCAGCCGCCCCCAGATCTGGTCCTTCAGCCCCATCTGGACCATCTTGGCTTCGCTGGTGAAGCCCATCTTCACCCCGACCAACGTGGCGCCGCGCGCCAGCCGATGGTCGATCGCGGCGCGCTGGATCGCATAGGCGTCGGCGAGCGACAATTCGCCCTCCTGCCCGGTAATTTGCGGGATCGCCCGCGCCGCGCCGGCGGCGGCGTCGAGCTTTGCAGCGATTGCAGCAATGTCTGCCATGGGATCCTCTTACAGCTTCACACAGATATTGGTCGGCTCGGAATAAAAGCCCAGCGAATGTTCACCGCCCTCACGCCCGATCCCCGACAATTTCATGCCCCCGAATGGCGTCCGCAAGTCGCGCAGGAACCATTCATTGACCCAGACGATGCCCGTTTCCATCTGCGCAGCGACGCGGTGCGCGCGCCCGACATCGCGCGTCCAGATCGCCGCTGCCAGACCATAAGCGCTGTTGTTCGCGAGCTCGATGACCTCGTCCTCGCGGTCGAACGGCGCGATGTGGCAGACCGGCCCGAAAATCTCTTCGCGCACGCAGCGCGCGTCGGGGCCGAGTCCGGTCAGGATCGTCGGCTGAACGAACGCGCCTTGGTCGAGCGCACTCCCGAACGCCGGCACCCCGCCGCCGGTCACCACCGTCGCACCCTCGTCGCGCGCGAGTTGGTAATAGCCGAGCACCTTTTCGCGATGGCCATGCGAGATCAGTGGCCCCATGTCGGCACCCGACCAGGGATCACCGATCGTCAGCGCCTCGGCGCGTTCGGCCAGCGCCTTCACGAAACGGTCGAATATCGGCCGCTCGACATAGACGCGCTCGGTGCACAGGCACACCTGCCCGCAGTTGGAAAAGACCGACCGCACCGTCCCCGCCACCGCTTCGTCGAAATCGCAGTCGGCAAAGACCAGCGCGGCATTCTTGCCGCCCAGTTCGAACGACACCGGCTTCACTCCGGCCGCCGCCACACGCATGATCGCGCCGCCGGTCGCCGATTCCCCGGTGAAGGTGATCGCGTCGATGTCGGGGTTGGCGGTCAGCCACTCGCCGGTGGAAGCCGCGCCGAAACCATGGACCAGGTTGAACACCCCCGGCGGGACGCCAGCCTCATCCATCACCTCGGCGAGCAGCGTCGCGGTCGATGGCGTTTCCTCGCTGGGCTTCACCACCACGACATTGCCGCAGACGAGTGCCGGGGCGACCTTCCATGTCATCAGCAGCAGCGGCAGGTTCCACGGCGAAATGATCGCGACGACCCCCAATGGCCGCGCAATCGCATAGTTGATCGCGCTGCGCCCGTCGGGCAATTCAGTGCGGAAACTCGGCATCGCGCGCGCCTCGGCCAGCCCGGCAAAGGCACGGAAATTGGCGGCGCCGCGCGGAATGTCGATCGTTCGCGCCTGATGCAGCGACTTGCCGGTGTCGGCGATCTCGGCCGCGGCAAATTCGTCGAAGCGCGCCTCGATCCCTTCGGCAACGCGGACGAGCAGCTTGCACCGCTCGGCCTGCGACATCTTGCCCCACGGCCCTTTCAGCGCCCGCCGCGCGGCGGCAACGGCGCGGTCGACCATCGGCTGGTCGGCCAGCGCGACGCGCGCCACAACCTCGCCGGTGACGGGGTTCACATTGTCGAAATGCGCGCCGGTCGCGACAAAATCCCCATCGACATAGTTCAGGATGTCGCGGCTCGCGAAAGGATAAGCGACGTCGCTCATGCCGCGCCCCCGACCGGCACATAGCCCGCGGTATTGCTGTGGACGGCACCGCCCTTGCCGACATGCCCTGCCATCTGCAGCAACGAGAGGATCGTGTCGTTGAACTGCACCGGTTGTTCCAGAAATGCAGAATGCCCGGCTTCATTGACCTCGACCAGGAACGATCCGGCGACTTCGGCCTGAACCAGCCGCACCGCATCGACCGGAAACAGCGGATCTTCGACGCCGCACAGAAACAGGACCGGAAACCCCTTGCCGCCAAGGTCCGCTGCCGGTCGCGCGTCAAACCGACCGGTCAAGCTGTGGCGATCGACCGCATTGAAGCTGGCGATCTGCGCATAGAGCGCCGCGAGTTCGCGCGGCGCGGCGCCGCCAAGGACACGTTCGATCTGCCCCATCGCCGCAGTGCTCGTCCGCGCCGCATCCATGATCGCCTTGACCTCGCCCGTCTCGACCAGCCCGTGCAGACTGTCACAGATCGCCAACGCGGCGACCCGTTCCGGCGCACGATGGGCAAAACCAATGCAAGTTCCCGCCCCCATCGACTGGCCGACCAGCGCCACCTTCGCTTCGCTCAGATGGTCGAGCAGCGCCGTCAGGTCATCGACAAAAGCATCGCGCCCGCGTCCATCCAGATCGCGCGACAGGCCAAAGCCGCGATGGTCGAACAATATAACCCGGTTCGACCGCGCCAGCGCATCGATCTGGCGATACCAGATCGCATGATTGCCGCCGATGCCGTGCGCCAGCACGACCGCCGGACCCTGCCCATGAACCTGCCAATAGATTTCGGCGCCCGCGGCCTTCAGAACCCCGCTGTCCATCACAATACCCCCATCAATTTGCTGAGCCGCACGACATAGTCGCCGAACGCCGGATCCTCGCGGGCGACGCTGGGATCGCGCGGGCGCGGCAAGTCGATGCGGACATCCTCGACGATCGTCCCCGGCCGTTCGGACATCACCAGCACCCGATCGGACAGCAGTACCGCCTCGGAAATGCTGTGGGTGACGAGCACCACGGTCTTACAGTCGCGCTGCCAGATGCGCAGCAATTCCATATTGAGCCGGTCGCGGGTCAATGCGTCGAGCGCGCCGAAGGGTTCGTCCATCAGTAGCACCTGCGGACCCCGCACCAGCGCCTGCCCGATCGCGACACGGTGCCGCATCCCGCCCGACAACTGGTGCGGATGGCTGGCCTCGAACCCGGTCAGGCCCAGCGTTTCGATCAGATCGGCGAACGCTGCGTCGCTGGGCCGCTGCACCGCCGCGTCGAGATCGACCCCGAGCAACAGATTGTCGCGGACATTGAGCCAGGGCAGCAGGTTCGACGTCTGGAACACAAATCCCATCTCGGGCGCGGGCGTCGTCACTTCGGCGCCGTTGAAACGGATGCTGCCATCCTCGAACGGCGTCAATCCGGCGATCAGGCGCAGCAATGTACTCTTACCGCAGCCCGAGGGGCCAAGCACCGAGACAAATTCCGCCGCACCGATGTCGGCGCTGACATTGCCGAGCACCCGCAGGTCGCCGAACGTCTTGCCGACGTCCGCCATCGAAATCACCGCGCTCATGCCGCCCGCCACCAGATGAAGCGTTCCCAATAGGCGACGCTGTAGAAAAGAATGAGCGACATCAAAGTCACCGCGATCAACGCCGCAAAGGTCAGCGTCGTGTGGCCCGACCCCGATGCGGTCAGGATCAAATTGCCCAGCCCGTCGTTCGATCCGACGAACTCGCCGACGACCGCGCCGATCACCGCGAGCGGCATCGCGACCTTGCAGCCGTCGAGAAAGCTCGGCAGCGCCGCGGGAACGCGCAGCCGCCAGAAGCTTTGCATCGGGGTCGCGCGCAGCGCCCGGAAATGTTCTTCCAGATGCGCGGGGGTGCTGGCGAGACCGCCGAGCGTCGAGATGATGATCGGGAAAAAGGCGAACAGGAACGCCATGATCAGCTTCGACGTCAGTCCATAGCCGAACCAGACGACGATCAGCGGCGCGAGCCCGATCTTGGGAATGCTCTGCAATGCGACGAACAGCGGATAGACGGTACGTTTCGCAGTGCGCGAGAAATAGATGAGCGCCGCGATCGGCACACCGAGCGCCACAGCGATGATGAAACCCCAGAACACCTCGGTCAGCGTCACCAGGCTTTGCGCCAATATCGGCGCGCGCGATTGCCACAGCTCGGCGAGGATCGCGCTGGGCGGCGGCAACAGATAGGACTGCACCCCCGACCAGCGCACGCCGAATTCCCAGGCAAGACCGAGGAGCAGGAAAAAGCCGATGCTGATCGCATGGTCGCGAGTGACGGAGGGCGCGCTCATTGGCCGTCCTCCTTGTCGATCAGCGACTGGATGCGCGCTGGCGGCGGCACCAGAAAATGTTCGAGATGCCAGCGGTCAAAGGTTTCCAGCTGTTTGCCGTCCCACACCGACGGCGTGTAGGGATGATCGGCATCGATCCGGGTCATGTCGGTATAGAATTCGACATTGTTGCCGTCGGGATCGCGGAACACCAGAAAGCTGTTCGCGCCGGGGCCGTGCTTGCCAATGCCGCGGTCGATGGTGATGCCGCGGGCGACCAGCATCGCGGCGACCCGCTCCATCTCCTCCATCGTTTCGAGGCGATAGGAAAAATGCTCGACCGCCGGGAAATGCCCCTCGGGCGTCGCAACATGGCCGGGCGGCAGTTGCAGCAGCGCCAGATCGTGATGGTCCTCCCCCGCGCGCAGGAACACCATCTGGTGGTCGATCCAGTCGGACACTTCGAGGCCCATCACCTCGGTGTAAAAGGCCAGCGAACGGTCGATGTCGCGCACCTTCAGGACCAGATGGCCCAGCCGTGTCGGCCGTGGGCGATAGGCGGCGGGATCGGTCATCACGGCTTCCCCGTCGGCACAAAGGCGTTGGTGAACAGCGCCGCCGTGGCGTCGAACCCCTGCAACTGGCCGCTCGCCTGAAGATAGGTGACGGTGCGTGCGATCTTGTCGGGGTTCAGCCGGTGCGATCCGCCCTCGGTCGCCATCAGGTCGGCGGTTTCACGGATCTGCCGTTCGGTCACGGCTTCGTCGAGCAGCGGATAATGTTTGCGGATGACGGCCAGTGCCGCCTTGGGATCGCGCGCCGCATCGGCATAACCGCGATAAGCGGCCTTCAAAAACGCGCGCACCAGTTCGGGGTCTTTTTCGATCAGGGTGTCACGCGCAGCAAAGCCGCTGCCATAAACATCCAGCCCGAAATCGGCATAAGCGATCCGCCCGATGGTCACGCCCTTCGCCTTCGCCGCCTTGTCGAACAGCGCCATCGAATTGCCCAGCCAGCATTCGGCGGCATCGATGCGTCCCTCGACCAGCGACGACACGACGATTGCCGGATCGAGCTGGATCTGTTCGACGCGCGCCGGATCGACGCCATTGCCCTTCAGCCACGCGGGTAGCAGCGCCTGGATCGCCGAGCTTTGCCCGGCGCCGAAGCGCAGCCCCGCCAGATCGGCGGGCTTGGCGATATTGTGGCGTTCCTTGACGAAACAGGCACCAGCGGGCAGCCGCATGTTGATGCCGCCGATCATCTTCGCCGCGCCGCCTTTCGATCGGTTGAGCGCGACCGACAGCGGGTCGATATAGGCAAATTCGAACATACCCTGATCAAGCTCGTTCGCGGTGCGGATGCCGCCAAAACCGCGAACCGCTTCGACATTCAGCCCGGCCTCGGCGAAATAGCCCTTGTCGATCGCGACAAAGATGCCGGCCATGCTGCCCTGTGGCAGCCAGGCCATGTTGAACCGCACATTGCGCGCATCGGCCTGCTGCACCGGCTTCGGTGCGCTACCGCCCAAGGCGCTCCACAGGGTGAGCGCGGCGATCGCCACAACGATCAGCATCGGGACAAGTAGCGAACGACGGGATAGCGAGGCCATGGTCATGCTCCTTTCGGCAGGTGCGGGGCGGCGACCGGGTTGGCGAGTTCGCCGATCCCGTCGACCCACGCGGTCATCACGTCGCCGTCCTTCAGGAACACCCCGCGCCCCATCCCGACCCCGGCGGGAGTCCCCGACGCGATCAGGTCGCCAGCGCGCAGTTCCAGGATCGTCGAGAGGTAGGCGATCTGCTCGTAGATGTTGAAGATCATCTCGGCCGTGTTGCCGTCCTGCATCGCCTCGCCGTTGACCTTCAGCCCCAAGCGGATGTCGTGCGGATCGCCGAGGCAATCGCGCGGTACAAAGACCGGGCCGAGCGGTGTGAAGCTATCGAAGCTCTTGCCGCGGAACCAGTCGTGCGAGAAGGGAAAGTCGCTGCGCCGGGTACGGTCGCGCGCCGACACGTCGTTGACGATCGTATAGCCCGCAATCATCGCGTGCGCGTCGCCCACCGCGACATTCTTGCCCGACCGGCCGAGCACGACGCCCAGTTCGACCTCCCAGTCGGGACGCGACACCTGCGGCGGGACGACGACGGTGGCGCCCGGCCCGACCACGCTCTCGATCGTCTTCAGAAAGATATAGGGCTCGCTCTCCGCCTTGGCGGCAAGCTTGGTCTGCATTTCCTCGGCATGTTCGATGAAGTTCGATGCCGCGGCAAAGATGCGGCGCGGCTCGAACGGCGCAGCGAACCTTGGCGCTTCGATCGCACCGGATTTACCTTCAAGCGTCCGGGCGAGCGCGAACAGCGGCTCACGCCGCGCCTCCCAGTCGCGGATGATCGCCGACACATCGCCAGCAGCAGCGGCGACAAAGCCGTGCGCCGCAGCGGCATCATGGAGGTCGTGAAAGGCGTCGCCGACCTGGATGACGGGGCGCGGGCCATCGGCTCCGGCGCAGGTGGCAAGGGCGAACCAGGTCATGCGGGGATCTTTCTTTTCAGGGGAATGGGCGAAAGCGGGAGCGGTGCAGCCGAGCGCCACGGCGCCCCCGATCTGCGCGAGCGCGGTGCGGCGATCCAGGATGCGCTCCGCATGTGGCGAGCCAATTGTCTTGCGGGGGCCGGGCATCGCATCTTATCCGAACGCCCGGACCAGCATCCGCACCGCGACGACGGTCAGGAACAGTCCGAACATCAGGCTCAGCTGACGCTTCGACAGCGCGTGCGCGATGCGCGCGCCCCACGGCGCGGTGAGGTACGACACCGGCGCGATGATCGCGAAGCCGATCAGGTTGACATAACCAAGACTACCCTGCGGTAGGTCTTCAACATGCCAGCCGGTGACGATGAACGCCGCCGTCGCCGGGACGCTGATCAGCAGGCCGAACAATGCCGCGGTTCCGACCGCGCGGTGAATGGGAACATTGAACAACGTCATCACCGGCACGCTGAGCGTCCCGCCGCCGATGCCCATCATGCTGGAAATGCCGCCGATGCCAAAGGGGATGAGCTGTCCCGCCGGCCCACCGGGAACGGCGTCGGCGATATGCTTGCCCTCCAGCGGCAGCAGCATCTTGATTGCAACGATCAGCGCGACGATGCCGAATACCGCCGACAACATGTCGCCGCTCACGCGCGATGCGAGCAGGACGCCCGCGATGGCGCCCAGAAAAATGGCAATGCCCCAATGTTTCAGCTGATCGCGATCGACCGCGCCCTTGGCATGGTGCGCGCGCGACGACGAGATCGCGGTCGGGATGATCGTCGCAAGCGAGGTTGCGACCGCAACATGCATCCGCACCGCACTGTCGACGTCGAGCGCCGCCAGCACCAGGTCAAGCACCGGAACGATCACGATCCCGCCGCCCACGCCGAGCAGCCCGGCAATTACGCCGCCGACCGCGCCGGTCAGCAGCATCATCGCCGCCAGTATCAGCAAATCAGGATCTAAAGGCGATTGCATCGGCTCCCCCGCAAGTTCGATCCTGCTTGTGCGGGCTGGTCGATATGCAGTCAAAGATAGAAACCGGGCGTATCTATAATCAAAAATGCATAGCTGAAGTGCACACGCGCTTTATATCGTTTTGGGGATAGCAACACGGCCAATGAATATTATCCCGTATAGCAAAGACGCCTTAGCGCGGTCGTCATGATCAAGATTGGCATTGCCGGGTTCGGCACCATCGGCCGCGTCGTCGCGCGCCATATCGAAGCCAGCGCGTTGCCGCTGGCTCTCACCGCGGTGTCGGCGGGCGACCGCGACCGCGCCGCCGCGGCGATGGCGCAGCTGCGCGCACCCGTGCCGATCGTCGATACCGCCGAACTGGTCGCGCTGTCCGACGTCATTGTCGACAGCGCGCCGACGGCTGCCTTCCGCGACATCGCCACCGCCACGCTGCGCGCCGGCAAGACGCTGGTGACGGTCAGCGGCGCGGCGCTGATGCAATGGCCGGAAGCGGTCGAGATCGCCCGCGACCATGGCGGCCGCATCGTCCTTGCAACCGGCGCGCTGCTCGGGCTCGATGCGGTGCGCGCCGCCGCCATCGGCACGATCCATTCGGTGACGATGGTGACGCGCAAACCGGTGAAGTCGCTGGTCAAGGCCGAGCATGTCGTGCGCAACCGGATCGACCTGACCAACCTGTCCGAACCGCTACAAATCTTTGCCGGCAGCGCGCTCGAAGGCGCGATGGCCTTTCCCGCCAATGTCAATGTCGCCGCGGCGCTGGGCATGGCGGGCATCGGACCGGCGCTGACGCAGCTCGAAATCTGGGCCGACCCCGCGCTCGAACGCAACACCCACCGCATCATCGTCGATTCCGACAGCGCGCGGTTCGAGCTGATCATCGAAAATATTCCCACCGACGAGAACCCCGGCACCGGCCGGATCACCGCACAAAGCATCGTCGCGGCACTCAACGATCTCGTCAGCCCCATTCGCATCGGAACCTAGAAAGGCCCAATTATGACCACCCGCCTGCGCCATGTGGCGATCGCATCCGCCGACCCCGACAATTCGGTCGGCTTTTTCACCGACGTGCTTGGCTGGACGCTGGCCGGCAAGATCGATAGCCGCAACGCGCGCGGCTATTATGTCACCGACGGCCACATCAACATCGCGCTGCTGTGCTTCAAGAACCGTCCCGCCGCGGGAATGGAATTTCCCGAAGGCTATACCGGATTGCACCACATCGGCTTTCAGTGCGACGACATCGCCGCGGTCGTCGAGCGGTTCGAAAATTCGGGCTACGCCCCGCGCCACGACGTCAATCTGGCGCAGGGACTGGGCAAGAACCCGGCCAAGGACAATGCCGAATACAAGATGACCGGGCCCGAAAATGTCATGGTCGACGTGTCCGAACGCGGCTGGGCGGGGACCGAAAGCTTTCAGGGCGCCCCCAAGGCAGTCTGACCGCGGCGCGCGCGCAACAAGGAAAGGCGGCCGGAGCATCCTCCCGCCGCCTTTTTTGATGTCCGTATCGACCGAGGGTTCGAGTTACAAACCCAGGAACGCTTTCGCATTGCCGCTCATGATCTTCGCCTTCTGCGCGGCGCTCAATCCCTCATGTCCCATCACCAGCGACCCGATATCCTGCTCGCCAAGCGGGAACGGATGATCTGACCCCAGCAGCACGCGGTCCTCGCCCATCACATCGACGAGCAGGCTGAGCGCGCGTGGGTCAAACACCGCGGAATCGACAAAGAAGCGGTCGACGTAGGTCGACGGCGGATTGGGGCAATCGACGCGCACGATGTCGCGGTGCGTCCAGGCATTTTCGACGCGGCCGAGCAGGAAAGCAAAGCTGCCTCCACCATGGCCGAAACAGATTCGCAAGCTCTTGGGCAGGCGCTCGAACGCGCCCGACAGGATCAGCGACAGGATCGACAACTGCGTTTCGGCGGGCATCGCCACCAGCCAGGGCAGCATATATTTGGGCATCCGCTCGCGCGCCATCATGTCCCACGGATGGATCAGCACCGCGGCGCCGACATCGGCGCAATGGGTCAGAAAGGTCAAAATCCCCGCATCGTCGAGATTGCGCAGTCCCATATGATTGCCGATCTGGACCCCCAGATGCCCCGCCGCCACCGCGCGCCTGACCTCGGCACACGACAGGTCGATGTCCTGCAGCGGCACCTGCGCCAAGGCCTTCATCCGGTCAGGCGCATGGTTGCAAAAAGTGAGCGCTGCGTCGTTGAAACGCTGCGCACATTCCAGCGCCTTCGCCGCCGGGCGGCTATAGCCGAACATGATCGGGGTGGCGCAAATGACCTGCAGATCGATACCCTGAGCATCGAGTGCTTCGACCCGCCGCGCCGGATCCCATAAAATATCGTCGACGGGGCGAAACTCGTGCGAGCCCTGCATGATGAATCCCGCGCCGCCGCCGGCATCGTGCAGCCATGGCAGACCTTCGGCCTCGGCCCAGCTGCGGTAGGCAGCGTCCATCAACGGAAAGAAATGGCTGTGCATGTCGATGACCGCCATTTTCTGTGAAGTTTCCATGATCATGACCGTTGCCGCATCCCCGTTCGCCGTCGCACCTGCGCACCGATCGGGCGCAGGCCATGAGCTTGGGTAACGAGGGTTGGCTATCAACAATAATCCCGAGACTTGCCCTCGCTATTATAAAAAGGATATAACGAGGCAAATTGGCGCCCCGGGGATCAAGATGCCTAAGTTCCACGAAAATTTTCTGCTGAGTCGACTGAAATTGCGCCAGCTGCGCTTGCTCACTGCGATCGCCGACGAAGGCACGGTGCTGAAAGGGTCGCAGGCGCTGAATATCGCCCAGCCCGCCGCGACCAAGAGCATCAAGGAACTGGAGGACGCGCTTGGCGTCCAGCTGTTCGACCGGTCGTCGCGCGGGGTCACGCCGACCGATTTCGGCCGGGTGATGATCAAGCACGCCAAGCTGATCCTGACCCAGCTGCGCCACGCGGGCGAGGAATTGCAGTCGCTGGAGGAAGGATTGTCGGGCCGCGTGCATGTCGGCACGTTGCTTGCCGCATCGACGTCGCTGCTCCCGCGCGCGCTGGCGCGGCTGCGCGAACGGCGTCCGGGGATCGCTGTGACCGTCGACGAAGGCACGATCGACCGTCTGATGCCCGGCCTGCGCACCGGCGACATCGACGTCGTGCTGGGACGCCTGCCCGAATATCGCGAGCGCGAGGGGCTGCATCAGGAGGTGCTCTATCTCGACACCGTGTCGATCATGGTGCGCGAAGGACATCCGCTGACCCGGCGCAGCGGGCTGACGCTGGCCGACCTGATCGACCAGGCGTGGGTGATGCCGCCGCCGCAGACGTCGCTGCGCCGCCAGGTCGACCATGCCTTTCGCCACGAAGGACTGGAACCGCCGCACGACGTCATCGAATCGGTGTCGATCCTGACCAACCACGCGCTGCTGATGAACACCGACATGCTGGCGACCATGCCGCATCAGGTCGGCATCGGCCAAGCAGGGCTGACCGCGCTGCCCGTCATATTGGAGGGCGCCAATTCGCGGATCGGCGCGACCACCCATGCGCATGGCGAACTATCCGCCGCGGCCCGCTATTTCATGGCCGTCGTGCACGAGGTCGCTGCCGAGATCCGCGCCGAGCTTGGGCAGGATCAAGGCTTCGCGGACGGTCCGGGCGAGAGCCGCCGCCAGACAAAATAGGCCAGCGCCACGATCACCAGCCACGGTACCCCGGCGATCACCGCGGTCTGCCAAAAGTCGCTGTCGAGCGCCATCGTCACCGCAATCGCGGCGAGCAACGCCAGCCCCAACAGCTGGGCATAGGGGAAAAAAGGCATCTGTACGGGCAGATCGGCGGCGCGGTGCTGGCGCCGGAACCGCAAGTGACTGACCAGAATCGTGCTCCACACCAGCAACCCGCCGAACAGCGTGATCCCGAACAGATAATTATAGGCGAGCGGGGTCAGGATCGACACCGACGCCGCCGCGAGGATGCAGACGCCGGTCAGCAGCGTCGCGCGCATCGGCACCTTTTGCGCGTTCAGTTCGCCCAGCGCACGCGGCGCATAGCCGCCGCGGGCGAGCGAGAACAACATGCGCGATCCCATATAGATGCTGGTGTTCATCGCCGAGAGCGCCGCCGACGCGACGACAAAGTTCATCACCCCCGCCGCATAGGGAATGCCTGCGCTGGCGAACATCTTCACGAACGGGCTTTCGGTGACGACCTTGGCGCCCGATTCGGTCCACGGCAGAAAGGCGACGATGATGAACAGCGCGAGAATGTAGAAGAGGAACAACCGCGCCGCCATCGTGCGCAGCGCTGCAGGGATCGCGGTTTTCGGATCCTTTGCCTCGCTGGCGGTGCCGACGACAAATTCCAGCCCCATGAAGGAAAACAGCGCCATCAGCACCGCCATCCACACCCCCGAAAAACCGTTGGGGAAAAAGCCGCCGGCCAGACCGGTGACATTGTGCAGGCCCACCGGGTCGCCGACGATGCCGAAAATGCGCGACAGGCCGACCATGATGAACCCGACGATCGCCGACACCTTGATGACGGTCAGCCAATATTCGACCGACCCGAAATTATGCACCGCGCGGGTGTTCACCCACACGACAACCGCGGCGCTGCCGATCGCCCACATCCACACCGGCGTGTCGGGGTACCACCAGGTCATATAGATGCCGACCGCAACCGCCTCGCTGCCGATCAGCAGCACCTGCTGGATCCAGTAGGTATAGCGGACGATGAAGCCCATCATCGGGCCAAGGTAGATTTCGGCATAGGTGCCGAACGATCCGGCGGTCGGGTGGACGACCGCCATTTCGGACAGGCTGAACACCATGATCACCGCGATCAGCGCCGCGATGGCATAGCTGACGAGCACCGCAGGCCCGGCATAGCCGATCGCGATGCCCGACCCCATGAACAGCCCGGTGCCGATCGCACCGCCCAGGCCGATCATGATGATCTGCGCCTTGGTCAACCCGCGCTCAAGCCCGCCCTCGCGGTCCATCAAGGCCTGTTCGTCCATCGCCATTCCCCCTGCCCTTCGATTATGTGACGGCGTCGCGCGCCTGATGTTCGGGCTGTTTCCAGATATCCTGATCCATGATCGTCACCAGCCGGTCGACCGCATCCCAGACATCGGCATAACCGACATACAGCGGCGTAAAGCCGAAGCGCACCGTATCGGGAGCACGGAAGTCACCGATCACCCCGGCGGCGATCAACGCGCGCATGATCGGATAACCGTCGGCGTGCGCAAACGACACCTGACTGCCGCGCTCGGCGGCCGCGCGCGGTGACGCCAGGGCAAAACCATGCCCCGCACACCGCTGTTCGACCAGCCGGATGAACAGGTCGGTCAGCGCCATCGATTTGGCACGGATCACCGCCATGTCGACCTGCAGATGAATATCGAGCCCGGTTTCGACGAGCGCCATCGACAGGATCGGCTGTGTCCCGATCAGAAACTGGCGCAGCCCCGGTTCCGGACGGTAACCCGGTTCGAAGGCAAAGGGCGCAGCATGGCCCCACCACCCGGTGACCGGCTGCAGCGCCCGTCCCTGATGCCGCTTGGCCGCAAACAGGAAGGCGGGCGAGCCGGGGCCGCCGTTCAGATATTTATAGGTGCAGCCGACCGCAAAGTCGGCGCCCGCGCCGTTCAGGTCGACCGGCATCGCCCCCGCGCTGTGGCACAGGTCCCAGATCGCGAGCGCCCCTGCGGCGTGGGCGCGCGCGGTGATCGCCGCCATGTCGTGGACATGCCCGCTCTTGTAATGGACATGGGTGATCGCGACGGCGACGGTGTTTTCGTCGATCGCGCCCACAATCTCGTCCTTTTCGCACAGGCGCACCGTCACGCGTCCGCCGGTCGCCGCGGCGACACCCTCGGCGATATAATTGTTGGTCGGGAAGTTGCTGCCTTCAAGGATCAGTACGCTGCGGTCGGGCCGCATCGCCACCGCCGCCGACAACACCTTGAACAGATTCTGGCTGGTCGAATCGCAGACGATGACTTCGCCCGCGTCAGCGCCGATCAGCGGCGCCAGCTTGTCACCCAGCCGCTGGGGCAAATCGAACCAGCCGGCGCTGTTCCAGCTCTTGATCAGATCGGTGCCCCATTCGTGCGTCACCACCGCCTGCGCCCGACCGCTCGCCTCTTTCGGCATCGCGCCCAGCGAATTGCCGTCGAGGTAGATCATGCCGTCGGGCAGCACGAAGTGATCCCGCATCGGCGCCAGCGGATCGGCGCGGTCCATCGCCTCGCACCAGGCGCGGTCCAGCGTTTCGGGAATTGCTATGGTAGCGGCATCAAGCGTCATGGAAACATATCACCTTTGTCTGGGACATTTCGCGCATCGCAAAGCGCACGCCCTCGCGTCCCATATTGCCCCGTCCCGCGCCGCCGAACGGCATGGCGTCGAGCCGGTAGTCGGTTGAATCGTTGATCATCACCCCGGCGACCCGCAAGCGCTGCGCCGCATGGCGTGCGTGGCGGATCGATTCGGTGAAGATCGCGGCGTGGATGGCATAATCGGCGCGGTTCGCCGCGTCGATGGCGGCGTCGAGGTCGGTGAAGCGAAACAGGCTGGCGACCGGTCCAAAGGCTTCATGACAGGCGACGCGGGCATCGTCGGCGACATCCGCGAGCAAGGTCGGACGCACCAGTGTTCCCGCCCGCTCGCCGCCCGCCAGCAAGGTGGCGCCCTGCGCCACCGCCTCTGCCGTCCACGCTACAATCCGTTCGGCCTGCTCGGCACTGATCATCGGCCCGATGTCGGTGGCGGGATCGCTTGGATCGCCGACGCGCAGGCCGCGTACCCGCGCGACCAGCGCGTCGCGAAAGGCGTCATGCACCGCGTCGTGGACATAGATGCGCTGCACCCCGATGCAATTCTGCCCCGACGCGCCAAAGGCGCCCGCGACGCACGCGTCAGCGGCCTTTGCGACGTCTGCATCGTCCATGACGATGACCGGGCCATTGCCACCGAGCTCCATCGCCAACCGCTTGATCCCCGCCGCGCGCGCAATCGCCTGACCGACATCGGCGCCACCGGTAAAGCTGACCATCGCGACATCGCCATGCCCTGTCAGCGCGTCGCCGAAATCGCGGCCGCGTCCGGTCAGCACCTGCAAGGCCTCGCCAGGCAGGCCCGCGGCGAGCAGCAACCGCACCAGCATGATCGCGACGAGCGGCGCCTGCTCGGCCGGTTTCAGCACCACTGCGTTGCCCGCGCCCAGCGCCGGGCCAAGCTTGTGACAAATCAGGTTGAGCGGATCGTTGAACGGCGTGATCGCCGCGATGACGCCCAGCGGTTCATGGACATAATAGCCCGACCGCGCCTCGCCGCCCGGGAAGCTGTCGAAAGCGATCGTCTCGCCCGCTAACCGCGTCGCTTCTTCGGCCGACAGGCGCAGCGTGTTGACCGCGCGCGCCACCTCGCGCGTGGCGCTGCGGATCGGCTTGCCCGTCTCAGCGGTGATCGCCGCGGCGAAGCGTGCTGCATCGCGTTCCAGCGCCTGTGCCGCATCGTGCAGGATGCGCGCGCGGGCGCCGGTCGATAGCTTGCGCATCGCCTCTGCGCCCCGCACCGCGCTCGCCACCGCCCGATCGACATGGCCCGCGTCGGCGCAGGCAACCTCGGCCAGCGCCTCCCCCGACCACGGATTGACGATCGCCATCGTCGCCATTGCCGCTTCCCAGCGGCCGTCGATCAACAGCGACCGGCCGCTGTCGAACGCGACATGCATCATGGTTTGTCCTTGCGCAGGACCAGGCCGTCATATTCGCGGCTGTCGAGCAATGCTTCGACGATGACCGGGCCGTCGGCGGCAAAGCCGGCCTTCAGCGCGGCGCGAAATTCCGCCGGATCGCGCGCGACGGTCACCGGAACCCCGAACAACGACGGCCCGCCGATCGTCCCTTCGGCACGCACCGGGGTGCCATAAATCGGGTTCGACTTTTTTTCCTGCTTGATGCGGATCAGCGCGAGGTCGTTGTCGGTAAAGATGACGATGACCAGCGGCAGCTTTTCGCGCACTGCGGTCGCCAGTTCGCCCGCGGTCATCAGGAAACCGCCATCGCCCAGCACGCAGCAGACCGGCGTGTCCGGACGGCAAAGCTTGGCCGCGATCGCCGCGGGCAGGCCGAAACCCATCGCCGACCAGCCGTTGGTCATGATCTGGGTCCCCGGCTGGGGCGTGCGCCAATGCTGGCCGATCAGATGCGTATGCGCCCCGACATCGCAGGTCATGATGCCGTCGTCGGGCAACATGTCGCGCAGCACATCGAGCGCGGCGCAGGGACCAAAGGCGCCCTCGCGCCCCGCCAGTTTCGCGAACATCGCGTCCTTGCGCGCGGCGAGCGCGGCCAGATCCCAATCCTTGGTATCGGCGGGCAGCGCGAGCAGTGCATCAAGCGTCGGTGCGATCGCCCCGACCGCGTCGGCGACGAGCGGGTGCACCCCGGTGTCGATATCAGCGGGCGCGAGGTCGATGCTGGCGAGCGCCAGCCCGTCGCGCATCCAGCTTTCATAGTTGAATTCGATCGGATCATAACCGACCGCGACGACCAGATCGGCCTCGGCATGGGTTTCGCCCACCATGTCGGACAGCGCGTGGAACAGCACCCCGGCGTAATTGGGGTGGGTTTCCGGCACCATGCCCTTGGCCATCGGGGTCAGCAGCACCGGCAAACCAAAGCGTTCGGCAAGCGCCACGATCTGCTTCTGCACCCGTGCGTGAACGGCACCCAGCCCGATCGCCAGCACCGGCTTGCGCGCCGCGCCAAAAGCCGCGACCAGCGCGGCAATATCGGCGTCGCTCGCTGCAGATACCGGATCGGCCGCGACCTGCCCGATCGGCGCCTCATCAACCGCCACCGCGCTCATTCCCTGCGGCAGCCCGACATGCACGGCGCCCGGACGCCCCGACAGCGCGATCCGCGCCGCCTCGGCGAGCGTGTCGACCGCCGTATCGGCCTCGATCCGCATCGTCGCCTTGGTCAGCGGCGCGAACAGCGCCTGATGATCGATGCCCATCTGGATCGTGCGATTGCGCCAGGGCGCCGGCATTTCGTCGGTCAGCGCGATCATCGGCGAGCGGTCGAGCGTCGCGCCGCCGACGCCTGTGGCCAGATTGGTCGCGCCCGGTCCAAAGGTTCCGAAACAAACGCCGGGCACCCCGGTCAGGCGTCCACAGACGTCGGCCATGAAGCCCGCGCCGCCTTCGTGGCTGGCGAGCACAAAGTCGATGCCGTCGGTGGTACGGATCGCCTCCATATAATCGACCCAGCCGCCGCTCGGCACGCCAAAGACATGGCGCACCCCCATATCGCGGAGCGCCGCAACGACATTGCGGGCCACATTGGTCGATTTCATGCGCGATCCTTCAAACAGAGCCAGTCTCTGCAACCGGCCTAGGCTTGCCTGTCATAAACAAATAATACCGAATGGCCGCGCCGATATATTCCGGAAGTTATATAGGACGGATCAGATGAAGCGGTTGGCGATGCTGCCGAGGCCGTCGATGCCGCCCGTCACGCGGTCGCCGGCGCCGATCCGGCCGACCCCCGCCGGGGTGCCGGTGTAGATCAGATCACCCGCCCGCAGTGCGACGTAGGTCGACAGTTCGGCGATGATGTCCGCCACCGGCCAGATCATATCGGCAATGTCGCCGTCCTGACGCAGCTCGTCGTTGACCGACAGCCAGATGCGCGCCGCGGTGGGATGGCCGACGTCGGCCACCGGGCGGATCGGCGACAGGACCGCGCTATGGTCGAAACCCTTGGCCATGTCCCATGGCCGCCCGCCCGCCTTGGCATCGGCCTGCAAATCGCGGCGGGTCAGATCGTTACCGACCGCATAACCAAACACCGCCGCCAGCGCGTCATCTTCGCCGATATTGGCGCCGCCGCTGCCCAGCGCCACGACCAGTTCGATCTCGTGATGCAGGTTGCTGGTGCGCGGCGGCATCGCAATGTCGGCGGTTCCGGCGACGATCGCATCGGCGGGTTTGGAAAAGAAAAAGGGCGGCTCACGATCGGGATCGCCGCCCATTTCCCGCGCGTGGTCGGCGTAATTCTTTCCGACGCAAAAGATGCGCCGGACCGGAAACCGCTGATCGCTCCCGGCGATTTCGGCGGACGGGCGATCAATCGGGAAAACGGGATTCATGATACGCCCTTTGCTGTTTCAGACCGGCGGATAGAGCACCGCGCGGCACTTGCCCAGATCGGCGCCGTCGATACCGCTTTGCTTATCGGCGTTCCACGGGCTGCCCATCTTGTCCTCGGGCCGATACCAAAAGCCGTAGAGCTTGTCGTTCGCGGCAACCAGCGTCGCTGCGCCAATGCTGCCCTCTTCCTCGGAGAACCAGGCAAGCCGCATGATCCGGCCAAAGATGGTACCGCGCAGCGTGCCGAGGCCATCATTGTAGCACCCCAATATCTCGTTGCCGCGCTGGCGTAGCATGATCGGCCCGTATTCATGGCTATAGACCCCGCCGACGTCCGCCACCGCCGCGGCGCCGCGTTGTTCGACGTCGCCGATGATCGCGACATCGGACAAGCGCGTCGCGCCGCTGCCCGCCCAATTGCTGTCGATGCGCAGGCGCAGCCAGCGGGCGCGGCTTTCTTTCGGCAGTTTGACGGTGGTCTGCGCATCGGCCTTGGCCTCGCCATCGACCAGCAGTTCGAACGGCCCGTCGGGTCCGGTCGTCGATCCAAGCAGCGCAAAGCGCCGCACCGGTGACCCTTCCGCGGTTTGCGACATCGACCCGTCCTCGCGCACCACCGGCTCGAACCGGCTGTCGATCACCACCGCGTTGATCTTGCCATTACCCGCCAGTTCGAAATTGAGCGTGTGCGGAAAGCGGATCGTCTTTTCGGACAGCCAGCCATAGGCGGGGCCGCCATCGACCAGGTTGATCGTATAGGTCGACCAATGCCGCTTCGCCTCACCCGCTTCGGCTTCGGCGATGCCGCCCCAGCTGATGTGCAGGATGTTGTTCCCGGCCGGTTCGGCGGGCTTCTCCGCCACCTTTTCTGCGGGCGCGCCCGAGCATCCGGCGAGGAGCAATGCTCCCGCCAACGCAACCTTCCATTCATGCATGGTTTCAGTCCTTCAAGATCGACCTAGTGACGGTCGGGCCAGATTTTCTTCGGCGCAGCGAGACGCGGCTTGCCAAGCAGCGGGCTCGACAGCGCGTAAACGCCATTGACCGAAAAGGCCCAGATGATGTTGCGGTCATATTCGGTGAACACCGCAAAGGTCGAATTTCCGAACGTATATTCGGGCAGTTCGTCCTTGGTCGGGAAACGCGGGACGAAATAGCCCGCAATGCTGGGCTTCGCCGGATTCTTCACATCGAAAATCTGGATCCCGGCGTTGTAGAACGCATAGATGGCAAGACCCTGGCGTCCGCCCTCGGGCTGCCCCAGCCCCCCCGACCGTTTCGGCCCGAAACTGCCGCGCCGCTGACAGAAATCGGTGAAGGACGCGCCCGGCGGCGGTACCGGACGCGGGAATTTTGCCGCGACTTTCGGATGCGCCGGATCGCGGACGTCGATCGAGAAAATATCCTTGAACGGCTCGTAACAATTCTCGTTCATCGGATAACCGTTCGAGAACACAAAGCCGGTGCGATCATATTGGCTGACATCGACATTGTCGAATTCGGTTCCGGCGTAGCTGGGCGGTACGCTAAGGTGAGCGAGCGTCTTTGGCTTGGCGGGATCGGCAAGGTCGAAGGTGTAAAAGCCCAGCCCGCCCATACCGCCAAAACCGATCCGGCCGCCTTTTTCGATCGGCCTGGTCAGCACGATTGGATTGCGCGATCCCATCCAGCTGGTGCGGTTGCCCGCGCGCGGGTTGGCCAGATAGGCCGCCTCGCTGGCCTTGTCGCCCAGCCGCTGTCCCGGGACGCTGATCTGCGACACGAATTTGGGGTTGGCGGGATCGCCCATGTCCCAGACCTGATAGCCCGGCGAATAAAGATAGTCGGGATATTCGGTCAGCGCGTAACTGTCGTCGGGCGCCGCCGACAACAGCATATATTTGCCGCCCCACCACGTCACCGCATCGAGCGCGCCCGATCCCTGCTGCTGGCCGATCGGTGCATCGGGATGCTGGTAGTCGGTGGTGCGCGTTGCGATCAGGTCCCATTTGTCCGGGGTCGGACCGTTCATCACAAAGACCTTGAAGCCCTTGAGCGAATTATAGTTGCGCTGCGCCGCAACCTTGTCGGGCTGGCGCAGCTTGTCGTCCATCAGGCCAAAGCGCCCGATTTCGTAGGACGCGACCAGCACATTGCGCTGGAGCTTCTTGTTCCACGCGATGGTGACGCCGCCGAAATAGTCGGTGACCGCCGATGCGTCCCAATCCTCGCCGGACCCCTTGCTGCCCCACACACCGCCCTGCGACCACACGACCTTGGCCTTGCGCGGATCGGTGACATCCAGGATCCGCAGATAGTCGCGGTCATGGGTATAGAGGTACCGCTTGCCGCCGAAATCGACGACGCTGGCCCAAGCATGCCACGGCGACGTCACGCCGGGGTAGAAAGCGATGACCTCGACATTTTTGGCGTAGCTGTTCTGGTCCCAATGATCGAGCTGGCCAGCGAAACTGGGCGCATTGGTGGTCAGCGGGGTCGCAACCGGGTGGCGGAATGCGCCGGTCGCCGGGTCCATGCCATAATCGGCGTCGGGCTTCGGCGGCGCTGGCGGATTTTCCGGCGTCGCCTGATGCCATGCCTTCAGCTGGGGATCGACGATGTTGACCGGGCCGGCAGACGCCCCGCTCTCGCCGCTCGCCGCCGTCAGCGCGGTGGCATAGAGCAGCCCCGCGATGATTGCCGCGCCGCCGCCGATGATCCGATATGCGCGCTTCATCGGCGGCCTCCTGTCTGATCGATCCCTGGTCGCATCGCTCCGGCGCGCCGTCAGAAACGGAACCGGGCGGTGACGCCATATGTACGCGGCGGAATATAGGTACCGTAAATCGTCCCGAACAGCGCCAGCTTGCTGGTATAATTCAGCTCGTCGGTCAGGTTTTTGGCCCAGGCGGTAACCTCCCACTTGCTGTCGACATCGCGCACCCCGATCCGCGCATTCAGCAGGATCTCGCTGTCGAATTTCAGCAGCGGCGAGTTTGGATTGTCGAAGAAATTGGCGCCGGTATATTGGAAATCGCTGCCCGCGATCAGGACGATCCGGTCGCTGACCGGCTGGTCCAGATTGGCCGAAATGCCGAACGCATGCTTGGGGGTGCGGCGACAGCTGTTGCCGTCGAGGTCGGTGCCGTCGTCGTCGATGATCAGCTCGCCGGTAAAGTTGCAGCGCGAATAGGCATAGTTGCCCGATACGCTGAAACTGTCGGTCAGCCGCGCCTGGATGTCGAGTTCGAGCCCGTAGGCACGGGTGCCGTTGGCGGCGTTGAACACGAAATTGTCGGGCGGCAGCCCCGGCCCGGGCGACAGGAACTGGTTCGTCTGCAGATTGTCGTAAGTCGTATAATAGCCCGCCGCGTTGATGAACACGCGCCGGTCGGCAAGCGCCAGCTTTGCCCCCAATTCAAAACTGTCGGCGGTTTCGGGCTCGAATGACACCAAAGCTTCCGCCGGGGTGTTGGCGTCTTCGCCGGTCCAGCCGCCCGGCTTGTAGCCCTTGGAATAGCGGGCATAGAGGGTGACGTCGTTGTTCGGTTCGAAGCGCAAGGTTGCGCTGGGCAACCAGGCATCCCAGCTGCGCTTGTCGGTGACGGTGAAGTTCACCGGCGCCCCCTCGAACGATTCCCCCGACCGGTTGTTCGAATAGCTTTTGCGGTCATAAGCATAGCGCAGCCCGGCATCGAAGGTCAGCTGGTCGGTCAGGCTGTAGCTGACCTCGCCGAACACCCCGATATTGTCGTTCTTGGACGTCGTGACCGTATGGTTCGACCCCGGAAAGGGCGACGCGGGCGTGCCACCAAAGGCCATGGCAAAGGCGAATTCGGTGATCGCCTGGAAATCGGCGAACAGGAAATTCACATCCTCGGCGCGGCGGATATTCTCGCGCAGATAATAGACGCCGCCTTCGACGCGCAACGGGCCGCCATCGTCCCAGCGCAGGCGCAATTCCTGCGAGAATTGCTTGACGTCTTCGGCCTTGCCGCTGTCGAAATAGCTGTCGGGAACGGTTGCCAGATAGGTGCCGAGCCCCGCCACCATCGCCGAAGTGACGTCGGGCGCGTTGGTGGCGGGATCAATCGGGAAATTGAAGAACAGCCCCGACCCGTCCTCGCGCGCCGACAACGAAGAATCGCGATAGGCGGTCTGCGACGCGATGCTCAGATTGTCGCTTGCCTCCCAATCGATCGAACCGCTGACGCCATACATGTCCGAATTCTGGTACCCCGTAAAATTATGCGCGCCCTTGCGCGGATTGGCATTTTTGAACGGGGCGTTGCGGTCGGGCAGGACAAATCCCGGTAGGCTGGCAATCGGCGGCGCAAAGAAGCTGTTGTACGTGACTTCGTTGCTGTCGCCGGGGACGATTACATCGACCCAGCGCGCGCCGTCGCGGTGCCGCGTATAATCGGCGGACAGATTGATATCGACCGTCGCCGACGGCTGCCAGCGCAGCTGCGCGCGGACCGACTGGACATTCTGATCCTCTTCATCGCCGCCGCGGGTGTTAATCGCATAACCGTCATGGCTGCGCGAGCTGACGACCAGCCCCATGCCCACCGTGTCCGATACCGGCCCGCGCACCGAGGCGGCGACGTCGAGCTTGTCGTAATTGCCGTAGGTCGCCTCAACACGACCTTCAAACCGATCACCCGGCTTTTTGGTCACATAGTTGATCAGGCCGCCGACGACGCTTTTGCCAAAGCGCAGCGCCTGCGGCCCCTTGAGCACCTCGACGCGCTCAAGATCATAGAGGTCGAGCAGCGACCCGGTGCCGCGCGACAGATAGGCGCCGTCGACAAAGATGCCGACCGCGCCATCGGCGCCCGCACCCTGGATGTCCGACCCGATGCCGCGAATGAACAATTCGGTATCGACCGCGCGCTCGGCGCTCAGCTTCAGACCGGGAACGCGATAGGCGATCTCGGAAAAATCCTTGATCCCCGCCTGCTCCAACGCCGCGCCGCTGAACGCCTGCACCGAAATCGGCACATCCTGCAGACTTTCCTCGCGCTTGCGGGCGGTCACGACGATCTCGTCGTTCGCCGACGCCTCGACCGCGCCATCGGGCGCCGTCTGGGCATGCGCCACACCTGGCGCCGCAAGCGCCGCCACTGTGACAAGAAGCGCGCCGCGCATGGTCCGAATTGATGTCATTGTCCGTCCTCCCCCAGCGACCGACCGCGCCTGCCCCCTTTAGCGGGAAAGCGCCATGTTCGGCCTGATTGATTTGCCGAGTGGACGTTACTGCTGTTTATATATCTATATAATAGATTGTGGGTTTCCAGATATTCATATTTGAATATAGCAAACGCGTCACCTTTTGCCCGCAGCGACGGCATCACACTGGATCGGAACGGCAAATTCGCACCGAAAGCGAGGCGGCAGCGGTGCAGGATGCGCTTCAATCTGCCCGCCAGATGGTTTTTGGGATCGCAGAATTTGGATCGTCGTCCCCTCTCGCCCATCGGCCACACCGCCGCCTTGCCCGCGGTGCGGTCGATAGGGGCAGACGCCGGTCAGCTTCTGGCAAAAGCCTCGATATCGCGGTTGAGGCGATCGATGTGGGTCACGAACAGTCCGTGCGGCGCGCCTTCGTACACGACCAGCCGCGACGCCTTGGGTAGCCGCGACGCCGGAAGCCCGGTCAACGCAAGCGGCGCCGACGCATCCTTGTCGCCATGGATGAACAGCGCCGGGATGGTCATCGCGCGAAGGTCGGCGCGCAAGTCCGCGGCGGTCATTGCCCGGTTGAGGTCGATCACCGCGCGCAGCGACGTGCCGAGCATGATGTTCCTGATCCACTGGCGCATCAGCGGGCTGGTTTCAGGAACCACGAACGCGTCGCTGTTACCCTCGAGCCATTGCGGAAAATCGCGATAGAACTGCTGCCGCATCTGGTCGAAAGCCGCGGCGGGAACCCCCGCAGGATTGTCGGGCTTCGCCGCCAGGCAAGGCAATGTCGTGGCCAGGAACAGTACGCGCGCGACGCGTCCCGCCGCCCCGCCACGCCCAAGATAGCTCACTATCTCGCCGCCGCTCATCGAATGCGCGACGACCGTCGCGCCCTTGATATCGAGCGCGGTCAGCACCGCGTCGACATCGCCCGCCAGCGTTGCATAATCATAGCCCCGCCCCGGATCGTCTGAACGGCCATGGCCGCGCCGATCGAACGCGATGCAGCGGAATCCGCGTTCGGACAGCGTCGCCATCTGATACGCCCACATATCCGACGACAGCGCCCAGCCCGACAGAAACAGGATCGGCGCGCCCGTACCCCAGCACCGGACATAGAGGCGCGTCCCGTCGGGCGCCGTGACCCACGCTGGACTCGCAGTTCCCGGGCGCGGGGCCGCATGCGCCGCGCGCCCGGACAGCGCCAGTGCGGCGCCGCCCGCCAGCGTTCCGGCAAAAACGTCGCGTCTGTTCATCGCCTGCTCCCTCACGGTGAAGGCTCACGATGTCAGCGGTCCGTGCGCCGCGCCACTACCCCGCAGGTAGGCGGTTCAGGTCGCCCAGATTTTCCACCAGCGCCCGCGCCACCAGCGATGCCGCGATGCGCGTCTCGGCATCGACGTCGACGCGTTGGCCCCACGACGAAAAGGCGCGAACCGAGCCGTCACCCACCGGGATCGGCAGAACGAAGCCGTCGCTGATTCCGAAATCGCGCGCTTCGGCCAGAATGCGGCGCTGTGTGTCGTTCATCGCGGCGGGCGGAATGTCACTCCAGAAAAATCCGCGATCGCGCGCCGCAGTAGCGCGCACCAGATAATCCACGTTGCGATACCGGTTGGCATGGTTGTGCTGCAGCCACCCGATGGCCGGTCGCCCGCCCGTATCGCGTCTAATGTCCCATCCCGCGGGCGAACCGCGCAGCGTGCCGGTGATGAAATGGTTGATCCCGATCTCGCCGAAAAACTCGG
Organism: Pseudomonadota bacterium; assembly: GCA_023422695.1. Taxonomy (GTDB): domain Bacteria; phylum Pseudomonadota; class Alphaproteobacteria; order Sphingomonadales; family Sphingomonadaceae; genus Sphingopyxis. The sequence goes on from JAFAGN010000202.1 coordinate 37,145, forward strand.
CAGCGATCGCGGTCGATCGCGCGGCCGATGCCGATGTGGCGAGCGCGAACACAGCGTCGAAAGCACGCGCGCCCAGCGTCCCGGTATCGCGGATCCGCTCGGCAAAGCGCGGCGCCAGGCCCGCCGCAAGCAGCAACCGGTCATGCTCCATCCCCGACAAGCCGAGCGTCCCGGCCAGCCGCGCGACCATATCGGCGCTGGGTTTGGCGCGACCGGTTTCGAGGAAACCCAGATGACGACAGGAGACCCCGGCGTCGAGCGCCAGCGCCAGTTGCGACCGGCCGTCGCGCTTGCGGTGCGTCATCAGTTGCCGACCGAAGGCGCCGCGGCGATCGGATAGAAACGACTGGACTTCGGACATCGACGACTCCTCCCTCAGCAGAGGTGTCATAGCGCGATTATACAGCGCGTTTAAAGAGGGCCGTCGCTATCGATTCATCTTGGCGCGCCGCGTCCCGTCGTCCTAAGGCTCATCGGACGATCAGGGAGAGCGAGTGCCGATGTCCGATGTCCAGCCGCAAAGCTATCCCGAAATCCGCGAGGCGGTGCGCCGCCTGTGCGCCGGGTTTCCCGGCGAATATTGGCAAAAACTGGACCGCGATCGCATCTATCCCACCGAATTTGTCCGCACCCTGACCGAGGCGGGATTTCTGTCGGTTTTGATCCCCGAAGAATTTGGCGGATCGGGGCTGGGCTTGGGTGCGGCGACCGCGGTGCTCGAGGAAATCCACCGGTCGGGCTGCAACGGCGGCGCCTGCCACGCGCAGATGTACACGATGGGGACGCTGCTGAAACATGGGTCGGCGGCGCAGAAGGCGGCCTATCTGCCCGCGATCGCCAGCGGCGATCTGCGACTGCAAGCCTTTGGGGTGACCGAGCCGACCGCGGGGACCGACACCACGCGCATCCGCACCTTCGCGCGGCGGGTCGGCGATGATTATATCGTCAACGGCCAGAAAATCTGGATCAGCCGCGCCGAACATTCGGACCTGATGATCCTGCTCTGCCGCACGACGCCGCGCGAGGATTGCGCCAAAGCGTCCGACGGGATGAGCGTGCTGCTGGTCGACATGCGCGACGCGGTCGGCAACGGCCTGACCGTCCGCCCCGTCCGCACGATGCTCAACCATGCGACGACCGAGCTGTTCTTCGACGACCTCAAAGTTCCCGCCGCCAATCTCATTGGCGAGGAGGGCAAGGGGTTTCGTTACATCCTGTCGGGGATGAATGCAGAGCGCATCCTGATCGCCGCCGAATGTATCGGCGACGGCCGCTTCTTCATCGACCGCGCGTCCGCTTATGCCAAAGAGCGCGAAGTGTTCGGGCGCGCGATCGGCGAAAATCAGGGCGTCCAGTTCCCGATCGCGCGCGCCCATGTCCAGCTCGCCGCCGCCGCCGAGATGGTCGACAAGGCGGCGCGGCTGTTCGACGCCGGGCAGGATGGCGGGACCGAGGCGAATATGGCCAAGATGCTGGCATCGGAAGCGAGCTGGTACGCCGCCGACATGTGCGTCCAGACCCACGGCGGCTTCGGCTTTGCCGAGGAATATGACATCGAACGCAAGTTCCGCGAAACGCGCCTCTATCAGGTCGCGCCAATCAGCACCAATTTGATCCTAAGCCATGTCGCGACCCACGCGCTTGGCCTGCCCAAAAGCTTTTGAAGCGCGCGATGGACGATTATTCAGACTGGATCGGGCGTAGCGAAACGCGGCATGACATTGCGACCGCAGCACCGCTTATTGGCCTTGCTGCGTTGCTCGACCATGAGGCGTCGCCCCGCGCGGCCGTGCCGCCGCTCGGTCACTGGCTCTATTTCCTGCCGGATGCGCGCCAGTCGGCGATCGGCGCGGATGGCCATCCGCGCCGCGACGACGGCGGCTTGCTGCCCCCCGTTCCCCTGCCCCGGCGAATGTGGGCGGGCGGACGCGTAGAATTTTTTGCCCCGATCGCGGTCGGCGCCGTGCTGACCCGTGTCACCACGATCGCCGCGATCCGGCCCAAGCGCGGCGCCAGCGGCGACCTGCTGTTCGTGACCTTGCGACACGACATCACCGCCGACGGCATCCCGGCAATCCGCGAGGAGCAGGATCTGGTCTATCGTGCTGCGGCGACGACCTCGGCTGCCCCATCCGCCTCGCCGCCGGTCGAGATCGAACCCGCCGACGCCGTCCGCCGATTGACGCCCGATCCGGTGTTGCTGTTCCGCTACTCGGCGCTGACCTTCAATGCTCACCGCATCCATTACGACCGCGACTATGCCCGCGATGTCGAGGGCTATGCCGGGCTGGTCATGCATGGCCCGCTGATCGCCACGCTGCTCATCGATCACGCCGGGCGCGAACTGCCCAGCTTGGCGCCCCGCCATTTTAGCTTTCGCGCCGAGGCGCCGCTGATCGACGGCGCTCCGTTCGACCTGTGTCTGGCGCGCGAGGGTGATGGCGCACGGCTCTGGGCGCGCGATGCCAGCGGTCGCACGACGATGCGCGCCGAGGTCGCTGCCTAGCCCGGCGCCAGCCGGGTTTGGCCGCCACCGATCGCTTGCCCACGCGCCGCCAATAACCGCGCCTGTTCGGCCGCCGACCGATAGAGGAAATCATGCGGCAGGCCCAGCCGTACACTGGCCTGACATGGCGGCGCCTTGCGATCGGCGCGCCGTTCGGCAAGGCGGCCCGCCGTCCCGAGCAGGATGCGGTCGAGCCGCGTCAGGTCGAATTGCGGCCCCAGGTCCAGCCGCTGGCGGATATGCTCCGGCAGCAGCGACACCGACGCGCGCGCGATCGCCCGATGCAGGAAACGCGGCACCCCCGGCGCCGCCCGGCCCGATTGGATGATCTCCAGAAATTCGAACAGGATCGGATGCGGTTCGAACAGCGGCTCGAGCTCGTCCATCATCGCCATGAAGGCCGTGAGCGTGGGCGGCGTATGCCGCGCCCCGAACTCGCGCCCGATCGCATCGCCATCGCGCATGAAGCGATCCTTGTCGGTATCGCTCAGCGGCTGGACGAACTGGTCATAGGCCATCAGAAAGCCATAGGATGCGGTCGCCGCGACCCAATCGAGCAGCACCGGGTCGAGCGCGCGATACGCCTGCCCCGCCGGGGTTTCCCCCTTCACCTTGCCGTGCATCCGGTTGACCTTGCCGATCACCTCCTTCGCGCTGCTCGCCGGGCCATAGCAGGCCAGCATCGCTACCAGCCCGGTGCGGCGCGAGCGGCCGATCGGATCGACCTTGTACGTCGAATGATCCCACACCCCCGACCGGATGCGCGGTTCGGCAAATTCCAGCAGCACCGCCGCGATGCCGCCGATCCCCAGCGCGATCGGGTTCTTGTAAACGCGCCATTGGACGCTATCGGGCGCCAGCAAGGCCGGTTCACCCGGCGGCGCGGCGAAATCGATCGCGGTCCCCAGATAATTGTCCTGCATCGCCAGCGCCATAATGCGTCGCTCCTGTCAGAAATCGAACCCGACGGTCAGGCCATAGGTCCGCGGCGGATTGGCAAATCGCACCACGACATTCGCATTGCTGGCGACCGCCGACCAATAATATTTGTCGAACAGATTCTTGGCCCACAACGACACCGACCAGCCGCTCTCGCTTTTCAGCCCCAGACTGGCGCTGACCGTCCCGTAAGCATCGACCTTATAGAGGTCGATGTCCTCAAAGATCGTGTTTGACCGGCTCTGGTAACGCGCGCTCACCGCACCGGTCAGGTTCAGCGTGTCGCTGACGGGCGTGTCATAGGCGACCGTCAGACTGCCCTGAAATTTCGGGCTGTAGATGAATTCGGCGCCGTCGAAATTTTCGGGCTGGCCCGCCGCGTTGGTGCCGTTGTAATCGTTGATCCGTGTCTTGAGATACAGCGCATTGGCGGCGATCGTGAGGCCGGTCGCCGGACGGATCGTCAATTCGCCCTCGACGCCATAAGCCTCGCTGTCGGGGACATTGTCGAGCCGCGACAGCGCGGTGTAGATCGGATCGGCGAAATAGGTGCTGATCTGCTTGTCGCGATAGTCGTAGTAAAAAGCCGACAGGTTCGCCTGCACCAGCCGGTCGGCGAGCGTGGCCTTGATCCCCAGCTCATAGGCGGTCAGCTTTTCCTGCGTCACCGGCGCATTCTGGCGCGCCAGATTGGCGGCGTTGATCGGCGTCGTACCTGACTTGTATCCGCGCGACACCGACGCATAGAGCAGGGTGTCGTCGTTCGGCGACCAGTCGAGCGCGACGCGCCACGCGACATTGTTTTCCTTCAGCAGCGACCGGACTTCGCCGAACGTCCCTGTCGCGGGGTCAAAGGTGTTGCACTGCCCCTGGCTGATCTGCGGCGCCAGCACGCCATAGGTTTGCAGATACAGCGCCCGGTTCACGACGTTGACGTTGGGCAGCATATTGCCGTTGAAGTCGCGCGAGCAGCCGTTGTAGCGTTGTTTGTCCTCGGTGTAGCGGATCCCTGCGGTCAACTTGAGCTGCTCGGTCAGCTCGGCATCGGCGTTGGCAAAGACGCTCCACGTCTTGGTCCGGATGCGGCCAAAATCCTCATAGGTGCGAAACGCCTGGCTCAGTTGGAGCGGCGTATAACCCGCCGCGTTGAACAAGGGGCTGGCGAGCAGCGGCGCCCCCGCAGCGCGGATCAGCCCGACATTCGCGTTCTGGCCCAGCATCGTCCGGTTCGAATCGATGATCCGGTCGTTGGCGTAATAGGCACCGACCAGCCAGTTCGCCGCGCCTGCCTCGCCCTCGACGTGCAGTTCCTGCGCAAAGCTCTTGATCCGCCCGACGGTATTCTGAAGCAGGATTTCATACGGCGCGCCGCTCCAGTCGGACAGCGCATTGCGCTTGAAATCATTGTAGCTGGTCAGCGACACGAGCTTCATCGTGTCGCCCAGATCCTGATCCCAGCGCAGCTTCAGCCCCCAAAAGCGGTTGTTCTCGGCGAGCGGCCCATCGAGGCCAAGGCCGGTTCCGATGTCGGCCGAACGGCTGGCTTCGGGCGCCCAGTCGGCCTGGCTGGCCTTGGTCGGGAAATTGCCCGCGATGTAATTGGCGAGGCCCGGCGCGTTGAAGAAGCGCGAGTTGCTGGTACCGGTCGCCGGATTGGTAGCGGGGGTAAATCCGATCCCCTGCCCCGCGACGGTGTCCGACTTGTTGCGCCACCAGGTCACCGACAGGTCGAAATGCGTTCCCGGCGCGGGATCGATCGCCAACGCGCCGCGCACGCCATATTTCTCGACCTCGCCCAGCCGTTCGCCGCGCGTGTTGCTGATCTGCCAGCCCTTGTCGCTATTCTCGCTGCGGAACGACAGGCGCGCCGCAATGCCTTCGCCCAGCGGACCTGAGATATGGCCGCCGATATTGTAGGTCTGATAATTGCCCAGATCCGCCTTGATGCTGGCGTCAAAGCTGTCGGTCGGCTTGGCGGTGATGAAATTGATCAGCCCCGCGGTGGTGTTGCGGCCGTACAGCGTCCCCTGCGGCCCTTTCAGCACTTCGACCCGCTCCAGATCCATCACCGGCCCGGTGTTCATGATCGGATAGGCATAGGCGACCTCGTCGACATAGGTGCCGACCGTCGAGGTTGCGGACAGATTGATCGTGTTGAAGCCGATCCCGCGCAGCGTATAGGTCGGCACCCCCTGATAGCTTTGCGACACGGTAAAGCTGGGGGCGACCGTGGTCAGGTCGCGCAGGTCGGTGACGCGCAGATTTTCCAGCGTCGCGCCATCGACAGCCTGGATTGCCATGCCGACGTCGTTCATCGATTCCGCCCGGCGCTGGGCGGTGACAATGATCTCGCCCTCGGCTGCGATGCCATCAGCTGCGACTTCCTCGGCGGCGAATGCCGGTGCCGCCAAAGCAAGCCCCGTCGCGGCGCTGGCCGCCAGAATGATACGAACTGCCTTCATCACTCATCTCCCTCAAACGACTTGTCGCGGGGCTCGTCTTTGTGCGAGCGTGCGGACAGCCGGACGCTGGCCAAGGACAAAATTGCGGGGCCAGTCACAAGCTGGCATCCGTGGCAGGATGGATGGAGACAGGGCCGGGTGACCGACAATCAATCGACAGGCTGGGCACAAATGCCGGCGCTGGTCAGCGCGGTGCAGGCGGCGGGCGACGCGATCGGCCTGCCCTATATCGCGGCGCAGGCCGACCTTGGCGATCCCGAACCGATGGCCGATGCCGACGGGCGCCCCTATGCCGAAACCAGTTTTCGCTGGATCGACCCCGCGCATCAATATTGGCGCGACCGCAAGCTCGCGCTCCAGATCGCCTTTCTCACCGCCGCGCGGCTGACCGCCGAACCTTTCTTCTACAGCGACGGGCGCCTCAGAACGTGGCGCGACACGGCGTTGCTCGATGCGGTCGATTGTGAACAGGCGAAAAGCACGCCGAATTTCGGCGAAGCGATCATCGCGCCGGTGCATTTGCCGCGCGGGCTGGTCGGCGCCGTCTTTTGGTGCTCGCGCGAACCGGTCGGGGTCGCGGCGCTGTTCGACCAGCACGCGGGCGATCTGCACAATCTCGCGCTCAAACTCGTCGCGACACACAATGAAGCGCGCGGGCGGCCGCGCAACGCGACCGTGCCGCAAACGCTGACCCGGCGCGAGGTGCAGTGCCTGCGCTGGGCCGCAGCGGGCAAGACCGATGGCGAGATCGGCATCATCCTGTCGCTGTCGGTATCGACGGTGCGCTTTCACCTGCGCAACGCCGCGGCCAAGCTGGGGGCGACGGGGCGCGCGCAGTCGATCCAGATCGCCGCGGGACTGGGCTTCGTCGGCGCGCGGGCGGCCTGATGCAGGTGCCAGCTTGGCCTGTGCATCGCGCGCCGTACAAGGCGAGGCCATGGATATGTTGAACGACCCCGCGCTTGAGGCCTTTCGCGACGAGGTTCGCGCCTTCCTTGCGGCTGCGCTGCCCGACGACCTCCGCCGCGCCGCCAGCCGCGCGACCAGCGTCTTTATCGACCCCGCCGTCTCGCTGCCCAGGCAGCGCATCCAGCATGCTGTGTCTTATACAA
>JAFAGN010000217.1 GCA_023422695.1 Pseudomonadota bacterium
GCTCCGCGCGCCGCGCCACCGCGCGGGCGACGTGCAGCCGCGCCGCGGCCTCGGTGCCGCCGGGCAGGATGAAGCTGCGCAGCGCTTCGAGATCGTCGTTCATGGCGTCGATCTCGTCCTCCAGCCGCGCGATCTGGCTGGGCACGATGCGCAGCGCCATCTCGTGCGGGCCGAAACCGAACTGGATATCGGCGGGGGTGGCAAGGTCGGCGCCCAAGTCGAACAGCTCGTTCTGGATTCGCGCCAGCATCGCCGCCGCATCGCTGCCGGGATCGAGCGCGGCCACCGCGACGCCGACCCAGCTGTTCGCTTCGTCGACATCGCCGATCGCCGCCATCAGCGGCGCCGATTTGGCGATCCGCGAGCCATCGACCAGCCCGGTGGTGCCGTCGTCGCCGGTGCGCGTGTAGATTTTGTTGAGTTTGACCATGTGTGGATAATCCGTTGTGGGACCATCACCCTAGTCCGTTCGCGTCGAACGAAGTCGGAACAGTCATCGTTCGTGCTGGCCTTCCCAGTGTCTCGACTTCGCTCGACACGAACGGAAGAAGCGGCGTCTCCGATCAGCCGCCCGCGGCGAGCAGGCCGATCAGCACGAGCAGGATGACGGTGATCGCCTGCCATTTGACGCGCGCCATCATCATCTTGTTCTGCATCACCTGATTTTCTTCGACTTTTCCGTCGATCACCGCCTGGTGACCTTGCGAAAAATAGAAGAGCCCCCGCGCGAGCGAGAACAGGACGAAGCCGGCCGCCACGACGACGCCGATGATCAGCAAGATGTTCATGCCCCCTATTTAGGGCATTTGCAGCGAATAACCAGTCGGAAGGCGCCCCGCGAGCAGATCGGCGGCGAGCGTGCGCCCATCGATGCCTGCGGCGCGGAGCGAGGCGAGCGAGGCAGCGGCGTCGCGCTTGGCGAGTCTTTTGCCGTCGGGGCCGCAGACCAGCGCGTGATGCCGATACAGCGGGGTCGGCAAACCGAGCAACGCCTGGAGCAGCCGGTGGACGTCGGTCGACGCAATCAGGTCGGCGCCGCGGATGACATGGCTGACCCCGATCATCGCATCGTCGAGGGTGCTGGCGAGATGATAGCTGGCGGGGGCGTCCTTGCGCGCCAGAACGACGTCGCCATGCGCGAGCGGGTCGGCGATCCGCATCCCCTGCCCGGCTTCCTCCCACGCCAGCGTTCCGGCAAGCCCAACCGCGCGCGCGGTGTCGAGGCGCCAGCAATGCGGCTCGGCTGCGATCCGCCGTGCACGCTCGGCCTCGGACAGATGGCGGCAGGTGCCGGGATAGATCGCGCCTGCCGGTCCATTGGGGGGGCCGTGCGGCGCGGCGAGGCTCGCGGCGATGTCGGCGCGGGTGCAAAAGCAGGGATAGACAAGCCCGCGGGTGCGCAGCGTAGCGAGCGCGGCGGCATAGTCGCCGAGCCGGTCCGACTGGCGCAGCGGCTCGCCGTCCCAGGCGAGCCCGAGCCCTGCGAGGTCGGCCAGCGCGGCGGCGACATATTAGGCGCGCGAGCGACTTCCGTCGATGTCGTCGATGCGGATCAGAAAGCGCCCGCCCGCCACGCGCGCCGCGTCATGCGCCAGCACCGCGCTATAGGCGTGTCCCAGGTGCAGCTCTCCGGTGGGACTGGGGGCGAAACGGGTCAGCATCGCCCTTTTCATGAATCCATATGCTGTGCCGAGTCAAAGGCTAACATTCCATATCTTGCGGCAGATGCCCCCTTGACGGCAGAATCTGATCGGGCATGTAATGATGGTGTCACGCAGGGAAGGCAGTGGCGCGCCATCCCGAGAAGCGAAGGGGGCAGCGTTACTTAGCCATGTTCCATCCCGATCTTGCCCGGCATCCCGATAGTTGTCCCGCGCTGGTCCTGAATGCCGATTATACGCCGCTCAGCTATTATCCGCTGAGCCTGTGGCCCTGGCAGACCGCGGTCAAGGCGGTTTTCCTCGACCGCGTCACCATCGTCGAAAATTACGAGCGCGAGATTCATTCGCCGACGCGGACGATGCCGATCCCCAGCGTCATCGCGCTGCGCCAATATGTGAAGCCGTCGCAGCACCCGGCGTTCACGCGCTTCAATCTGTTCCTGCGCGACCGCTTCGCCTGCCAATATTGCGGGTCGGGCAAGGATCTGACCTTTGACCATGTCGTGCCGCGGCGGCTGGGCGGACGCACGACGTGGGAGAATGTCACGACCGCCTGCGCGCCGTGCAACCTCAAGAAGGGCGGGCGCACCCCGCAACAGGCGCATATGCCGATCTATCGTCAGCCGTGGCGCCCGACCAGCTGGCAGCTGCAGGACAATGGCCGCGCTTTCCCGCCGGGGTATCTGCACACCAGCTGGATCGACTGGCTCTATTGGGACGTCGAACTGGAAGGCTGACCGACGGACAACAGAGCGGACAGACGGGGTTCATGAGGGCGGCGCTACCGGGCCGCGAACCATAACAGGAGAACATCATGGTCCGTATCGTCCGCGCGCTTGCGCTCAGCCTCGCAACCCTGCCGCTCGCCGCCTGCGCGACGCTGGCGCCGTCCGAACAGCCGGTGTCGGTGACCGGCCAGATCACCTATCGCGAACGCATGGCCTTGCCGCCGACCGCGCAGATCGAAATCACCCTGGCCGACGTCAGCCTGATGGATGCGCCGTCGCGCACCATCGCCCAGCAAAGCTTCACCGCCGACGGGCGGCAAGTGCCGTTCGCCTTCTCGCTGACCGTCGACCAGCGCCCGCTCGACCCGCGCCACAGCTATGCGGTGTCGGCGCGCATCACCGACGCATCGGGGCGGCTGATGTTCATCACCGACACGCGCAACAGCGTCGAATTCGACGGCCGGAGCCGGATCGACATGGGGACGCTAGTGTTGGTGAAGACGCGCTAGGCCAAATTGCATCTCATATCGTCCAGATTGATCCATTCTGGCGGATAAAACTTGACAGTGGAATCTCATCGCGGGAAAGCGGAAGGCAACCGGAACGAAGGTGGAACATGGTGCGATCGTCATAATGTTCTCAGCAGCATGGGGCTTTAACAATATGCCGTCACAACCGGTTTCAATTTCGCAATCCAAACGGACGGTCATTGATCTGTTCTGTGGTGCTGGCGGCTTGTCGGAAGGGTTTCGTCAGGCGGGCTTCGACGTGCTTGTCGGGCAGGATTTTGACGAAAGTGCCGGTCGAACCTTTAGCGCAACGCATCATGGGGCGAAGTTCATTGGCGGCCCGATCCAAAAAGTGTCGGTAGATCAAATGCTCAGTGCAGCAGGCGTCAACAAGGGGGATATTGATGTCCTCGTCGGCGGCCCCCCTTGCCAAGGCTATTCCGTATACAATCACCAACGAGGAACGGACGATCCAAGAGCCGGGCTTTTTCGGGAATATCTGCGCATAGTAAAGGGCGTGATGCCGAAATGGCTCGTCATGGAAAATGTGACGGGGATTACGTCCATCGCAGGCGGCAAAATCGTCGATGAGATCTGCGACGGGATGCGGGCGCTGGGGTATGAAGTCGACTATCGTATCCTTCGAGCTGAAGAATATGGGGTTCCGCAGGAACGCCGCCGCATCGTGTTCATCGCAAATCGTGTCGGCGCACCTATCTTGTTCCCGTCGGCGACGCATGGTGAAGGCAAGAAACCGTTAGTCAGTGTCTGGGACGCGATTTCAGATCTCCCCGTGATTGGAAACGGTGAAGCCGCGGACGGGTCGCCTTATGCGACACCGCCAGCCAATGGATTCCAGGCGATGTTGCGCGGGAACCGAGTCAAAGTCGCGAACCACAGCGCGACCAAACTCTCTCAGGTGAATTTGGAACGTATTCGTCACATTCCTCAAGGCGGATCATGGCGGGATATCCCTATCGACCTTCTCCCCGCGGGAATGAAGCGAGCGAAACGAAGCGATCACACGAAGCGCTATGGCCGACCCGCGCCGGAAGATTTGTCCTGCACAATATTGACCAAGTGCGATATTCATTGGGGCGCCTATATCCACCCCATAAACAATCGCGCATTCACCGTGCGCGAAGCTGCGCGGCTTCAGGGCTTCCCAGATTCCTTTGAGTTTGAGGGTTCGCGGACGGAGCAGTTCGTGCAGGTTGGCAACGCCGTCCCGCCAATCTTGGGAAAACATATTGCCGAGTCGCTAATTTGCGCCGAAGAAAGCGTGCATGACGAACGCGAAAAAACAAAAGGCTTTGGTTGACCCAACACTGATCGTCGGCGAAATTTTAGGCAAAAAAGCCGAATTAGGCATCGATCCGTCATCGCAGGATTTTATTTGCCCCTTTATTGGGTCGGAATGCAAAAAGCGCGGCAAGGCCGTTAACGGGCCCTATCCCGTTTGCACGATTTGGCGCGGCGCGAAGGGAGCATCGCTCCCGCAAGACAATCTTATTCCCGTGTGCCCAAAGCGATTTTATCATGTTGATTTTATTAAAGATGTAATCGATCGATGCTGGCCCGGCGAAGATGCGCCGAAAAACCCTCGCATAGCGCCTGAAGTTCAAATGAAGGGATTTGGTAAAGTCGATTTTGTGATCGCCGACGTCGATGACACTAAATCTATTGGGCAATTTCTTTCTGTCGAACTTCAGACTATCGATATTACCGGTTCTGTGTCAAAGGCATACTCTGCCATACTGAACGGCGAGCATTTAGCAAAACGCCCTAGTACGGGATTTAACTGGGACAATGTTTACAAGCGCTACGTGACTCAGCTCGTCCGCAAGGGGTATTTTCATCACCACTGGAACTCGAAGATTGTCGCCGTCATCCCTGAGCAGGTTTATGAATACATAATCAAAAGAGCGAGTTTCATAACAACAACAGATGTGAGATCCAAAGATAGCAACATCATATTCGTAACCTATGCCCTCGAATCGCTTCCGCCAGGTCAGGGTTTTTCCTATCGGCCCAAGCTGGTTAGGTGCGAGGGGACTAGCCACTCTGCGTTGCAGAGCGCCATGATGTATGCCGAAGCGCCAGGCCGCCCGGCGTTTATAAATCGCATTCAACATTCCCTCGCCAACGAAGTAATTCTGCCTAGCTTTGACTGAGCAGAAGGCAGCGTTGGCAGGGGTGAAGCCGCGCATAGCTATGCGCGCGCGCGCCGCGCTTGACCCCGCGCCTTCGCAGGTGCAGCAATCGCGCCATGGGCCCGCCGATCCAGATCTCGCAAAATCCCGACATCCGCTATCTGGGGCGGATATTGGGCGACGTCATCCGTGCCTATGGCGGCGACAAATTGTTTCGGCAGACCGAATATATCCGCTCGTCGAGCGTCGACCGGCATCGCGGGATTGCGGGGGCCGAGGCGATCGATCCGGGGCTCGATGCGCTGAGCCTCGACGACACCATTGCGTTTGTGCGCGGGTTCATGCTGTTTTCGATGCTCGCCAATCTGGCCGAGGATCGGCAGGGGGTGGCGGCCGAGCCCGAGGCGACGGTCGCGGCAGCGATCGAGAAGCTGAAGGGCGACGGGATCGACGGCGATGCGATCGCGGCGCTGCTGAGCGCGTCGCTCGTCGCGCCGGTGCTGACCGCGCACCCGACCGAGGTGCGGCGCAAATCGGTGCTCGACCACAAGAACCGCATCGCCGAGCTGATGCTGCTGCGCGATCGCGGCGAAGACGAGACGGCAGAGGGCGATGTCGTCGAGGACGCGATCCGGCGGCAGATCATATTATTGTGGCAGACGCGGCCGCTGCGCACCGAGAAATTGTTCGTTGCCGACGAGATCGACAATGCGCTGACGTACCTGCGCGACGTGTTCCTGCCCGTAGTGCCGAAACTCTACGCGCGCTGGGAAGCCGAGCTGGGGCAACGTCCCGCGAGCTTCCTGCGCGTCGGGAGCTGGATCGGCGGCGACCGCGACGGCAATCCGTTCGTCACCGCCGAGACGATGGTCATGGCGACCGGGCGCAACGCCGCGGCGGTGCTGGGCCATTATATCGACGCGGTGCACGGGCTGGGCGCCGAACTATCGGTATCGGCGAGCCTTGCCGCGGTTCCCGAAGCGGTCGAGGCGCTGGCCGAGGCGAGCGGCGATACAGCGCCGAGCCGCCGCGACGAACCCTATCGCCGCGCGTTGTCGGGGATTTATGCGCGGCTGTGCGCGACCTATGCGCAGATCGTCGGCAAGGCGCCGCCGCGGCCTTCGGCGCTGAAGGGCAGCCCTTACGCGACTCCTGCCGATTTTCGCCGCGACCTTGTTACGATCGCCAATGGCTTGTCGTCGAACAGCCAGGGCCAGTTTGGCGGCATCGGGGCGCTGGGGCGGCTGATCCGCGCCGTCGAAGTCTTCGGGTTTCACCTCGCCACGCTCGACATGCGGCAGAACAGCGCGGTGCACGAGCGCGTGCTCGCCGAATTGCTCAGGGTGTCGGGCGTTTGCGCCGACTATCTGGCGCTGGGTGAAGAAGAACGCGTCGCGCTGCTCACCGCCGAACTCGCCAGCGACCGCCCGCTCGCAGCGCCTTGGCACCAATGGAGCGACGAGACCGCGGGCGAACTGGCGATCGTTCACGCCGCCGCCGACGTGCGCGCCCGGCTGGGCGGCGACGCGATCTGCCAGTGGATCATCAGCATGGCGCAGACCTTGTCCGACCTGCTCGAAGTGCATGTGCTGGCGCGCGAAGCGGGATTGTGGCGCAGCGGCGAAGCGGCGGGGCAGAGCAATTTGATGGTCGTGCCTTTGTTCGAGACGATCGCCGATCTCGACAAGGCGCCCGACATCATGGCGCGCTATTTTGCGATGCCCGAAATCGGCCCGCAGATCGGGGTGCGCGGGCATCAGGAAGTGATGATCGGCTATTCGGATTCGAACAAGGACGGCGGGTATCTGACCTCGACCTGGGGATTGCATCAGGCGTCGCAGGCGCTGACCCCGGTGTTCGAGGAGGCCGACACCGCGATGCAATTGTTCCACGGCCGCGGCGGCGCGGTCGGGCGCGGCGGCGGCAGCGCCTTTGCCGCGATCCGGGCGCAGCCCGCAGGCACGGTGCAGGGGCGCATCCGCATCACCGAACAGGGCGAGGTGATCGCGGCGAAATATGGCACCGCGGCGAGCGCGGCGACGAATCTGGAAGCGATGGTGTCGGCGAGTCTGCTCGCGAGCCTCGAGCCCGAGGCATTGAGCGAGGCCGATGCGGCGCGCTTTACCGCGGCGATGGACGCGCTGTCGGACAGCGCCTTCGCCGCCTATCGCGGGCTGGTGTACGACACGCCGACGTTCAAGGACTTCTTCCGCGCGATGACGCCGATCGCCGAGATCGCGGGCCTCAAGATCGGATCGCGGCCGTCGAGCCGCACCAAATCGAGCGCGATCGAGGATCTGCGCGCGATCCCCTGGGTGTTCAGCTGGGCGCAGGCGCGCGCGATGCTGCCGGGCTGGTACGGGACCGGCGAGGGTTTCGCGGGGTTCGGTGACAAGGCATTGCTTGCCGACATGGCGGCGGGCTGGCCGTTCTTCGCCGCGCTGCTCGGCAATATGGAAATGGTGCTGGCGAAATCCGACATGGGGATCGCGGCGCGCTATGCCGAGCTGGCCGGGCATGTCGACGGGCATGACGCGATCTTCACGCGCATCCGCGACGGGTGGAACCGGGCGCATGACGGCTTGCTCTCCATCACCGGGCAGACGCGGTTGCTGGAGAAGAACCCGGCGCTCGAGGCGTCGATCCGGCTGCGCCTGCCCTATATCGAGCCGCTCAACCTGCTCCAGATCGAACTGATGAAGCGCCATCGTGCGGGCGAAACGGACCCGCGGATTGCCGAGGGCATCCAGCTGACGATCAATGCGATTGCGACGGCATTGCGGAATAGCGGGTAGGCTTTCAACGCTTCGTCATTGCGAGGAGCCCAAGGCGACGCGGCAATCCAGAGTTTGCGTAAACCGCTCTGGATTGCTTCGCTTCGCTCGCAATGACAAAGTATATTTGCGCCGCCCTTACTTCGAAACGATCACCACCTCACCCCTGGCATTCGCGCCGTCGGGGGCAAAGCTGATCGTGAAATCGTCACCATCCTTGTCGGTGCCGCGCAGCGTCGTGCCGGTGCGCTGGACCTGGATGTTCCGCTTGGCGAATTCGGCGCCCATCCAGTCGGCGGCGACCTTCGGCGCGGCGGGCGAGCTGAAGCCGAATTTCACCGTCGCGGTGTCGGCGCCATTCTTGTCGCTGGCGTCGATGTCCATCTTGTCGATCTTGCTGCCGGGATAGAGCTTCACCCCGTCGATGTCGAAATCGGTGTGAATGTCCATGTCGCCGAGATCGGGGATGTCGAGGTCGATATTGACCCCGTCGCCGCCGATCTTGATGTTGCCGCCATCCTTGCCCGACGTGATCCGGACGTTGCCGCCACCCTCGCCATCGGCGTTGATCGAAATATCCGGGCTGTCGGCGGCTTTGTCAGCCGCCTTCTCGTCCTGCCCGCAGGCGGCGAGGAGCATCATCGGGGGAATCAGATACGCAAAACGCATGGCACATCTCCTTGGTGCATTAGTTGAATAATACACCTTGGCGAGGGACGAGTCAAACTCCTCTTTCGTCACCCCGGACTCGATCCGGGGTCCCGCTATTCGACGCCCGCAAAGCGGGATGCCGGATCAAGTCCGGCATGACGGTGAAAGTTAGGCCGGGCTTACGCGTCGATGCTGGTTTTCAGATCGCCGTGGACCAGCCCGCCGTCGACGGTGATGGTGTCGCCGACGACATAGTCGCCCGCTTTCGACGCGAGGAAGATCGCGGCGCCCGCCATATCCTCGGGCACGCCGATGCGCTTGACCGGGATGCTCTTGGCGACCGCATCGCCATGGTCGCGCGCGGCCTTGTTCATGTCCGACTGGAAGGCGCCGGGGGCGATCGCGGTGACCAGAATATGGTCGGTGACGAGGCGCGCCGCGAGGCGTTTGGTGAGGTACAGGATCGCCGCCTTCGACGCATGATAGCTATAGGTTTCCCACGGATTGAGCCGCTGGCCGTCGATCGAGCCGATGTTGATGACTTTCGCCGGGCGCTCCTGCGATCCGCCCGCCTTGAGCAGACCGTGCAGCGCCTGCGTCAGGAAAAAGGGCGATTTGACGTTGATGTCCATCACCTTGTCCCAGCCTGCCTCGGGGAAACCCTCGAACGGTTCGCCCCATGCGGCACCGGCGTTGTTGACGAGGATGTCGAGGCGTTCCTCGCGCGCTTCGAGTTCCTTGGCGAGCGCACGGCACCCTTCGACGGTCGCGAGATCGACGGGCAGGCCGATGACCTTGCCCGGATAGCGCGTTTCGAAATCGGCGATAGCTTCCTCGATCTGCGCCGTTTTGCGCGCCGAGATATAGACGCGGGCACAGCCTGCGGCGAGATAGCCCTCGACAATCATCTTGCCGATACCGCGCGAGCCGCCGGTGACGAGCGCGATGCGGCCGTCGAGGCCGAACATGTCTTGGAGGTTCATAAGCTGGGCTCCTTAAAGCCCCTCCCCTTCAGGGGAGGGGTTGGGGTGGGGTCTCGCGAGGTAGCGCAAGGCCGATAGACCACCCCACCCCGCTGCGACTAGGGAACGAGTTCCCAAGTCTCACTGCCCCTCCCCTGAAGGGGAGGGGTTTTAGGTCGTTTAGTACCCGTTCATCCGCGCCACCTGGTCGATGTGATAATGCACATCGCCCATATACTCCGCCAAGGCGCGGTCGCGTTTCATGTAGAGGCCGATGTCATATTCGTCGGTCATGCCGATGCCGCCGTGCATCTGGACGCCTTCGCGCACCGCGAGGTTGGCAGCGCGCCCGGCCTTGGCTTTCGCGACCGAGACCATCAGCTTGGCGCCTTCGCTGCCTTCGTCCAAAAGCTGCTGCGCCTTCATCACGGTGGCGCGCGCGACTTC
Organism: Pseudomonadota bacterium; assembly: GCA_023422695.1. Lineage (GTDB taxonomy): Bacteria > Pseudomonadota > Alphaproteobacteria > Sphingomonadales > Sphingomonadaceae > Sphingopyxis. The sequence continues at coordinate 9,886 of JAFAGN010000217.1, forward strand.
CATCTCGCCATAGAGATGCGCGGCGCGGTGCTGGAGTCCCTGGAACTCGCCGATCAGCTTGCCGAACTGCTTGCGTTCCTTGAGGTAGGTGACGGTCATGTCCATCGCCCCCTGCCCGACGCCGACCATTTCGGCGGCAGCGCCGGTACGCGTTGCGGCGAGCAGCGCGTCGAGGATCTCACCGCCCGCGTCGACTTCGCCGATCACCGCGTCGGCATCGACCTCGACGCCGTCGAGGGTGACATGGCTCGCGAGGCTGGAGTCGACGAGGCGACGCGGGTCGGCGGTGACGCCCTTTGCATCCTTCGGCACCGCGAACAGGGTGATGCCGCCGTCGGTCTTCGCCGCGACGATGCTCATGTCGGCGACATGGCCGTGGAGGACAAAGCTTTTCTTGCCGTCCAAGCGGAAGCCGTTGCCGGCGCGCGTCGCAGTGGTGGCGATGCGCTCGGGGCGATGCTTGGCGCCCTCGTCGATCGCGAGCGCGATGATCGCTTCACCGCTGGCGATCGCGGGGAGCCAGCGGCCCGCCTGCGTCCCGCCCGCCTTGGCCAGCGCGGCGACCGCGCCGACGCTGGTCGCGAGAAACGGCGAAGGGGTCAGGTTGCGGCCGATTTCCTCGAGCACGATGCCCGCCTCCATATGCCCCATGCCGAGCCCGCCATGCGCCTCGGGAACGAGCATCCCGGGCAAGCCCATTTCGGTGAACTGCGCCCAGAGGTCGCGCGAGAAGCCCGTGGCGTCGGCGCTGTCGCGGAGTTTGCGCAGATGCGACACCGGCGCCTGTTCGGCGACGAAGGGCGCGACGCTGTCCTTGAGCATCGCCTGGTCGTCATTGTGATAGAGTGGCATGTCTTACTCCCTCTAAAGCCCCTCCCCTTCAGGGGAGGGGTTGGGGTGGGGTTTGTCAGGTTAGCGCGAGGCCGATGGCCCCACCCGCTGCGACTAGACAGCAAGCTGCCAAGTCTCGCTGCCCTCCCCTGAAGGGGAGGGATGGCTGCTAAGCCCCCGGCAAATCCAGGATACGCTTGGCGATGACGTTGAGCATGACTTCGCTCGTCCCGCCCTCGATCGAATTGGCCTTGGTGCGCAGCCAGCCGCGCGCGCGGGCGCCGCCCTTGGTCTCTTCGCTGTCCCATTCGAGCGCTTCGCTGCCGCCGCCCGACATGACGAGTTCGTGGCGGCGCTTGTTGAGTTCGGTGCCGACATATTTCATCATGTTCGAGCTGGCCGGATGTGCACGCCCGGTTTTCCACATGTCCATGAAACGCTCGCCCATCGCGCGATAGGCAAAGACGTCGACGTCGAACGCCGCCATTTCGGCGCGCAGGATCGGGTCGTCGAGCTCTCCTGCGGCATTCTTGCCGAACGCCTTGGCAAAGGCGCCGCCGATGCTGACCATGTCGCCGCCCGCGCCGCCGCCCGAGATCATCTCGCGTTCGTGGCCGAGCAGATATTTGGCGACGTCCCAGCCGCGGTTGATCTCGCCGACATATTGCGTCTTCGGTACCTTCACATCGTCGAAGAAGGTTTCGCAGAACGGACTGTTGCCGCTGATCAGCAGGATCGGCTTGGTCGTGACACCCTCGCTTGCCATATCGAACAGCATGAAGGTGATGCCCTGATATTTGTTCGCCTTGTCGGTGCGGACGAGGCAGAAAATCCAGTCGGCCTGATCGGCGTAGCTGGTCCAGATTTTCGACCCGTTGACGACCCAGTGATCGCCCTTGTCCTCGCCGAAGGTCTGCAGGCTGACGAGATCGCTGCCCGAACCCGGTTCCGAATAGCCCTGGCACCAGCGGATTTCGCCGCGCGCGATCGGGTTCAGATAATGGACCTTCTGTTCTTCGGTGCCGAATTGCAGCAGCGCCGGGCCGAGCATCCAGATGCCGAAGCTGTCGAGCGGCGAGCGCGCATTGATGCGCTTCATTTCCTGTTTCAGGATCTTGGTCTGTTCGGGGGTCAGCCCGGCGCCGCCATAGGCCTTGGGCCAGTCGGGGACAGTATAACCCTTGGCAACGCAGGCTTCGAGCCACGCCTTTTGGGCGTCATTCTTGAACACCCAATTGCGCCCGCCCCAGCAGACATCGCCTTCCTCGCGGATGGGTTCGCGCATTGCGGCGGGGCAGTTTGCCTCCAGCCAGTCGCGCGCTTCGGCGCGAAAAGCGTCCAGATCGCTCATGTTTCAGGCTCCTCTTCTCGGCGGCAAATCTAGGAGCAGTCGGCTGCTTTACGCAAGCGTCAACTTGAGCAGGCCAACCTGCCGTTACGGCGCCGTAACGTCGGATGGAGCGGCGTTGACGCGCCCCGCCGCGCGCCTAAGCTAGGTGGCAAAAGAAAACGGGAGCAGGATATGCGATTCGCAGGCAAAGTCGCCGTCGTCACCGGCGCGGCATCGGGCATCGGCAAGGCGACGGTGCTGAAACTGGCGGGCGAAGGCGCGCATGTGTTCGCTGCCGACATCGACGAAGCAGGCGGGCGCGCGCTCGCCGAGCAGTCGAACGGCAAGATCGACTTCGTCCGTTGCGACGTGACGCAGCCGTCGGATATCGAAGCGCTGATGAACGAAGCCGCCGCGAAGGCGGGCGGGATCGACATCGTGTTCAACAATGCTGCCGCGGGCGGCGACCGCGCGCCGATCGACGAGATAACCCCCGAAGGCTGGGATCGGACGATGGACCTGGTGCTGAAGTCCGTGGCGATGGGCATCCGCTATGCGGCGCCGCATATGAAGGGGCGCAAGGGCGCCTCGATCGTCAACACCGCAAGCGTCGCGGCGCTGGGCGCCGGCTATTCCCCGATCGCCTATGCCGTCGCTAAGGCCGGCGTGCTGCACCTGAGCAAGGTCGCCGCCACCGACCTCGCCCAATATGGCATCCGCGTGAACGCGATCTGCCCCGGCTTCATCAATACCAATATCTTCACCGCCTCGCTCGACGTCCCTGGCGAGATGAAAGAACAGGCGAATGCGATCATCGCCGGAATGAGCGCGCAGGCGCAGCCGGTGGCGCGCGGCGGTCAGCCCGACGACATCGCCAACGCGGTCGCTTACCTCGCGAGCGAGGAGTCGAGCTTTATGACCGGCACCCACCTGCTGGTCGACGGCGGGCTGACCATCGGCCAGCGCCACGCGTGGGACAAGGAAACGCCCGGCATGTTCGATGCGCTGGTCCAGATGGAGGAAGCGGCAAAGGCCGGAGCCGCGGCGTGAACGCGACGACGGCGGTGCTGCCGCGGCCCGAGCGGCTGCCGGTCTGGCTGAAGGCGACGCACGGGCTGGGCAGCATCGCCTATGGCGTCAAGGACAACGGCTTTTCGACCTTTCTGCTGCTGTTCTACAATCAGGTGATCGGCCTCGACGCGGGGATCGTCGGCACCGCGATCATGGTCGCGCTGATCGCCGACGCCTTTGTCGATCCGGTGATCGGCGAACTCACCGACCGTACCCGCAGCCGCTGGGGCCGCCGCCTGCCCTGGCTCTATTTTGCGCCGATCCCGCTGGCGATTGCGTGGATGCTGCTGTGGTCGCCGCCCGAGATGAGCGATGCGATGACGGTCGCCTGGCTGATCGGTTTTGCGATCATCGTCCGTTCGCTGGTGTCAATGTGCGAGGTGCCATCGGTCGCGATCGTTCCCGAACTGTCCGCCGACTATGACGAGCGCACCGTCGTGATGCGCTATCGCTATCTGTTCGGCTGGGGCGGCGGATTGCTGATCCTCTGGCTCGCCTATGCGGTCTTCTTCAACGGCGCGCTGGGACTCGTCGATCCCGCAGGCTATTTCCCTTATGCGCTGACCGGCGCGCTGCTGATGGCAGGCGCGGTGATGATCTCGGCGGCGGGGCAGCACCGCCGCATAGCGGTGTCGAACCTCGACCAGCCGAAGCCGACCGCGAAACTCAGCCATGTGCTGCGCGACATGCGCGACACGCTGTCGAACCGGGCTTTCCTGTGGCTGACCTTTGCCGCGCTGTTCGCCTTCATCAACCAGGGCATCACCTTTTCGATGACCAATTATCTGCTCGGTTTCTTCTGGCAGCTGAGCGGCGACGAGATGAGCCTCTATGTCTTCCTGCTATTCGGGACGATGATCGCCGCCTTCCTGCTCGTCGCGCCGCTGTCGGCGAAGCTCGGCAAGAAGGGCGGCGCAATCCTAGCCGGCGCGATCGCGCTGCTCGTCAACAGCGGCATGTATCTGATGTGGATTCAGGACGTTTTTCCCGGCCTGCCCGGCAAGCCCAGCGTCGCGGCCTTTTTTGCCCTGGTATTTGTCGGCAACAGCTTTTCGATCATCCTGATGATCCTGTCGTCGTCGATGATGGCCGATGTCGTCGAAGCGTCGCAGGGCGAAACCGGGCGCCGGTCGGAAGGCCTGTTCTTTGCCGGATATTTCTTCATGCAGAAATGCGCGACCGGCATCGGCATCTTTCTGGCTGGGCAGATCCTGTCCTTTGCCGCCTTCCCTGCTGCCGCGAAACCCGGCGAAGTGGGCGATGCGGTGCTGACCAGCCTGGCATCGAGCTATGCAACGGCGATCCTTATCATCGGGACGCTGGGGCTGATCGTGATGCGGCGGTTCCCGATTTCGCGCGCCGATCACGAGGCGCGGCTGGCGCTGCTCGACGATGCAGCGCGCGCCGAACCCGACGCCAGCGGCGCGCATCCGTAACGGAAAATGTCGGTGCGCGACGGAATGAGGTAATAATCGGCCCGCAGGGGTTGGCAAATCGGGACGAATCGGTCCAAAGGCTTACGCGAACGTAAACGGAAAGGATGCGAAGATGGATTTCGACCTCACCGACCGGCAGGTCTATTGGCGCGACCGGGTGCGCGAATTCATCGAGCGCAAGGTGCGCCCGGCGGTCCCCACCTATTATGAACAGGACGCCGCCGGCGATCGCTGGAAGGTGATCCAGATCGTCGAGGATCTGAAGGCCGAGGCGAAGGCCGCGGGTATCTGGAACCTGTTCATGCCGCCGCGCAGCGGCGCGCACCATCATGTCGACGAGACGTTCGAGTTCGAAGGTCCGGGCCTGACCAACCTCGAATATGCGCTGTGCGCCGAGGAAATGGGCCGTGTCGGTTTCGCGAGCGAGGTGTTCAACTGCTCGGCGCCCGACACCGGCAATATGGAGGTGTTCCATCGTTACGGGACGCGCGCGCAGAAGGAAAAATATCTCGGCCGCCTGATGAACGGTGAAATCCGTTCGGCATTCCTGATGACTGAGCCAGCGGTCGCCTCGTCCGACGCGACGAACATCGAGACGCGCATCGAGCGCGACGGCGACGATTATGTGATCAACGGCACCAAATGGTGGTCATCGGGCGCGGGCGATCCGCGGTGCGAAATCGCGATCGTAATGGGCAAGACCGACTTTGCCGCGAAACGCCATGCGCAGCAGTCGATGGTGCTGATGCCGCTCAATGCGCCCGGCGTGACCATCAAGCGCCACCTGCCCGTGTTCGGTTATGACGATGCGCCGCATGGCCATATGGAGATCGAGCTGAAAGACGTGCGCGTCAATGCCGAGGAAGCCATGCTGCTGGGCGAAGGCCGCGGCTTCGAGATCGCGCAGGGGCGCCTTGGCCCGGGCCGCATCCATCACTGCATGCGCACGATCGGCGTGGCCGAGGAAGCGATCAGCAAGATGGCGAAGCGGCTCCAGTCGCGTGTCGCCTTTGGCAAGAAGATCGCCGAATACAGCATCTGGGAACATCGTCTGGCGCGCGCACGCATCGACATCGAGATGACGCGCCTGCTCTGCCTCAAGGCTGCGGACATGATGGACAAGGTCGGCAACAAGTCGGCCGCGGCCGAGATCGCGATGATCAAGGTGCAGGCGCCAAACATGGCGCTGAAGATCATCGACGACGCGATCCAGGCGCATGGCGCGGGCGGCGTGTCCGAGGATTTCGGGCTGGCCAAGGCTTACGCCCACCAGCGCACCCTGCGGCTCGCTGACGGTCCCGATGAAGTCCATGAACGCGCGATCGCGCGGATCGAGTTCGCCAAGCATAGCGAAGCGAGCGATCCGGGTTTTTCGTCGGGCGACATCGGGGTTTCGCGTTAAGAGACAACCGTAGCCCTGAGCTTGTCGAAGGGCGCTTGTCGGTGAGGCGCCCATCGACAGGCGCAGGGGTACGGTTAAGGTT
>JAFAGN010000001.1 GCA_023422695.1 Pseudomonadota bacterium
TCGAGACACCCATCGTCGGTGCACGCCTTATGGATGTCTCGACTTCGCTCGACACGAACGGGGAGGGGGTATGCCATGGCTATCACTGACTCCCTCCCATCCGTCCGCGGCAAACTGACCCGGCAAGCCCCGCTCGCCCCGCTCGTCTGGTTCAAATCGGGCGGCGCAGCCGACTGGCTGTTCGAACCCAAGGACGCCGACGACCTCGCCGATTTCCTGCGCGACCTCGATCCCGCCATCCCCGTGATGGCGCTGGGCCTCGGCTCGAACCTCATCGTCCGCGACGGCGGCTTTCCGGGCGTCGTGGTGCGGCTGGGCAAGGCCTTCGCCAAGGTCGAAGCGATCGACGCGACCACGCTGCGTTGCGGCGGCGGCGCGTCGGGTATCCTCGTATCCTCGACCGCGCGCGATGCCGGCATCGCCGGCATGGAGTTTCTGCGCTCGATCCCCGGCACCGTCGGCGGCTTCGTGCGCATGAACGGCGGTGCCTACGGCAGCGAGGTCAAGGACATCCTGATCGATGCCGACATCGTCCTGCGCTCGGGCGAACGCCGGACGCTGCCACTCGCCGACCTTGGCTACACCTATCGCCACAGCGAATTGCCCGACGGCGCGGTCGTCGTCGGCGCGACCTTCCGCGGCCGCCCCGGCGAGTCCGCGGCCATCCAGGCCGAAATGGACCGCATCTCGGCCAGCCGCGAGGCCTCGCAGCCGCTGCGGTCGAAAACCGGTGGTTCGACCTTCAAGAATCCCGACGGACACAAAGCGTGGCAGCTCGTAGATGAAGCAGGTTGCCGCGGCTTCATGGTCGGCGGCGCGCAGGTCAGCGAAAAGCACACCAATTTCCTGATCAACACCGGCGACGCGACGAGCGCGGACATCGAGGCGCTGGGCGAGGAAGTCCGCCGCCGGGTCAAGGACAAGAGCGGCATCGAACTGCAATGGGAGATTCAACGCGTGGGGGTGATGAAGTGAGTGTGGCAAAGCCGATCCTCCCCGGAACGGGGAGGGGGACCATGCGCAGCATGGTGGAGGGGTACGTGCAGTCGAGCGCTGCGTATGACCTCGCGTGCCCCTCCACCACCCTTCGGGTGGTCCCCCTCCCCCTGCGGGGGAGGATCGTATGAGCGGCCCCTGGCATGTCGCCGTCCTGATGGGTGGCTGGTCGGCTGAACGCGAAGTGTCGCTGATGAGCGGCAATGGCGTCGCCGACGCGCTCGAAAGCCGCGGCCATAAGGTGACGCGTATCGACATGGACCGCGACGTCGCATTGCGGCTTGCCGAGGCCAAACCCGACGTCGTGTTCAACGCGCTGCACGGCGTCCCGGGCGAGGACGGGACGGTGCAGGGAATGCTCGACCTGATGGGGCTCAAATACACCCACAGCGGCCTCGTCACTTCGGTGATCGCGATCGACAAGGAATTGACGAAACAGGCGCTGGTGCCGCATGGTATTCCGATGCCGACGGGGACGATGGTCGACAGCGAAAGCCTCTTTACAGTTGACCCTTTGCCGCGCCCCTATGTGCTGAAACCCGTCAACGAAGGCTCGTCGGTTGGCGTTGCGATCGTCAAGGACGACAGCAATTACGGCAACCCGATCGCGCGCGACGCGGTCGGCCCGTGGCAGGAGTTCGATCGTCTGCTCGCCGAACCCTTTATCAAGGGGCGCGAGCTGACCGTTGCGGTGCTGGGCGACCGGGCGCTGGCAGTCACCGAACTGCGCGTCAAATCGGGTTTCTACGATTATGACGCCAAATATACCGATGGGCTGACCGAGCATGTTTGCCCCGCCGACGTCCCCGCCGACGTTGCGCAGCGGATGATGGACCTGGCGCTGCAAGCGCACCGCCTGCTCGGCTGCAAGGGCGCGTCGCGGTCGGATTTCCGTTGGGACGACGAACATGGGCTGGCTGGAATTTTCCTGCTCGAAGTCAACACCCAGCCGGGGATGACGCCGCTCAGCCTGGTACCCGAACAGGGACGCGCGGTGGGGCTGGACTATGCTGAACTGGTCGAACGCATCGTGGGGGAAGCGTTATGAGTAACACGCGGATCAAGCGCGGCAGTTCGCCGCCAAGGCGCCCGGCGCGGGCGCCGAAGAAGCGGCGCAAGGTACAGACGTCGCGGCTGAACGCGGTCATCAACGCGCTGCCGATCAGCCCGCAGCGGTTGCAGAAGATCGCCAACTGGACGATCGGGCTCAGCCTGTTCGCGGTCGCGGGCATCGCGGCGCACGCGACCGGGGTCACCGCAAAAATCCATGAGGAATATGCGCAGGCGGTCGGCCGCGCCGGGTTCCAGGTCAAGAAGGTCGAGGTCGTCGGGGCCGACCGTATCGATCGGCTGAAGGTTTATGACATTGCGCTTGCGCAGAAAGACCGCTCGATGGCGGCGGTCGATCTGGAGGATGTGCGCGGCGATCTGATGCGCTACGGCTGGATCAAGGATGCGCGCGTGTCGCGGCGGCTGCCCGATACGCTGGTGGTCGACATCGTCGAACGCACCCCGGCGGCGATCTGGCAGCACAATAATCGCCTGTCGCTGATCGACGACAAGGGCGTGGTGCTCGAACCGGTGACGGTGGCGACGATGCCCGACCTGCCGCTGGTGATCGGACCGAAGGCCAACCAGCGCTCGCAGGATCTCGACCGGCTGCTGGCCGAGGCGAGCAGCCTCAAGGAACTGCTGGCCGGGGCGACGTGGGTCGGCAACCGCCGCTGGGATCTGCGCTTTCGCAGCGGCGAGACGCTGTCGCTGCCTGAGGGCGAGGGGCAGGCCAAGGCGGCGCTCGCCAAATTCGCGCATATGGACGGCGCCAATCGCCTGCTCGGGCGCGGTATCCTGCGTTTCGACATGCGCGATCCGAACCGCTTCGTTCTCCGTCTGCCGCACGAAGGGCAGGTGGCGCCCGCAAAGCTCGACGAGGCACGCGCCGCGGTCGATGCCGTCGCCGACATCGCGGCGACCGAGAAGGGATAAGCCATGGCCCCGCCGCGCATCGAAAAGATCATCACCGCGCTCGATGTCGGGTCGTGGAAGGTGTGCGCGCTGATCGCGGGGCAGGCCGCCGACGGCCAGCTGCATGTGCTCGGCACCGGGCAGCGCGAAAGCCGCGGCGTCCAGCGCGGCTATGTCGCCGACATGGAACAGACCGAACATATCGTGCGCGAAGCGATCGAACAGGCGGAGCGCATCGCGGGGCTGAACATTGACGATGTGTGGGTCAGCTTTTCGGCGGGCGGCCTGCTCAGCGATGTGGCACCGATCGAAAGCGAACTCGGCGGCCACCGGATCGAAAAGGAAGACATCGACGACCTCCTGGCCGCGGGCCGCGCCGGGATCGATCCCGAAGGACGGATGATCCTGCACGCACAGCCCGCGCTCTACACGCTCGACGGGCTGACCGGGGTGAAGAATCCGATCGGGCTGCACGCCGACCGGCTGGGCGTCGATATCCATATCATCATGGCCGATGGCGCGCCGGTGCGGAATCTGGAGGCGGCGGTGCGGCAGGCGCATTTGGACGTTAATGCGGTCGTGGCGTCGCCGATTGCGGCGGGGCTCGCCTGCCTGTCCGACGAGGAACGCGACCTCGGCGTCGCGCTCGTCGAACTGGGCGCCGCAGTGACGACCGTTTCGCTCTATGCGGGCGGGATGCTGGTCGAAATGGCGTCGCTGCCCTTTGGCGCCAGCGACATCACCGACGACATCGCCTCGGCTTTCGGCATCCGGCGCAGCCAGGCGCAGCGACTGCAAAGCTTCTACGGCTCTGCTTCGGCCAGCCCACGCGACAATAACGAGGTGATCGAGCTGGAGCCGGGCGCGCCGATCAGCGGCGATTCCCCGCGGATCACCCGCGCGCAGCTGGTGTCGGTCATCCGTCAGCGCCTCGACGCGATGATGGGAGAGATCGGCAGGACGTTGAAAGACCTGCATTTCGTCGGCCCCATCGGGCGGCAGGTGGTGCTCGTCGGCGGCGGCGCGGACCTCAAGGGCATTGCCGATTACACGCAGAGCGCGCTGGGCCGCGCCGCGCGTGTCGGACGACCGCGCGGGCTGCACGGCCTGCCCGATGCGCATAGCGGTCCCGCTTTCGCGACGCTCGCCGGTCTGGTTCTCTATGCCGCGTCGGACCCCATCGATCTGCGCGATTTGCCGATGATGTCGCAGGATGTCTATCGACCGGCGGGTACATCGATCCTCCACCGGTTGATGGCGGCGTTAAAAAGCAGTTTTTAGCGGTGAAACGCGAAAAAAGGTTAATTTTTTGGATGATTCCCACGTCACAATAGTGCAATGCGGGTACAGAAAACCGGGCGGCGGGACACCCGCTCGTTTGGGTCGCAAGGTTGGGGAAGCGGCACCTGTCCGCCGCTGCAGGGAGACTTTTTGATGAGCATCAACATTGGCCCGCCGCAGGTCGACGAACTGAAGCCGCGGATCGCGGTAATCGGCGTCGGCGGCGCGGGCGGCAATGCCATCGCGAACATGATTGCCGCGCGGGTCGAGGGGGTCGATTTCATCGTCGCCAACACCGACGCGCAGGCGCTGAACGCATCGCCCGCCGAACGGCGCATCCAGCTGGGGACGCAGATCACCCAGGGGCTGGGCGCGGGTTCGCGGCCCGAGGTTGGCCGCGCGGCCGCCGAGGAAAGCATTGCGCAGGTCGAAGAGGCGCTGAACGGCGCGCATATGTGCTTCGTTGCGGCGGGCATGGGCGGCGGCACCGGCACGGGGGCGGCGCCGGTCATCGCCAAGGCGGCACGCGACCGCGGCATCCTGACCGTCGGCGTCGTGACCAAGCCCTTCACCTTCGAAGGCGCGCGCCGGATGCGGTCGGCGGACTCGGGAATTGCCGAGCTGCAGGATCATGTCGACACGCTGATCGTCATTCCGAACCAGAATCTGTTCCTGGTCGCCAATCCGAACACCACCTTCAAAGAAGCCTTCACCATGGCGGATGAAGTGCTGCAACAGGGGGTGCGCGGGATCACAGACCTGATGGTCATGCCCGGCCTGATCAACCTCGACTTCGCCGACGTGCGCAGCGTGATGCGCGAAATGGGCAAGGCGATGATGGGTACCGGCGAGGCCGAAGGCGATGGCCGCGCATTGGAAGCTGCCCAGAAAGCCATTGCGAACCCGCTGCTCGACGGCGTGTCGATGGCGGGTGCCAAGGGCGTCATCATTTCGATCACTGGCGGCGAGGATATGCGCCTGATGGAAGTCGACGAGGCCGCGAACCACATCCGCGAACTGGTCGATCCCGACGCCAACATCATCTGGGGCAGCGCGTTCAACGACAGCCTCGACGGCAAGATCCGCGTCTCGGTCGTCGCGACCGGGATCGACAGCAATGGTGAAGCGGCGGCGCAGGCTTCGCCCGCAACGCGCAGCTTCTCCTTCGCACCGGCGCGCGCCGCAGCTCCTGCGCCGGTCGCCGAAGAGGCGTTCGAGTCCGCAGCGCTCGAAGAGCCCGTTGCCGAAGCGCCGGCCGACGACGCCAATGATCCGGCGCCCGGCTTTTCGCTGAGCGATGCCGCCGAACCCGAAGCGCCGGTCGCCGAGGAAGAGCCGATGGAATTGTCGCAGGTCGCCGCGAGCTACGACGATACCGCCGAAGAACTGGTGCTTGACGCGCCCGAAGCGCCCGCGACCGACTATCGCGCGCCTGCGGCGTCGGGTGGTGACGCGGGTGCCAGCGACGAGGCACCCGCTCGCTCGATCGGCGGTGGGACGCTGTTCGAACGCATGTCGCGCCTGTCGCGTGGCGGTGCGGCGCCCGAAGCTGACAGCGGCGACAAGGATGACGGGGTCGACATCCCGCGCTTCCTGGGGCGTCAGAACAACCAGTAACGGGGCTAGCGAACGGCCGCCCACCGGGCACGGCGGGCCGGAGATCGGGATGATTTGCCCATGCGG
>JAFAGN010000024.1 GCA_023422695.1 Pseudomonadota bacterium
CCCTTCGACAGGCTCAGGGCTACGGTAATGGACGATCGAGCTGAACGGAACAGGCGCAAAAGGGCCGGGCAAACAGCTCGACTAATCTCTCGCCGTGCCGATCCCCAGCTGTTGACATAGCTGTCAATAACTGAAAGCCTGCTCGCCTCGGCATCGGGAGCATCGCATCGTGGCCAATACTGCCCCCGACCGGACCGAGGCGTTGCGCCCGCGCACCGTGGCCGCCTACGCCGCCACGGCCGGGCCTACCGTCATCCTCGGCCTGCCGTTCAGCGTCTATCTGCCGCCCTATATTGCCGAGGGCGGGGTGATCTCGGTCGCGCTGGTCGGGCTGCTGTTCTCGCTGACCACGATCTGGGACGGGGTGGTCGATCCGCTGATCGGGACGATGGTCGACCGTGTCCGCACCGGGCTGGGCGCGCATCGCCGCTGGATGCTGCTCGCGCTGTTGCCGCTGGCGTCGCTGCTGCTCGCGCTGGTCACCGTCGGCGACCAGCTGCCCTTTGCGGCGCTGTTCCTGATGATGGTGCTCTTTTACTCCAGCTTCAGCCTGTACGAGGTCGCGCAGCTGTCGTGGGGGTCGGCGCTCGTGCGCACGCCGCAGGACAGCGCGCTGCTGTACGGGATGCGCGACTGGTTTGCGAAGGTGGCGCTGATCCTGGCCTTCGCGGCGCCCGCCGCGGCGCAGCTGCTGATCCCCGGGGTCAGCCTGCAAGGGCGGATCATGGCCTATGCCAGCCTGTTCATGCTGATGGTGCCGATCGCCTTATATGCGATCCGGCTGGTCCCGCTGCGCGCCGTGGTCGCCGAACCCGGGATCGGCTGGCGGCACGAAGTCCGCGTCTCGCTGGCCTATCCGCCGCTGATGCTGCTGCTCGGGGTGCAGTTCCTCAACAGCTTCGCCTTTGGCTCGCTCACCTCGCTGTTTGTCTTTTTCGCCGCCGCGGTGCTCGATCTCGACAAGCAGAGCGCGCTGCTGCTGTTCGCCAGCTTCGTCGGCGGGGCGCTCGCGTCGCCGGTCTGGACCGTCCTGGCGCGCCGGTTTGGCAAGCCGCCGATGATGATGGCGATGGGATTGCTGATTTCCAGCCTGCTGGTCGCCACCTTGTTTCAACAGCCGGAGGGGATTGCGCAGGCGACCGGATTTTTGCTGATGCTCGGCACCGGTTTTGTCGGGCTGCTGTTCACCTATTCGATGCTCGCCGACCTGATCGCGCGCGATGCGAAGCGATGCGGCCGCAACCGCTCGGCGTTCCTGTTCGCGCTGCTCAACCTGATGCAGAAATTCGGCGTCGCTGCGGCGATTGCGGTCAGCTACCTGCTGCTCGACATCGTCGGCTTCGACCCGCAGCAGGGGGAGGCGGCGGCGCGCGAGCTCCATATGCTGTTCGCGCTCCAGCCGACTGCCAGCTGGATGATCATGGTCGCGCTGCTGATCGCGATGCGGCGCGCGCTGGCGCGCGAAGCCGACCCTGCACTTGCAATCGGTGCTGCGCGCCAGTAAAGGCCGCTTTCATTCGGACAGATGCGCCGTTTTCCTTCCGCCTTTCGCCGACATGCTCGGGGAGGGTGGGCGGAGTATTGCCCAAAAGCGCGCTTGACGCGCGGGGCACGGCAACCCATCTGGCCCGAAGGATTAGTTTGTAGGACAGGACGATCGACATGGCGAAAACCAGCCCGGCTGAGTTCATCAATCAGGTGCGCGCCGAAGCCAAGAAGATCGTCTGGCCCACGGGGCGCGAGACGGTGCAGACGACGATCATGGTGCTGATCATGACGACGATCCTGTCGCTGTTCTTTTTCGGCGTCGACACGGTTTTCAACGCGATCGTCAGCTGGCTGACGTCGCTCGCGCGCTAACGCCCGCGACTTTCACGAACAGGACACGGACACACATGGCGCGCTGGTACATCATTCACGCCTATTCGGGTTTCGAAAACAAGGTGCGCGATTCGGTGCTCGCCGAAGCCGAACGCATGGGTTTGACCGATTTTGTCGAAGCGGTCGAAGTGCCGGTTGAAACCGTCACCGAAGTCAAGCGCGGCAAAAAGGTGCAGGCCGAACGCAAATTCTTCCCCGGCTACGTCCTCGCCAAGCTGACGATGACCGACGACATCTATCACCTGGTCAAGAATACGCCGAAGGTCACTGGCTTCCTGGGTTCGATGGGCAAGCCGCAGGCGATCAGCGAAGCCGAAGCGGCGCGCATCCTGAACAGCAAGGAAGAGGCTGCGGCCCGTCCGAAGCAGGAAATCCGCGTCGATTACGAAATCGGCGATCAGGTCAAGGTGCTCGACGGTCCCTTCGCCAGCTTCAATGGGCTGGTCGAGGAACTCGATTTCGAAAAGGCGCGCGTCAAGGTGTCGGTGTCGATCTTCGGCCGCGCGACCCCGGTCGAGCTCGACTTCGAACAGGTCGAACGGATGAAATAATCAGCGTCGCCCCCGCGCAGGCGGGGCCGCCATCGGTCTGACCGAGCGTTAGTTTTTTACCGTTCGTGCTGAGCTTGTCGAAGCACCGTCCTTCTTTGCGGCGCCGAAGAAAAGAGCGGCCCTTCGACAAGCTCAGGGCGAACGACTGAGGGGTAGGGACTTTTGTGACGACCACACTTACCCCTGATCAGATTGCCGCCCGCATCGATCGCGCCCGCGAAATTCAATCGACCTTTTCGCCCGAAAAGGTCGTCGGTGCGGTCACCCGGCTGTTCGATCTTGCCCCCGCCGATGAACCCGACGAGTTCACCTTCCCCGCCTTCACCAAGCCGACGCGTGATCGCATCTTTGGCGGCCAAGTGATTGCGCAAGCGTTGTTTGCGGCGGCGCGCACCGTCGATCCCGGCAAGTCGGCGCATTCGCTCCACGCTTATTTCCTGCGCGGCGGCGACGAGGCTAAGCCGCTGCATTTCCGCGTTCACCGCGATTTCGACGGGCGCAGCTTCGCCAACCGCCGCGTCGTCGTGCGCCAGGACGGCAAGGTGATCTTCAACCTCACCGCCTCGTTCCACGCCCCCGAACCCGGCGCCGCGCATCAGGTGGCGATGCCCGACCTGCTGCCGCCTGACCAATGCGTCGAATTCACCGAAAATCTCGCGGCCGATCCCAATGTCAGCGATGCCCAGCTCGACCGCATGGCGCGCCTCCGCCCGTTCGAGATGCGCAGCTTCCGCCCGCCTTCGACCGAAAAGGCCTCGGCGCATTATCAATGGTACCGCCTCGCGGCGCCG
The DNA here is from genome assembly GCA_023422695.1 of Pseudomonadota bacterium. Lineage (GTDB taxonomy): Bacteria > Pseudomonadota > Alphaproteobacteria > Sphingomonadales > Sphingomonadaceae > Sphingopyxis. Next base: position 3,224 of record JAFAGN010000024.1, read on the forward strand.
ATCGGCGATGATCCGCTGCTCCACCGCGCCTTTCTCGCTTATGCGTCGGATATGGGCCTGCTGTCCTCGTCGCTGCTCCCGCATGGTTACACCTGGTCGACCCCCGGCCTGTTTTCGACCAGCCTCGATCATGCGATGTGGTTCCATGACGATGTGCGCGTCGATCAATGGTTCGCCTATGTCATGGACAGCGACTGGACCGGCGGTGCGCGCGGCATCAACCGCGGGCTTGTCTATCGCCAGGACGGCACGCTGATCGCCTCGGTGATGCAGGAAGGTCTGCTGCGCCTGGTGCCGCAAGACTGAGACGCGTTTCCTCTCCCGGGGGGGAGGGGGAAGCGCCCAAAACCCTTGCCTCACCGCCCGTTTCCAGCTAACGGCGCCGCTTCGCGTCAGATACGGGCGTGATTCCGCGCGGGAGGAGGGGGTGATGCCCTTCTGCTTGACCGCTTATTTTGAGTCACTTTCAACCGGCTTGTCCTGAGCCTGTCGAAGGGGGCAACAGAAAGACAGGAGGCCATCATGGCTAAGAAGATTAGCGGCTACATCAAGCTGCAGGTGCCCGCCGGCACCGCCAACCCGTCGCCGCCCCTCGGGCCGGCACTCGGTCAGCGCGGCGTCAACATCATGGAATTCTGCAAGGCGTTCAACGCTGCGACGGATGGCATGGAAAAAGGCACCCCGACCCCGACCATCATCACCGTGTTCGCCGACAAGAGCTTTTCGTTCGTCACGAAAACCCCGCCGGCAACCTATCTGATCAAGAAGGCCGCGAACCTGAAGTCGGGTTCGAAAGAGCCGGGCAAGATCAGCGGCGGCAAGATCGCCCGTTCGAAGCTGACCGAAATCGCCGAGATCAAGATGAAGGATCTCAACGCGAACGACCTGGAACAGGCGACGAAGATCATCGAGGGCAGCGCGCGCTCGATGGGCCTCGAAGTGACGGAGGGCTGATCCGATGGCAAAGCTGACCAAGAAGCAGAAGGCACTCGAAGGCAAGGTTGACAGCCTGAAGCTGCACACCGTCGACGAAGCGCTGAAGACCGTTCGCGAACTCGCTTCGGCCAAGTTCGACGAAACGCTCGAAATCGCCATGAACCTGGGCGTCGATCCGCGCCACGCCGACCAGATGGTCCGCGGCGTCGTGACGCTCCCCGCCGGGACCGGCAAGGACGTCAAGGTTGCCGTGTTCGCGCGCGGCGACAATGCCGACAAGGCGCTGGCCGCCGGCGCCGACAAGGTCGGTGCCGAAGACCTGATGGAAGACATGCTCGCGGGTAACCTCGACTATGGCCGCGTCATCGCGACGCCGGACATGATGGGCATCGTCGGCCGCCTGGGTAAGACGCTGGGTCCGAAAGGCCTGATGCCGAACCCGAAGCTGGGCACCGTGACCCCGAACGTCGCCGAAGCCGTGAAGGCCGCCAAGGGCGGTCAGATCGAATTCCGCGTCGAAAAGGTCGGGATCGTCCACGCCGGCCTCGGCAAGCTGTCGTTCGGCGAAGAAAAGCTCCGCCAGAACTTCGACGCGTTCGTCGACGCGATCGTCAAGGCCAAGCCGGCCGGTGCGAAGGGCAAATATGTCCGCAAGATCGCGCTGTCGTCGTCGATGGGCCCGGGCGTCAAGATCGACACCGCCGACGTCACCGGCGCCTGATTTCAGGCATCATGATTTAGGGAAGGGCCGGGGGAAACTCCGGCCCTTTTCTTATGGGCGATGGCGACCTTGGGGTGGGGCGCGGTCCTAAACTCCTCTCCCCTTGAGGGAGAGGATAGCGCAGCTTGCTCCTTTAGGAGCTAGCGAAGCTTGGTGAGGGGGCCACCGTCAGCGGGCGCAAACCCCCTCTCAACTGCGGCTAGGCAGCTAGCTGCCAAGCCTTCGTATCTCTCCCTCAAGGGGAGAGAGGAAGGATAGACCATGGCAGCAACCAATCGCCACCGTTCATTCCCTCAACCCCCGCATCGCCGCCCCCGCCGCAAACGGCCCGATCATCGTCAGCAGCAAACTCGTCGCCGCCAGCAATTTCATCGCCCCGCGGCCCGACGGGTCGAGCATCCCGGCGCCAAAGATCAGCAGCGGCACCGCCAGCGGCAGCACCAGCAGCCCGCCGATCGCGCTGCCGCCTTTCAGCCCCGCGGTCAGCGCCGCGCTCAGCACCGCGAGCGACGCCAGCGCCGGGACCGCAATCGCAATCCCTATCGTCAGCACCTCCACCCGCGTCGCATCCTGCGCCAGCAACGCCGCCGCGGGGAACAAGGCGATCATCAACGGCAGTCCGAACGCGATCGCGTGCGCCAAAATCTTCACCGCCGCGACCACCTCGTCGGCGATCCCGCGCACCGCCAGCTGGTCGAGTACCCCGGCGTCGCGGTCGGGCCGCACCAGCCGGTCGATCGGGAGCAGCGCTGCGAGCAAAGCCGCTACCCACACCATCCCGCCGCCCGCCCGACGTAGCAGCGGCGCATCGGGGCCAACGGCAAAGGGGAAGGCGGTCGCGACGAGCAGGAAAAACAGCACCGGCAGCCACAACGCCCCGCTGCCCCACGCTCGCCTGAGGTCGCGCCAGAACAGGGCGAGGAGGGTGGTCATGGCTGTCCTCTCCCACGCCCATAACCCCAAATCCGTTTGTGCTGAGCTTGTCGAAGCACCGTTCTTCTTTTCGGCGTCGAACAAAAGAACGGCCCTTCGACAAGCTCAGGGCAAACGGATTGAGGTGAAGGCATTGTCACGCCAGCACCCCCATCTCCAGCTCGGCCAAGTCAGGTACCGCCAGCGCAAAATGCGACGCCAGCAACACCGCTCCACCATTCGCCCGGTGCGCCGCCACCGCCGCCACCAGTCGCGCCTGCGCCGCGTCGTCCATGCCGTTCGCGGGTTCATCGAGCAGCCAGATCGGCGCCCCGCTCGCGATCACGCGCACCATCGCGGCGCGCTTGCGCTGCCCGGTCGACAGCATCGCCACCGGCACGTCGCTCAGCGGCGCCAGCGCCATCGCCGCCATCGCACGGTCGACCGCATGGCCATCGACCGTATCGACCCGCGCCCAGAAATCGAGCGCGCGGCGTAGCGGTAGCTCGGCGTCGAGCGCCGCCGCCTCGTCGATCAGCGCGATGCGCCCGCGGCGCTCGACCGCCCCCGCGGCGGGGCGCAAGAGTCCTGCGGCCAAACGGATCAGGCTCGACTTGCCCGCGCCATTCGGTCCGCGCAGCCACAGCGCCTCGCCGGGTGCTAGCGCCAGCGACAGATTTTCGAACAGCAGCCGGTCGCCGCGAACGCACGCCACTCCATCAAGCTGCAAAAGCGCACTCACGCCATATCTTCCAGCGCGTGCATATCGTCGTCCGAAAAGCCAAAATGATGCCCGATCTCGTGGATCAGCACATGGCGCACCAACCACTCCAGCTTCTCGCCCGTTTCGATCCACTCGACCAGGATCGGCACCCGGTACAGCGTCACCCGGTCGGGCATCCCGCCGCTTTCGCTGACGCTGCGTTCGGTCAGCGGGCGGCCTTCGTACAGGCCGGTCAGGTCATAGGGATGCTCGATGTCGAGCGACCTCAGCACCTCGTCATCGGCGAATTCCTCGACGGCGATGACGACGCCCTGAATATGCGGCAGGAACTCCGCGGGCATCGTCGCCAGCGCCGCCTCGGCCATCGCGAACAGCGCATCGGCGTCGGGCGCGGCGCCGGTCCAGCCGGCTGGCAAATCGGGAAGGGCGGTCTTGTCGCTCATCGCGCCCTTCCTTATGGCGGCGGCACGGCCTTTACCAGCGGGAGAAGAAACATGGTCCAGAAACTCGACGACGACGCCCGCACCGCCTTGCTCGCCCGCTTCCCCGAATGGACGCACGAACCGGTGCGCGACGCGATTACCCGCCGTTTCACCTTCGACGATTTTGCGCAGGCGTTCGGCTTCATGGCCAGCGTCGCGATCATCGCCGAAAAGATGGATCATCACCCCGAATGGTCGAACGTCTATAACCGCGTCGACATCCTGCTGACGACGCACGACGCCGACGGGCTGTCGGATCGCGACGCGAAACTGGCCGAAGCGATCGAGCGGCTGCTCTGACCGCATGATCCGCTTCGACCCTTCGCACCAGCTGCTGGCCGTCGGGGTCGCGCTGCTTGCCGGATTCGTCGACGCGATCGGTTTTGTCGAATCGAGCGGCTTTTTCGTTTCGTTCATGACCGGCAATTCGACCCGTCTCGCGGTCGGGCTCGCCGAGGGGCTGCATCCGGCGCTGGTCGCGGCGATCATCATCGCGGTCTTTGTCGTCGGTGTGGTGGCCGGGTCGCTGGTCGGGGCGCAGGCGGGGCGGCGCCGCACGCCCGCGGTGCTGCTGGGCGTCACCATCCTGCTCGTCATCGCGACGCTGTTGCGGCTGCAGGGCGAGGGCTGGGGCGCGATCCTGTCGCTGGCGCTGGCGATGGGGGTCGCCAACGCCGCGATCGCGGGGCGCGACGGGGCGGTGGTCGGGGTCACCTTTATGACCGGTACGTTGGTCCAGATGGGGCAGAAGATGGCCAACGCGCTGCGCGGTGAGGGCGATCGCCGCTGGCTGCACCATCTTGGCCTGTGGGCGGCGCTGGTCGGCGGGGCGCTGGTTGGCGCCCGCGCCGTGATCTGGTCGCCGCCGCTCGCCTATGTCCTTGCCGTGGCGATGGCCGCGCTGCTGGCGCTGCGCGCCGGGTGGATCGTGCGTGAGCCTGCTTAGGGGGGCGGGCCGCGCGCGTCACTGGCCGGCTCAGCCTGCGGCCTCACCCAATTCCGCCAGCACATCTTGCGCTGATCCTCCACGCGTCTAAAAGGCAGGAAAAATTTTTCCTTTAGGAGAGGGGTTCGCATGTCCGACAGTTTGCTGCGCCGTAAAGCGATCGTTCCGGAACAGCAGGAGGGGCAGCACGCGCTGGCGCGAACGCTCGGTTGGCCGCATCTGATCGCGCTCGGCGTCGGGGCCATCGTCGGCACCGGCATCCTGACCCTGATCGGCGTCGGCGCCGACAAGGCCGGTCCGGCGGTCATCCTGTCCTTTGCCATAGCCGGACTGATCTGCGCCTGCGCCGCGCTCGCTTATGCCGAAATGGCGACGATGATTCCGGCGTCGGGCAGCGCCTATACCTACTCCTATGTCGTGATCGGCGAACTGATCGCCTGGGTCGTCGGCTGGAGCCTCATCCTCGAATATTCGCTGGTGGTCAGCGCGGTCGCGGTCGGCTGGTCGGGCTACGCCGCGCCGTTGCTGGAGGCGTGGGCAGGCGTGCCGATGGCGCTCATGCAGGGGCCGGAACTCGGCGGCATCGTCAACCTGCCCGCGATTGCGATCATTGCGGTCGTGGCGGGGCTGCTGCTCGTCGGCACCCGCGAAAGCGCGACGCTCAACGCGATCCTCGTGGTCGTCAAAGTCATCGCGCTGGTGATCTTCGTCGCGGTCGCGCTCCCCGCGTTCAACGCCGCCAATCTTGAACCGTTCAGCCCTTATGGCTTTGCCAAGCATATGGGCCCCGACGGCGCCGAGCGCGGCGTCATGGCCGCCGCTGCGATCATCTTTTTCGCCTTCTACGGCTTCGACGCCATCGCCACCGCAGCCGAAGAAACGCGCAACCCCGACCGCGATCTCAAGATCGGGATCGTCGGGTCGATGTTCGTGTGCGTCGTCATCTATATCGCGGTCGCGGTCGCGGCGGTCGGCGCGATTACCTACACCCGCTTTGCCAACAGCCCCGAACCGCTGGCACTGATTCTGCGCGAACTCGGCAGCCCGCTGGCGGCGCAGTATCTGGCGGTTTCGGCGATCATCGCCTTGCCGACCGTCATCCTCGCCTTTTTCTATGGCCAGAGCCGCATCTTCTTCACCATGGCGCGCGACGGGCTGCTCCCCGCCAGCTTGGCGAAGCTGTCGTCGCGCGGCACGCCGGTGCGCATCACCATCTTCACCGCAATCGTCGTCGCCGTGCTGGCGGGCTTCATCCCGCTCGGCGAACTGGCGGCGCTCGCCAATGCCGGGACGCTGGCGGCGTTCACCGCGGTCGCGATCTGTATGCTGATCATGCGCCGCCGCGCTCCCGACGCCCCGCGTACCTTCCGCGCCCCGATGCCGTGGGTGATCGGCGGCATCGCGGTGCTCGGCTGCATGTATCTGTTCTTCAGCCTGCCGGCGCAGACGCAGCTGTGGTTCCTGGTGTGGAATGTCGCCGGGCTGGGGGTCTATTTCCTCTACGCCCGGAACCGCGCGAAAGTCGCCGCGGCCTGAGAACGCACCTCAGCGGCAGCCGCCTTCCTGTAAGGCGCGGTCGACCGACGGACTGACGCTTGCTTCGAAAACCTGGTTTTCGAACTCGCGCCCCGGTGAGCTGTCGGCCTTGATCGTGAAGGCGAAACTGGGGGTCGATACGCGCATCGATCCGCCCGGCTTCATCGTCTGGACGGTGTAGGCGACCGAATAGTCGTAGAGATAGCGCTTCGGCGGCTGGACGGGGCAGACGAGCCGCATCAGCACATTCTTGCCGGCGTTCGCGCAATTTTTGCGGTGGTTCGTATATTCGGGATTGTCGCGATACGCCCGCTCCAGCTGCGTGACCGTCAATGCCACCGCGCACGCGCGCTCCGCATCGGCCCCAAAGGTCAACTGAAGGTTGGGTTTGTCCTGCAGCGCCTTCACCGCCAGCAGGTTCCAGTCGTCGCGCCGCGTCCGCCCGTACATGACAGGCAGCAGCGCGATACGCGTGCGCAACCCGTCAGGCTGGAATATTGTCGGCCAAAGCTGGAGCGCGGTGAGCAGCGATGTAGCGTGGACTTCGCCGCGACCCGCATCGAGCCGGGTTGCGATCGCCATGGGCCGGTTGTTCATCAGCACCATCGAACCGCTGTAACCGGTCGCCACGGTGCCCTTGCGCTGTTCGGAAAAGGTGAACCCCGATGTGTGCGTTTCACTGACGCGCAGCGGCACCTGTCGCACCGCGGTGGGGGAGGTGCGGTGCAGCAACAGCGCCTGATTGTTGGCGCGATAGTCGAACCCCCGTGTCCAGCTGGGGTCGATGAAGGTTTCGACGCAGCTGGGGATGCCGCTCGCCGCCACAGTGGCATAGGCGATGTCCAGATCGCTGTGCGGCGTCCATTCGCCGGCGCGGATCGTCACCCTGGCCCGGTCGTCGGCCACGACCATGTCGCCCTTGCCCTCGACGACATGGGCCGCGGTCAGGATCACGCACCGCTGCCCGATCCGGAAACCATAGCCGCCGCCCTGGCTGTCGTCGCCGGTGATCGCAAGCGGCCCCGCTTGCCCGGGGGCTGCGTGGACCAGGCCCAGTACCGCAAAACAGGAAAGGGCGGCCTTGATGGTCGGGGCGCGCTTCACGTCATGGCTCCTTTGTTCGGGATTTTGGTTCGGCCTTGCGCGCCGGTTGGCGCCGCGGCTTTGGTGCGGGTGGATCGGGCGGGCCTGCTTTCGGCGCTGCTGGCGATGCGAGCGGCTGCTCTTCGTCGCTGTCTTCTTTGCGCAGCGCGAGGATCGACGCGATCAGCCCGCCGATCGTCACCAGCGTCGCTGCCATGGCAAAAGCGGCCTGCAATGCCGGAGACTTGACCACTCGCGACCAGGACGACACCTGAATCAGCTTGGGCAGCCCCGATACGGGCGTGACTTCGCCCATTGTCGCGAGCCCGATGGCATCGGTCCGCCGCATCATGCTGACCGCGAGCTGCGTTGCTCCGGTATCTTCGTCCGCGCTGGTGCCGAACGCAAAAAATGCGAGCGGCTGGCGCCGCTCCGCCCCCGGATCCGCGCAATCGGCGGACAGCAGCTTGTCATAGGTTTTGCGATATCCGCCCGATTGGGCATCGTCGGCCGCAATCAGTTCGGGATGCGAATAAATGATGCTGAACTGTTCGACCTTTTCGTCGACGAAGCGGATGCGCTCGCTGCCGATATAGGGGGATTCGATCGCCGTGACCTGCGCCTCCGACGACAACCGGGCGCCTGCACCCGTCTGGCCGTTCAGACCGCCGATTTCGATGACGCCGCGGCTGGCCACGGTAAAATCGTTCGTGCTGGTGGCAATCAGGATGCGGCTGCCCGATGGCAATTCCCGAACCTGCGATCCGGTGTCGATGGTGGCCACGGGTTTGGGCGGCGCTGCGGACATTTGCTCCCAATTGTCCAGCAGGTCGCCATCGATGCCCTGGCGCAGGAAAATCTCCAGCCCGCTGGATGTCGCGCGATAATCGGCGGTCACATTGGCGGCGATGCGCATCCGGCTGGAATCGGCGATCGCCACATCGCCCACGGCGTTCGGCGCCGCGATGGTGATCGGCGGCAGGGTGATGGGGTCGGTGGCTTCGCAGCCGGTATATTGCGAGATCGATCCGGTGCGTCCGGTGGCGATGAATTGCACGATTTCGACGCGCGAGCTCGCCGCATAGCCCGCCAGGAAGATCAGCAGCGCCGCCAACAGCAGACATAGGGCCAGCAGTTGCCACCCGGCGACCCGGCCAGTTCGGCCAGCCAGACGCGGCACGATGCGACGCTTTCCCCCGGTGGCCATCGTCATAGCAGCGGTCGCTGCACTCGCCTGACATCCATTCCCTGGACGATTTCGATCGTCAGCGCCTTCATCGCATCAAGCTCGGCCAGCGACAGACGGCAGACGGTGTTGTAAACCGGGGACGGTCCGCGGCCCAGGCCGGTGACGCAGTCGCGTTTCTGGCGGTCGGGCAGGACGATCCGGATGCGCGAACTCGCGCCCAGATTCTGGAATGCGACGGCGACGGTTTCGCCTTGGGGCGGTTTGCCGCCGGCCGTCCAGGCCGCCAGCATGACCCCGCGCCCGCTGGCGGACGGCGTTTCGGCGAGCGACGCGAACAACGGGTCGGCGCGCGCGGAACGAATGGCCGCGGGCTTGCCCTTGTCGGCCAGGGTCAGGACATTGGTCCATTGACGCGCCGCCGATCTGCCGCTGAATTCACCCGTGCCCGAATACAGGCCGTCGTTGGTGACCGCCGAAACCTGTACCTTGCCGTTAAAATTGGCGAGCGGACGGACCCACAGGGACAGCCGCTTTTCACGCGGGTTCGACCGCGCGAGCGTCAGCCCGACGATCGTGCCGCCACTGATCGCGCGGATCTGGCTGGAGCGCTCGACGAAGCTGGGCTTCGACGTCGCCGTGAACTGCGCGGCGGCGGTTCCGATGGTCAAAAAGCCGCCGATGAAGGCGACGCCGAGCAGGCCGGAATTCACGCGAAACATCAATGCCCCCAAATACATCCGCTCCCAGGTGAAAGCAGAACATGGCAGAAGGCGGGGCTGAATCCAAACAGATTGTCCCGGTCGTGTCGGGGGGCAAATCACGGCGCTTCGCCGACTGTTTCCTCTCCACGGCTTTGCCATGGGGAGGATGGTTCGTCTCAGTCGAACAACTCGCTCAAAAAGCTCTTCTTGTAATTTTTCTTGTACGGCTTGCCGCCATAATAGCGGTCGTCATGGCCATGCTCGCGATATTGCGGCGGTTGCTGATAAGACGGTTGCGGCGGCGGAGCGGACGCGCGGGGGGCGGGGGCTGCGGCACTTTCGCTGCGCTCGATGATCTTGTCGAGTTCGCCGCGGTCCAGCCATACGCCGCGGCATTGCGGGCAGTAATCGATCTCGATTCCCTGTCGCTCCGACATCGTCAAATTCACGCGGCAGGTCGGGCAAAGCAGCCCTTGGGCATCGGTCACGGACGTTCCTTTCGTGGTTGCGAAAACGGCGGCGCAATATCCGCCGCTTCGTCCAACGCACATTTGCAGATTCGCGTTCCGGTTCCAAGACGAAGAAACCCCGCTCCGACCGGGGAGGCGGAGCGGGGTCAGGGGGGGCTGGCGATGCGGTCAGCGGTCGGGTTCGAACGCCAACAAATCGCCCGGCTGGCATTCCAGCTCGGTGCAGATCGCCTCCAGCGTCGAAAAGCGCATCGCCTTTGCCTTGCCGGTTTTCAGGATCGACAGATTGGCCAATGTGATCCCAATCCGGTCGGACAGGTCGGTCAGCGTCATTCGCTTGGCGTGCAGCACGTCATCCAGTTTCACGACGATCGCCATCATACGGTCCCTTCCAGCTCGTCGCGCATTGCGGCGCCCTGTTCGAACACCGCCGCCAGGACAAAGGCGAGCAGGATCGACAACAGGCTGCCGACCGACAGACCGCCCATCTGGCTGAAGTCGCTTCCCGGTTTCGCGATATTGGCGGCCATCCAGTGGACGGGCAGGGCGAGCAACTGGATGGTCACCAGCGACCAGCCGATCCGGCGGAGCCGCCACGCATTGTCGATGATGAACGGATCGCGCGACGCGCTGGCCACCATCGCCTGCAACTGGCGCAGGATATAGGCGGCGACGCCCAGCACCGCGATCAGCAACAGCAACAGGATGCCCAGCGGCAGACGCATCGTCGATGCGTCCACCAATTCGGGCATATGGTGGATTTCGGCCACCACGTCGGGCCAGGCGACGACCACGGCGACCGCGACCCCGACGACGATCAGCGCCGCAGCGACGACCAGCGCCAGCATCAGCCAGAGCAGGCCGCGCGTCGCACGAAGGAGTGTTTGGTTGGTAGCAGGCATATCGTTCTCCGATAGGTTGGTTATCGAAGAACGATATATTGCGATTCGCGCTTATCGTCAATCGATAATATCGAAGAACGATAATATGGCGTGCGACGCCTTTCGAATATGCCTGTTCCCCGGCGCACGCCGGGGGCCAGGGCGTG
>JAFAGN010000028.1 GCA_023422695.1 Pseudomonadota bacterium
CCCGCCTCCGGCGGCTACCCACCCCCAACCCCTCCCTAAAAGGGAGGGGAGAAGAGACGGCAACAGTCGCTCCGACCCCGTCAAACCGCCCACTCCTCCGGATCGTCGGCCTCGCCGATCAGCGCCAGTCCATGCGCGATCGACGTCAGTTCGCCGCCGCTTGCGATCCGCTCGGTCCCGAACCGCCGCTCGAACAGCGCCCGGATCGCCGGGATCAGCGATGACCCGCCGGTCAGGAACACCCGGTCGATGCCATCCGCCGCCACGCCCGCGCGCGTCAGCGCGGCGTCCATCGCCGCCTCGATCCGCCGCAGATCGTCGGCTATCCACGCCTCGAAATCGGCGCGCCGCACCTCTGCCTCGATGGCGATCCCCTCGCCGGAAAAGCTGAACGCTGCCGCCTCGTCGCTCGACAGCGCGCGTTTCAGCCGCCCGACCGCATCGTACAGCGGAAATCCCTGCTCATGCTCGATCAGCGCGATCATTCGCCCGATCGGTTCGGGATCGACCGCGTCGCGCTGCAACCGCTCCAGCTCGGCCAGCGTCCGCCGGTTGCGCATCAGCGCCAGCCGCGACCAGTCCGCGAAATCGCGGAAATGGCCGCCCGGAATCTCGAGCAGCTTGCCGAACGATCGATACAGCCCGCCCTTGCCAATCAGCGGCAGGATCAGCCGGTCGACGATGCGGTAATCGAACCGGTCGCCCGCGATGGCGACCCCCGAAGACGCCAGCGGCACGCAGCGCCGCGGTGCCCCCGGTTCGGCAACGCGCACGATCGAAAAGTCGGTGGTGCCGCCGCCGAAATCGGCGACCAGCACCGTCGCGGCTTCGGTCAGACGCGCCGCATAGCTGTGCGCGGCGCCCAGTGGCTCGTGGACATAGAAAATCTCGGTGCCGAAGGCCGCGAGCATCGCGTCATAGCGTTGCCGCGCCAGCGCCGGATCGGGCCGCGCACCCGCAAATTCGACCGGCCGCCCGACGATCACGCGGCGCGGCAGCGTGTCGAGCCGCCCCCCGGTATGCGCGACCAGCCGCTGCAGGAACAGCCGCCCCAGATCCTCGAACCGGTACGGCTTGTTAAAGATCAGCGCGCGCTCGAACGACGCGCTCGCTGCGACGCTCTTGAACGACTGCACGAACCGGCTGTCGAGCGGCGATTGCAGATATTCGGCGATCGCCCACGGCCCCGCTTCATGCGCCACCCCCTGCCACGCCCGCTCCTCTTCCCAGAAGCACAGCGCCGAGCGGAACACCGCGCCGGTCGCCGCGGCGCCGACAAATTCGACCAGCTCCGACCCGCCCTGCCCGTCGGTCAACGCGGCCACCGTGTTGGTGGTCCCAAAGTCGAGCCCGAGCGCGCTCGCTGCCGCATCGCTGGTCATGGCTGGCTCCTGTGGGCGTCGGCGGGGCGGCGCCTATTGCATGGGCCGGAGCGCGGAGCAAGGCGCGTCCAGACGCGAACTTGGCCGATCCTCCCTGTGGCGCAGCCATGGGGAGGGGGACCGCTCGCGGAGCGAGGGGTGGAGGGGTAGCAACGGTTGCGCCAAAGCCCCTCCGTCAGCGTTTCGCGCTGCCACCTCCCCATCGCTCCGCGACAGGGAGGATCGAAAAGATACACCGCTTGCCCAACAGAAAAAGGGGTGCGGCTCTGCGTCCGCACCCCTTTTCCGTGGATCCCGCCGACAGGCTGGGAAGCTCAAATCACCGCGAAGCGAGCCGCATCGGGCCGACTTTCGACGCCCATTGGATGCTTTCGCTGCCGCCCATCGCGCGGATGAAGCAGGTCTGGCCGTGCGCCTTCAGCTCGCGGCACAGATTGTTCGCATCGGCACGGGTCGCCAGGCCGTTGACGGTCAGGCGATAGAAGGTCCGCCCCTTCACCGTCGCCGCGTGGCTCGATGCCGGGAAATTGGCCAGCACGCCATTGCGTTTCTTCAATCCGGCCCATTTTTCCTTGGCAATGCCCAGGCTGTCATAGGCACCCAGCTGCACCGCCCAGCCGCTCGGCTTTTGCGCGTTGAACGCGATCGCTTTCGGGATCAGCACGGTCGCCAGTTCCAGCGCCTGCTGCTGCGCGGGGCGGATGCGCCCCTCGCCTGCGACGCGCGGCGCGGCGCGATAGGGGGCGGCATCGGCCATGATGACCTCGCTCGCGGCCTTGGGTTGCGGCAATTCGGTGACCGGCACGACGCCATCGGCGGTGCGCTCGGGCATCGGCAATTCGACGCTGCGGATCGCGCTGCTCGCGTCGGCCAGCACCGGCGGCGGCGGCGCATAGGCATCGACCGGCGCCGGATCGGCGCTCGCCAGCTGGGCGGGCGCGTCAACCGCGGCCATTTGCGTTTCGGCGAAATTGCTCAGCGCCAGGCGGACCGGCATCCCGGTGTCCTGCTGCGCCTTGGTGCCGATCAGGCTGGCGACGCGCATCTGGGCGTTCGGCGTTTCGGCCAGTTTCGACCATTCGGCCATCCGCGCTTCCAGCTTGGCGGGCGACAGGTCCTGCGACGCCAGGATTTGCGCCTGCGCCCAGCGGCCCGACAGCGCAAAGGCCAGCGCCAGGTTCTGCCTCGTCCGCGCGCTCGCATCGGGTGCGCGCGCCGCGTCGGTCAGCACATAGATCGCGCCTTCGCTATCCCCGGCCAGCGCCAGCGCCAGTCCGATGTCCGAAGCGGGGACGGTGTCGCGGTGCGCCTGCAACAGCGAAATCGCCTCGGCGCTCTTGCCCTGCGCGATATGCGCCAGCGTCAGCGCGATCACCGTATTGCTGTCGGTGGCGCCCAATTCCATGGCTTCGTTCAATGCCGCGGTCGCCGAGGCAAAGCGGCCATCGTTCAGATACGCCTGCCCCAGCAGCGCGCGGTAGCTACCGTCGCGCGGGCTCGCCGCCACCGCGGCTTCGGCCAGGCCGACCGCCTTGCTGACTTTGCCGGCCTCCAGCGCAGCGCGCGCCTGATCGGCCGACTTGGCGGCAACGGCGGGCTTGCCCGCGGCGCGCGACGGCGCCTCGGCCATCGCGCCCATTCCGCTGCACCCGGTCGCAACGCTCAGGACAAAGCCCGACATGGCCAGGTTCATCAGCATCTTGCGGTTCATGACTCGGTCCCCTTTTTCTTGGTTCAGCGCGGCATCGTCTGGCGCGTCGGACGCGCCGCCGGCAGGCGGCTTGCCATCGCGTCGATTTCGGGCAGCGTGGACAGATATTCGTCGAGCAGATCGGTCAGGATCACCTGCGACGACCGGTTCGTCACCGCACTCGCCAGCCGCAGCCGCAGATGGCGTTCGGCGTCGAGGCGCAGCGTGAACGCCGCCTTTTCGCGGGCGCGCAGCGCGCGGGGCGCCTTTTCCTTCTTCGGCTTCGCTTCGGGGCGCGCTTCGACCTTGCGCGCCACCGCGGCGACGCGGTCGATCAGCGATTCCTGCTGGCGAACGATCTCGGGCACTTCGGGTGCTTCGGGCTCGAAAGCCGCCGCACCATAATCCTGCGCCGCATAATCATCCGCCACCGCATCGGTCAGCTCGTGGCCGACGCTGTCGTCGACCGCATGTTCGGCATCGACATTATGCGCCAGCACCGATCCGGTCAGCAGCGGTTTCAGGTCGAGCATCCGCGCAGGTTCACCCGTCTGATCGGGATCGACGTCATAGCCCATGTCGTTCCAGCCAAGGTCGTCGTAACCGACGGCGTTGGTCGGTGCGGGGCCGCTGCCGAGCGGCTGACGGCGCATCGCGGGGCGTGCGCCGCCCTTGCGAGCGAGCAGGCCAGCGCTTAGCGATGCGAGGGGTTTCGGTTCGCCCATGGTTCCTATCCCTCCCGTCACTGGCCAGCGATGCGGCGGCCAAAGCCACCGCCCATCGGGCGCACCGCGCCATAATTGCCCTGCGTCGGGATCGGCGCCGCAAACACGGTGCGGCGGAAATTCTTCTCGAGCCGGTCGTTCATATAGGTCCACAGCTGGCGGATCTCTTCGGCCGAGCGACCGTTGGGATCGACCTCCATCACCGTGCGACCGTCGATCATCGACGCGGCATAGTCGGTGCGGTGGTGCAAGGTGACCGGGGCCACGGTGCCGTGCTGCGACAGCGCGACCGCGGCCTCGCTGGTGATTTTGGCTTTCGGGGTCGCGGCGTTGACGACGAACACCAGCGGCTTGCCGGCGCGTTCGCACAGGTCAACGGTGGCGCCGACGGCGCGCAGGTCGTGTGGCGAAGGCCGTGTCGGGACGACGATCAGTTCGGCGACCGAAATCACGCTCTGGATTGCCATGGTGATCGCCGGCGGCGTGTCGATGACCGCCAGTTTGAAGCCCTGCTGGCGCAGGATTTCCAGGTCGGACGCCAGCCGCGCGACGGTGGTCTGGGCGAAGGCTGGCAGGTCGGTTTCACGCTCGTTCCACCAATCGGCGAGCGATCCCTGCGGATCGATGTCGATCAGGACGACCGGCCCCGCCCCCGCAAGCTGCGCCTGCACCGCGAGATGCCCCGACAGGGTCGTCTTTCCCGACCCGCCTTTTTGTGAAGCCAATGCCAAAACGCGCACAGCTGTCCCCCTGAAAAACCACGAATTGGGGGTGGAATGCCACGCGGGGCGCTAAAATTGAGTTAACGATGATAAAAAGAAGGTGAACGGCCTGCTCGCCTCTATGGTTAACAAGGTCGCAACGGCGACTTGTGCCGAAATGGATCAGATATGCTATCTGGCGCAGGTTGCTAACGCGGTGTTAGCCAATTCCCGCTAAGAAACCCCCGGGGACTGCAGCGATGCCAGTCATTGGAGAAGAGAATGCGACCTTTCCGCACCGCCGTTTTGCTGGCGCTGCCGCTGATTGCGGCAACGATGGCGACCGCGCCCGCCCATGCCGACGTCAAGGACGGCGTCGATGCGTGGCAACGCGGCGACTATCAGGGCGCCGTTGCCGAGTGGCGCCCCGCCGCGCTCGCCGGTGATGCCGATGCGCAGTTCAACCTGGGCCAGGCCTACAAGCTTGGCCGCGGCGTCCCCGCCGATCTGAAACAGGCCGAGGACTGGTACCGTCGCGCTGCGAAGCAGGGACATTTACAGGCCGAGGACAATCTCGGCCTCGTCCTGTTCACCGCCAACCGCCGCGACGAAGCGATGCCGTTCATCACCCGCTCGGCCGAACGCGGCGAACCGCGCGCGCAATATGTCCTCGGCACCGCGCATTTCAACGGCGACCTTGCGACGCGCGATCTGGCGCGGGCTTATGCGCTGACCAAGCGCGCCAGCGACGCCGGGCTCGGCATCGCTTCGGCGCGGCTGGCGCAGCTCGACAGCCTGATCCCGCTCGAACAGCGGCAGCGCGGGCTCGCGATGCTGCCCGAAATCGAAAAGAATGAAGCGCGCGCGCGTTTGGCCGCAGTGACCGCGGCCACGCCGCCCGCGGCGAAACCCGCCGCCGCCTCGCCGATCAAAACCGCCAGCCTGCCGGCATCGGCCCCCGGCACCAGCTACACGCCGCCGCCGGTGATCGTGGCGCCGTCGCCTGCGAACCCCGCCGCGCGCGCCGCCACGATCGCCGCCGTCGAAGCGACCGCCGCGGCCGACGCCGCCAAGGGCAAGCCCGGTACGACCTACGCACCGCCGCCTGCCAGCGAAAAGCAGCCGCCCGCTGCGGTCAAACCCAAACCGCCCGTCAACAACGCGCCGATCGCAGTGCGCGAAACCCCGACCCCGGCGCGCCCGACCGGTGGCAACAGCCCATGGCGCGCCCAGCTCGGCGCCTTCGGGGTCGAGGGCAACGCCCGCAACCTCTGGACCTCGCTCGGCAAAAAGCACCCCGCGGTCGCCGCGCGCCAGCCGATCTACCTCAAGACCGGCAAGGTCACTCGCCTGCAAACCGGCGGCTTTGCCAACAAGGGCGAAGCGAACAACTTCTGCGCCGCGCTCGCCAAGAGCGGACAGGCGTGCCTGGTCGTCGATAAATAAGCGCCCAATCCTCCCTGTGGCGAAGCCATGGGGAGGGGGACCGCTCGCGAAGCGAGGGGTGGAGGGGCAGCGGCGTCAGCGCCAAAGCCCCTCCGTCAGTCCTGCGGACTGCCACCTCCCCATCGCTCCGCGACAGGGAGGATCGAGAACGAACTACTCCGCGCCCTCCGCCTTCTCCTCCGCCAACCGCTTCGTCAGCGCGTTGCGCGACCGCTGGACATAGGCGCGGCAAGCCCCCGGCGCCGCATTATACCGCCCTTCGCCGCCATTGTCGGGATGCGCGGCAATCAGGATGTCGCACGGCAGCGCCTCCATCGTCCGCCAGCTTTGCGCAAAGGCCGCAACAAATGGCGCCCCCGCGGCGCTGGTGAAGCGGTAATCGTCCGCGGACACAGGATTCAGGCTCGACGCGAACACGATCGTCTTGCACCCCACCTGTTCGCAGGCCTGCCAGCTCCAGCTCATGCTGCCCATCGTATGCCCCGGGGTCGCATGCGCGGTGATCCCCACCTTGCCCAGCCGCAGCACCTCGCCATCGGCCATCACGCGCATCGGCGTCGTCACCGCGGGCCAGCTGCCGCCATAGGCCAGCTGCGGATCGTCCGCCGCGTGACGCCCCGACTTCAGCCCCTCGGCGCCGCGCGCGCTCGCCACCACCGTCGCGCCGGTGTCGCGCGCCAGCGCCGCAATCCCCCCGGCATGGTCGAAATGCGGT
The DNA here is from genome assembly GCA_023422695.1 of Pseudomonadota bacterium. Classification (GTDB taxonomy): domain Bacteria; phylum Pseudomonadota; class Alphaproteobacteria; order Sphingomonadales; family Sphingomonadaceae; genus Sphingopyxis. The sequence continues at coordinate 6,660 of JAFAGN010000028.1, forward strand.
TCGGTGCTCAGAATAAATTTGATGTCTTTGGGATCGAACCCCAGCGCGCGGACATTCGCCAGGATCGTCGGCGCCGCCTGCGGCAACGCGCCGTCGACCAGCACCAGCCCGGCGCCGGTATCGATCAGCGCCACGCTCATCCCGCCAAACCCGACCAGATAGCTGTTGCCCAAGATTTTCTCGGGCTTCGCCGGGGCCAGCCACTGCGCGCTCCGCGACGTAACGATCGGCTGGGTCAGCGGATCGACCGGCGGCATCGGCGCCCCGCTCGCCGCGGCAAGCCATGCCAGCAGACTGATTGCTTCGAACATTGTCGTCTCCCTTCATCGCCAGACTGCCAAGTCGCCGCGCGCGTCACAAAGCATGATTTCTCGACAAAGCCATGAATATTATTCATGACGTGGCATGGACCGCGCCCAGCTCCCCCTCAACGCCCTGCGCGCCTTCGACGCCGCCGCCCGCCACCTCAACTTCACCCGCGCCGCCATTGAACTGTGCGTCAGTCAGGGCGCGGTCAGCCATCAGGTCGCGCAGCTCGAACGCCGCCTCGGCACCCGCCTGTTCCACCGCCTGCCGCGCGGGCTGGCGCTCACCGACGAGGGGCAGGCGCTCGTCCCCGTCGTCGCCGACGCCTTCGACCGTGTCGCCGCGACGCTCGATCAATATGCGGGCGGCCGTTTTCGCGAGGCGCTGAAAGTCGGGGTCGTCGGCACCTTTGCCACCGGCTGGCTGCTCCCGCGCTTGGACGCCTTCGCGCGCGCGCATCCCGGCATCGATCTGCGCATCTCGACCAACAACAACCGCGTCGATCTGGCGGGCGAGGCGCTCGATTTCGCGATCCGCTTCGGCGACGGCGCATGGCACGGCACCCACGCCGACCCCTTGCTCGCCGCGCCGCTGACCCCGCTCTGCGCGCCCGCCATCGCCGCGCGGCTGCAATCGCCTGCCGACCTGATCCCCGAACGCCTGCTGCGCTCGTACCGCACCGACGAATGGGTGCGCTGGTTCGCCGCCGCCGGCGTCTCCCCGCCCGTGCTGCGCGGCCCGATGTTCGACAGCAGCGCGCTGATGGCGACCGCCGCCGCCGCGGGCCAGGGCATCGCGCTCGCCCCGCCCGCGATGTTCACCCGCGAGTTGGCCGCCGAAATCCTCGTTCAGCCCTTCGCCATCACCGTCGACGCGGGCCGCTACTGGCTCACCCGCCTGATGTCGCGGCCCGAAAGCGACGCAATGGCGCGGTTCCGTGGCTGGCTGACCGATGAAATCGCGGCGGATGCTGGGGTCAGGAAGGCGCGTGAAAGCGCTGCATGACGCCAAGCGCCACCAGATAGATCGACTCGACGTCGCTCTCGCGGCGATGTCGGGCGGCGGCGACCCGGTCCTGCGCCAACTGGAAGAAATCGACCGGTTCCCGATCGACCGGCGCCGCGGCGTCGGTGGACAGCGCCCCGATGGCGCCGCCACCCGACAGCCCCAGCAATCCCACGCTGTCGTCGAGCGACAGCTCGCCTGCCTTGATCCGCTCGTTCATCCAGGTGAACAGACCATCGCGCGTCATTTTCGAAAAATCGCGCCGGTCCGTGTCCGGCGAACCGCCTTGGTCCGCGCTTGCCTGCGCCAACGCCGCATCGAAGCGGGCGTCACTTTCGCCCGATACAGCCAGCTTCATCAGGCGTACGGACGCAGTTCCTGTCGCTTCAACCTTCATGCTGATCATCCCGCTGCCGACCGACACGCCGATCAATAGCGCGCCGCCGCGCCGAGGGCGCGAGCTGCGGCGTACCGGTACGCGGCCCCGCATGGCTCAGGCCAAGAGGAACGTCGCGCCATAGCGCCAAGCCGCTCATGCGCGACGCCGGTCAATGTCCTTCGAGCGTCGCCCATGCTTTGCTGAAATCCCGCGCCGCCAGCGCTTCGGGTGATATCCAGAAGCTCGCTTCCCCGACATCGCCGAACATCCAGCCCAGCCCGGCATCGCTCGCCAGATTGAGCAGGCACACGGTCGGATCGTCGGTCTCCCGCGCTTGCTGCGACGACGGCGCATGGCCCAGCATCTGCGAATATTGGATGCCCCACGCCGAATCGCCCTGAAAATGCGGCGCCATCACATCATAGATGGTCGGCGTAATCAGCGCCGCCTTTTGCGGATCATGGGCAAAGCTGCGGATCGCCGCTTTCGCCGCTTCGAGTATCCAATCGGCGACCGCATAGTCCAGCGGCACCTTCGCCTCGCCGCGCTGCATCGACGTCGCCCAGCGCCGGAAATCGTCGCGCTTGGCCTCGGGAACCGGCGCGGTCGGATCGGCCGCTTCGGCAATGGCGATCCACTTCGCTGCCGCCGCGATCCGTGCGTCGGCATCCTCGATATTCTTCCGCGCCGTCGGCCGTTCCAAACCGACGCGCAGCGCGCGGCAGAAAAAGCCGACATGGACCCAGCGATCAGGCCAAGCGCGACTGCCGCTATCTTCTTGCAGGATCCGCATCGCCAATCGCGTGTTGCGAAAATAGGGTTCACCGGTCTCCGGTCGCGGCCGCGCAAAGCCGCTGGCAGCGTAAAAGGCGTCGGCGCGCTTCACGTCGAGCTGGTCCTGATAGGCGTCCCACAGCTGCGCGCGATCGGCCTCGTTCTGCTGTGCCTGCTTCTCTTTGTTAACCAGCGCCAGCAACCGCGACCGCCATCCCTCCCCACTCGCCGTACCAAAATCCTCGTCGGTCAAGGCGCCTGCGTCAGGCCATGTGTCCATCGCCTGCAATTCGATCGGCCATTCGACATGCACGTTCGGCCCCATCTCGCCCTCCAGCAGAAACGGTCGCCAGTTGGGCCGCGGGTACGAGCCGCCGATCGGCGCCAGATCGGGCGGCGCCGAGCGGGCGGGATCGTCGCCTGTCGCGTCCGGCGCATGGATCACCCGCCACGCCTTGTCGCCGACATAGTCTTCGTCCCAGATCTGTTCGTCATCGTCGCGGCCAAAAAAGAACAACATCCCGCGATCGGGCAATATGCCGCGCACCGGCAGCGCGCCGCAATCGATCTGCGCCAGGAAATGCAGCGGCGTTCCGTCTTTCATTCGCGGCCAGTCGAGCGCATTCGGCAACGCCGGCAGCCCCCCGAACCGGCTTTTCGAGGCCACCGCCGCGAACGGCGGATAAGGCCGGTGCAGCAACACCGCATCGCGGCGATGCCGCGCAAATATCTCGGCAATTTTTGCGCCCGAATCCATAATTGCCTCCCCGCACCAGCGTTTCACGCTTTTCGGGCGGGACGGCAAGGGCGTCCAAGCTACCGGGTCGGCTTCGGGGTGGGAAGCGGACAGTCGCCTACAGTCTTTGTAAATTACCAAAGACGACGTTCAACAGATGGTCAAATTCCCGGCCACCGCTGGAGCCTTTGAAGTGCTCCGAGCAGTTCACCGGTTGGTGTTTCGTCGCTCGATTCCAAACCTAATAACATCGCCGCCGCCTCGCGGGCGAAAATATCCTCAGGATCGTCGTGCAGCATGGTCTTTAGGAAGCCCAACGCTCGCCGATCGCGTCGACGGCCGAGACCGATGATCGCCTCGTAGCGAACATCCGAGTCATCGTCCGCAAGCCCCGCAACAAGGGCCTCTCTTATCTCGTCGGAATCGGCGTCGCTCTGCTGGCCTAGGCCGAACGTTGCCCAGTTGCGTACCTCCGCATCTCGATCCCCCGTCAACAACAACAAAGTCATGTGCGCGTCCGAGGTGTCGACCGCACCCAGCGCAAATGCAACCGCGTATCGAATGTTGTCATCCAAGTGGCTAGCGAAGCGAATTACATGTGGCGCTGCCCGCAATCGATCGATGTGTTGAAGCGCAAATATAGCGGCAAATACTACTGCAGGGGTCTCATCGGAAAGGAGTGGAAGTACTGCGTCAAAACATTGTTCTGGAAACGTCCGCTCTGGAATGCCGATTTGACCGAGAATATCGGCTGCGCGCGCGCGCGCAGTTGGATCGCCTGCATTAGCTAGGAGTATCGCTCGGTCGAGAACCTCTTTGGACCCACGCCAATGGAGCGCCGCAACCGCATTCCATGCAGTATCGTCATCCGATTGTAATGCCGCCTCGAAAAGAACAGATACGGATCGAGGATCGTCCTTAGAATTGATCATCGCGAGACCATAACTCGGTCGCGCTATGTCGGCTACGGGAATTCCGATTGGCGCCGGCGATCGACCGCAACCGGTCGTTTCCCGCCAGCCTCCCCTACCCCAGCACCCAGCTCCGCCGCGGGTATCCCTGCGCCCATAGCAGCGCGGTCAAATCATGGTGGCGCACCAC
>JAFAGN010000161.1 GCA_023422695.1 Pseudomonadota bacterium
GGCGGGGGCCGCTGGCAACCTTGAGCAACACCGATAGCGGCCCCCGCCTTCGCGGGGGCGACGAAGGAATAGAAATGACCGACCAAAGCATCGACCAGATCATGACGCTCGCCCCCGTCATCCCGGTGATCGTCATCGACCGCGTCGAGGACGCGGTGCCGATGGCCGAGGCGCTCGTCGCGGGTGGGCTGCCCGTGCTCGAGGTGACACTGCGCACTCCCGGCGCGCTCGATGCGCTGACCGCGATGAAGGCCGTCAAAGGCGCGGTTGTCGGCGCTGGGACGGTGCTCAACCCCGCGATGCTGACCGCCGCGATCCACGCCGGGGCCGAATTCATCGTCTCGCCCGGCCTGACCGACCATCTCGGCAAGGCCGCGGTCGCCAGCGGCATCCCCTTCCTGCCCGGTACCGCCAACGCCGGCGACATCATGCGCGGCATGGACCTCGGTCTCGACCGGTTCAAATTTTTCCCCGCGGCAACCAGCGGCGGCATCCCGGCGCTGAAGGCGCTTGCCGGACCGTTCGGGCAGGCGCGTTTCTGCCCGACCGGCGGGATCAGCCTGGCGACCGCACCCGACTGGCTCGCGCTCGAAGCGGTGCGCTGCGTCGGCGGCAGCTGGGTCGTCCCGTCGGGGCCGCTCGATCCGGCGCGGGTCGAGGCGCTGGCGAGGGAAGCAGCGGCGCTTACATCTTGATTGTCATCCCGGCGAAGGCCGGGATCTCGCCCTCTCGGCATTCTGCAACGGCGAGACCCCGGCCTTCGCCGGGGTGACGAAAAATGGGGCAGGGCGCCGCACTTTCGCGCCATTGATAAACGCCATCTTTACTGCCATCGTGCAGGGAAAGGCGGTAATATAGCCGCTGGTGGGGAGATGCGCGTGCCAAGACCGCAGCCGCATTTGGAAGAAGTGCTCGCGTCCGAACCCGGATCGCATATCGCCGCCCTGTTTGATTTCGACGGCACCATCATCTCGGGTTACTCCGCCACCGCGATGCTGCGCGAGAAATTCCAGCGCCGCGAAATGTCGATGGAGGAAATTGCCGAGACCGCGCAAGTCATCGCGCAGCACAGCCTCGGCACCATCGGTTTTTCGGGGCTGATGTCGGGCGCCGCCAAATTTATGAAGGGCGTCGAGGAAGAGAGCTTCATCGAATTTGGCGAGGAGCTGTACAAAAAACATATCGCGCGCAAGATCTACCCCGAAACCCGCGCGATCATCGAGGCGCATCAGGCGAAGGGTCACCGCGTCGCGATCATCTCGTCGGCGACGATCTACCAGATCGAACCGACCGCGCGCGATCTTGGCATCACCGACATCAAATGCTCGGCCTATGAAATCGAGGATGGGGTGTTCACCGGCGACATCATCCGCCCGCTCTGCTTCGGCGAGGGGAAGGTGCTCGCGGCCGAGGAACTCGCCGCCGAATATGGCCTCGATCTCGACCAGAGCTTTTTCTACTCGGACAGCGACGACGACATCGAACTGCTCGAACGCGTCGGCAAGCCGCGCCCGCTCAACCCCAATCTGAAACTGAAAGCGATCGCCGAGGAAAATGGCTGGCCGGTCCAGCGTTTCGGCAGCCGCGGTACGCCGTCGTGGGTCGATTACACCCGCACCATCTATGCCACCGGTTCGCTCGTCGGCGCCTTTGCTGCGGGGCTGCCGATCTGGGCGTTGACGCGCTCACAGCGCGAGGCAGCGAATTTCTCGATCGGGCTGTTCGGCGATTTCGCGACCGCGATCACCGGGGTCGAACTGGAGGTCGAGGACGAGAAGAACCTGTGGTCCTCGCGCCCGTGCGTCTTCATCTTCAACCACCAGAGCAAGGCCGATGTGATGATCCTCGCCAAGCTCATCCGCCGCGACATGGGCGGGGTGGGCAAGAAAGAGATCAAGGACATCCCCATCCTCGGCAAGCTGATGGAATGGGGCGGCACCGTGTTCGTCGACCGTGCCGACGGCCAGAGCGCGATCAAGGCGATGGAGCCGCTGGTCGACGCGATCCGCGTCGAAGGCAAGTCGATCTGCATCTCGCCCGAAGGCACACGCAGCCTGACGCCGAAGCTGGAGCCGTTCAAGAAGGGCGCCTTCCACCTCGCGATGCAGGCGGGCGTCCCCATCGTCCCGATCGTCATCCATAACGCGACCGACGTCGCGCCGAAGAACGAGTTCGTGATGCGCCCCGCCACGGTACGCGTCACCGTGCTGCCGCCGGTCGATACGTCGGGGTGGAGCCCGAAGACAATCAACAACCATGTGCGTGACGTCCGCAACATGTTCCTGCGCACCCTCGGCCAGCCCGAGGAGAGCGTGGCGGAATCGGTGGCAAAGGAGGCGGTAGCGGAGCCTGCGGCCAAGGCCGAAAAGGCCAAGCCGAAAAAAGCGGCAAAGAAACCCGCGGCCAAGAAAAAGGCGCCCACCAGGAAAGCCTCCCCGCGAAAGGGAAGGACGGCCTAGCGCATGTCTCACCTCGTCATTGCGAGCGGAGCGAAGCAATCCAGAGCGGCTTGCCACACCCTGGATTGCTTCGCTC
>JAFAGN010000170.1 GCA_023422695.1 Pseudomonadota bacterium
GCGCAGGACCTATGGACCCCACCCCAACCCCCCCCCTGATGGGGTGGGGCTTTCAAAAGCCCCCACGACGGGCTAGGAGCGCACCATGCCCCGCACCCCTGCCCTGCTGCCCGAAGGCCTTCGCGACCGCCTGCCCCAACAGGCCGAGGCCGCGTCGCGCGTCACCCGCGCGCTCGTCGATGCGATGCGTGCGCATGGTTATGGCCGCGTGGCGCCGCCGCTCGCGGAGTTTCGCGAAACGCTGGGCGACGACAATGATCGCTCGAACCGCGACCTGCTGCGCTTCACCGATCCGGTGTCGCAGCGCACGCTGGCGCTGCGCCCCGACATCACGCGGCAGGTCGGCCGCATCGCGACATCGCTGCTCGCGGGCGCCCCGCGTCCCTTGCGTCTCTGCTACGCCGGACAAGTCGTCAAACTGCGCGCCAGCCAGCTCCGCCCGGCGCGCGAGATGCTGCAGGTCGGCGCCGAACTGATCGGCAGCGACAGCGTCGCCGCGGCGCGCGAGATCGTCGGCGTCGCGATCGACGCGCTCGAAGCCGCGGGCATCGGCCCGGTCACGATCGACTTCACCCTGCCCGACGTCGTCGACCTGCTCGCGAACGGGCCGCTGCCCGTCGATATCGACATTCAGCAACTGCGCGACGAACTGGATGCCAAGGACGCCGGGGCGCTGACCCGCATCGGCGCCGCCGCCTATCTGCCGCTGCTCCGCGCCACCGGCCCGTTCGATCAGGCGATCGCCGACCTGCGCGCCTTCGACACATCGGGCGTGCTCGGCGCCCGCATCGACGCGCTCGAAGCGATCGCTGCCCCCATCCGCGACCGCGTCACGCTGACCCTCGACCCGACCGAACGCCACGGCTTTGCCTATCAAAGCTGGTTCGGCTTCCAGATCTTTGTTCCGGGCCAGGGCGACGCGGTCGGCCGCGGCGGCGGCTATGCTATCCCCGTCGGCGAGCAGGAAGAAGCCGCGGTCGGCTTTTCGCTCTATCCCGATCCGCTGATCGACGCGGGACTTGGCGCCGAAGACGACCGCGACCGCCGCATCTTTTTGCCGCAGGGTCATGACCCGGCGCTGGCGGCAAGCTTGCGCGCCGATGACTGGCAGACCGTGGCGGCGCTGTCCGATGCCGATGATGCGCGCGCGCTCGGATGCGGATGGCGGCTCGGCGGCGACGGGCCGGTAGCGGTCTGACGCATCCCCCAGACCCGTTCGTGTCGAGCGAAGTCGAGACACGCGACCGCACAGACAGCCCAAACGTATCTCGACTTCGCTCGATACGAACGGGGTTTAGAACCCCAAGCTAAAAATCCGAAATCCCGAACCGCGGCACGCCTTGATTGACCCCCGGCGGATCGAGCACCGTCACGTCGAGCGTCACAGGCTCGCCGATCCAGTGCGCCAGCGTCGTATGGTCGGCCAGATCGTCGTCGGTCAGCGGATGGATGAGCGCGCGCAATCCCGTCGCCGTGATCGCCGCGACGACATCGCGCTCTGACCGCGCCAGAAAATGCACCTCATATTGCGCGATCGGGTGCGGCCCGGCGGCGCCATCGGTCATCGCGCCGACGAACAGAATCGCGGGGTCTTTCCCGAAATCATCGCGGAGCGCCGCCGCGGCGGGACGCTCGGCGGGATCGTAGTAGATGTGGGCATGATAGGGAGCGTCGGGGTTGGTCATGGCCGCATATCCTTTCTCTTCAGCCGTCATTGCGAGCCCTTCGACTGCCTTGCAGGCGCTCAGGATAAATTTCCGCTTTGCGGAAGCGGAGCAATCCAGACCGGCCTTACCCTGCTCTGGATTGCTTCGCTACGCTCGCAACGACGAAATTCTATCGCCCGAACACCCGCTTCAACCACGCATCGACCGTCGCGGTGGCTGCATAGGCCGGATCACCCAGGCTACGGTTGATCTCGGCATGACCCTTCAACCCTTCGCCGGGAAAGCTGCCATGCTCGACCCGGCTGCCGCCCGCAGTCAGCGCGGCCCCCAAAGCCTTGGCCTGCCGCACGCCATCTTCGCGCTGGACATAGAGCAACAAAAACTCCCGCGCATTGGGCGCCGCGGCGTGCGCGGTGGGCGACAGCACCTTTTGCCGCGCCGGATCGGTGCCGAACGCCTGCTTGTACGTCGCCTGCATGATCGGCGGGCCGTCCTTCATCTGCGCCGGAACATCATAGGCCGCGCCGTCATTCGGGATCACCCCCGCAATGTCGGCGAAGGACAGTCCCGCGCCCTTCAGATAACGCTCGTCGGTACCCACGAGTGCGACCAGATGCGCACCCGCGCTATGCCCCATCAGCACGATCCGGCGCCGGTCGATGCCTAGCGTCGCGGCGCGGTCAACCAAGGCCTTCACGGCACTTGCCACATCGGCCGCCTGCTGTTCAACGGTTGCGGCGGGGACAAGCCGGTAGTTGATCGAGGCAAAGGCATAGCCCTGCTCCGGATAATGTACCGGTTTGAAACGCCCCGTCGCATTGTCCTTGCTGCCGCGCTTCCATCCGCCGCCATGGACATAGACGATCAGCGGCGCCGGTCCTTTGGCCTCCTTGGCGCGCCAGACATCCAGCACTTGCAAGGCGTCGCCGCCGTAAGAAATCGTCTGCCCGCCCGGCACCTTGATGCCGTCCTCGGCACCCATCCGTTCGGCCATCCGCTCGCGCAGCCGGTCGCGCAGTTTCTCGCGCGCATCGCTGGCGGGCATGCCGCTTGCCACGACGGCAGTCAACGCCGCCACGCCGATCCAGGTTCGCTTGCTCATATCTGCACCTCCATCACCCCCCGGGCGCGCATTGCTTGTCCCGCCCAAATGTCGCAAAATCATCCCAGCGCGCTTGCCTCTGCGGTCAAATCGTCTAAGGCCGCGCCGGGTCAAATGACCGCGTTCAGCAGGACAGCATCATGGCAAATGTTACCGTCATCGGGTCGCAATGGGGCGACGAGGGCAAGGGCAAGATCGTCGACTGGCTCGCCAGCCGCGCCGACGCCGTGGTGCGTTTTCAGGGCGGTCATAACGCCGGGCATACGCTGGTCGTGGGCGAGCAGGTGTACAAGCTGTCGCTGCTCCCCTCGGGCATCGTCACCGGCACGCTGTCGATCATCGGCAATGGCGTCGTGCTCGACCCGTGGGCGCTGCGCGACGAGATCACCAAGCTGCGCGGCCAGGGTGTTGTCATCAATGCCGAGAATTTCGCGATCGCCGACAATTGCGCGCTGATCCTCCCCTTCCACCGCGACCTCGACGCGTTGCGCGAAACCGCGGCGGGCGCGGGCAAGATCGGCACCACCGGCCGCGGTATCGGCCCGGCCTATGAGGACAAGGTCGGCCGCCGCGCGATCCGCGTCTGCGACCTTGCGCATCTCGACAAGCTGGAACCGCAACTCGACCGCCTGACCGCGCATCACGACGCGCTGCGCGCCGGATTCGACGAGCCGCCGATCGACCGCGAACGGCTGATCGCCGACCTCACCGAAATCGCCGACTATGTGCTCGAATATGCGCAGCCGGTGTGGAAGCGCTTGAAAAAGGTCCGCAAGGCGGGCGCACGCATCCTGTTCGAAGGCGCGCAGGGCGTCCTGCTCGACGTCGATCATGGCACCTATCCCTTCGTCACCAGCAGCAACACGGTGAGCGGCACCGCCGCGAGCGGCTCGGGCCTCGGCCCCTCGGCGGTCGGGTTCGTGCTGGGCATCGCCAAGGCCTATACGACGCGCGTCGGCAGCGGCCCCTTCCCCACCGAACTCGAGGACGAGGTCGGCCAGAAGCTGGGCGAACGCGGGCATGAATTCGGCACCGTCACCGGGCGCAAGCGCCGCTGCGGCTGGTTCGACGCGGTGCTGGTGCGGCAAAGCTGCGCGGTGTCGGGCGTCACCGGCATCGCACTCACCAAGCTCGACGTGCTTGACGGCTTCGACACGATCCGCATCTGCACCGGCTATCGCCTTCGCGGCAAGATCCTCGACTATTTCCCCGCACACTCGGCCGATCAGGCCGAGGTCGAGCCGATCTACGAGGAAATGGACGGTTGGCAGGAAACAACCGCCGGCGCGCGCAGCTACGCCGACCTGCCCGCGCAGGCGATCAAATATATCCAGCGCGTCCAGGAGCTGATCGAAACCCCCATCGCGCTGGTATCAACCAGCCCCGAGCGCGAGGACACCATCCTGATCCGCGATCCGTTCAGCGACTGACGATGCGCCGGGCGCTTCGGCGCCCATGCATTCCAGCGCCTGGGCCAGATCGGCGATAATATCCTCGACCTCCTCCAGCCCGACCGACAGGCGGATCAGCCCGTCCGAGATGCCATATTCGATGCGTTCCTCGCGCGAATAGGTCGAGTGCGTCATGCTGGCGGGATGCTGGATTAGGCTTTCGGCATCGCCCAGCGACACCGCGCGATGGATCAGCTTCAAGCGGTTCATCATCGCGACCCCGGCAGCATAACCGCCGCGTAGTTCAAACGCGATCATCCCGCCAAATCCGCCCATCTGCTGCATGGCCAGGTCGCGCTGACCAAAGCTCGCCAATCCCGGGTAATGCACCGCGGCGACCGCCGGATGCGCTTCCAGCATGTCCGCAATCACCATGGCCGACCGGCAATGCTCGGCCATCCGCAGCTTCAGCGTTTTCAGGCCGCGCATGACCAGCATCGCATTGAACGGCGCCATGATCGCGCCGGTCATATCCTTGATCCCGACCAGCCGCACCTCGGCCAGATCGCGCGCACTGCCAACCGCGATCCCGCCGACCAGATCGCCGTGACCGCCCAGATATTTGGTCGCCGAATGGACGACAATATCGGCCCCCAGGATGATCGGCTGGGTGAGCACCGGGGTCGCATAGGTATTATCCACCACGGTTCGCGCGCCATGGTTGCGCGCGATGGCCGACACTGCGGCAATATCGATCAGGCGCATGTTGGGGTTCGCTGGCGTTTCGAAATAAACGATCTTGGTGGCGGGCGAAATATGACGGGACAGATTGGCGGCCTCGGTCAGATCGACATGGGTGATCGTAACCCCAAAACGCGCTAGACCGTGGCGCATGAAGGCAAAGGTGCAGCCATAGAGCGTCTTGTCGACGATCACCTCGTCGCCGGGCTTCAGGAATGACCACAGCACGCCCGCGATCGCGCCCATCCCCGACGCGGTGGCGACTGCGGCTTCGCCGCCCTCGAGCAATGCCATGCGTTTTTCCAGCAGGTCGAGCGTGGGATTGGATACCCGGCTGTAAAAATATCCGGGGCGCTCGCCCGCAAAGATTTCGGCGCCGGCCTCCGCCGTGTCGAAGACGAACGTCGAACTGAGGTGCAGCGGCGGACAAAGCGCCCCGTCATGCGCCTTGGGATCATAGCCGGCATGGATCGCCTGCGTCGCAAAACCCGTCTTCGAAATGCCCGCCATATCCTGCTCTCCCAGTCTTACCGATGAAGTCGGTAATATCAGGACCGCGTTGGCAAGTGCTGCTCATTCCAGCTAGTAAGTGGCGATATTTTGGCATATTATGCCACGATTATGTCTCTAGACCAAAAAGATCACCAGATTGTCCGCGCCCTTTTGCAAGACGGGCGCCTGACCAATCAGGATCTGGCCACGCGGGTGAATCTTTCACCATCACCCTGCTTGCGACGCGTCCGGTTGCTCGAGGAACGCGGGGTGATCAAGGGCTATGCGGCCCTGGTCGATCAAAAGGCTTATGGCTTCCCGCTGACGATTTTTGTCGGCATCAAACTCGACGGTCACGGCAAACTCAATGTGCGACAATTTGAGGAACGGGTCGCCACAATCGAAGAGATACTGGATTGCTTCCTGATGACCGGCGACATGGACTATCTGCTGCGCGTCGTCGCACCCGACCTTGAAGGATATGAGCGCTTTGTGCGCGAAACCCTGCACATGATTCCCGGCGTGGCGTCGATCGACACCAGCTTCGCTTATGGCGTAGTCAAACAAAGCCGCGTTTTTCCGATGCCCTAGCCGGTGGCGCCAAATGCCTTGGCCGTTGTAGCCACATCGCGGATTGCCGTGACGAAACCGACCGGGTCATCTTCCTGAATGAAATGCCCGCCGTGCAGCGTGCGATGGGTGACGCGGGCCGCGCCGGGAACGCGCGATGTGAACAGGGCATCGCCGCCGCGCGTGATCGGGTCGCCGTCGGAGAAGCAACACAGGAAGGGCTTGTCGAACGCCTCCAGCGCGGCCCAGGCGCGTTTCTGGTCGGGGACCGCGATATTGTCGCCGAGCGGTACGAAGGACGGATAGACCCGCGCCGCCACCTTTGAAGCGCGGGTCGGAAACGGCGCGTCATAAGCCGCAATTTCGGCGGTGCTCAATTCGCGCTTGGCGCCCGCCTTGACGATCTTGCCGATCGGGAACACCGGGCTGTAGCGCGAAAAGGCGCGCCAGATGGCAAATGCACGCGGCGCTGGCTGGCCCTCGGGCAGGCCGCCGTTCGACAGCGCGACCCCGGCGAAGCGTTTGGGCATCTCGGCGACCAGCCGCAGACCGATGAGCGATCCCCAATCCTGACCGGCAAGGATGATGTCTTTCAGGTCGAGTGCCTCGATCCACTGCCGCATCCACGCCACTTGTGCGGCATAGCTGTACGCCGCGCGGTCGAGCGGCTTGTCCGAACGACCGAATCCGATCAGGTCGGGCGCCACGACGCGAAAACCGGCATCGACCGCGGGGCCGATCATGTGGCGATAGAGATAGGCCCAGGTCGGTTCGCCATGCAGCATCAGCACCGGCTGCGCATCGGACGCGCCCTCATCGACATAATGAACGCGCAGGCCGTCCGCGATCTCGACATAGTTTGGCGCAAACGGCCAATCGGGCAAATTCGCAAATCGCTCGTCCGGTGTGCGGTAAACGCGCATCATTTTCTCCCCCACCCTTGGTCGCCGTCAGCTTAGGGGACTTCCGCTCTGGCGCAAGCCGTGCCACGGTCGCGTCATGACCCGACACATCCTCATTTTCTATGGCAGCTACCGCCGCGATCGGCAGGGGATCAAGCTGGCGCAGTGGCTGGTCGATGCCGTCATCGCGCGCGGCGACAGCGCCGAACTGGTCGATGCCAAGGCGGTCGACCTGCCGATGCTCGACCGCATGTATAAGGAATACCCCAAGGGTGAAGCGCCGCCCGCGATGGCCGATCTTGCCACCAAGATCCGCGCCGCCGACGGCTTCGTCTTTGTCACCGGCGAATATAATTGGGGACCGCAGCCGGGGCTGAAGAACCTGACCGACCATTATCTCGAGGAATGGTTCTGGCGGCCCGCCGCGATCGCCTGTTACTCGGCGGGGCCATGGTCGGGGGTGCGCGCGATGATGGGCTGGCGCGATACGCTGGGCGAAATGGGGATGGCGGTGACCAGTTCAATCCTGCCGGTCGGGCGGATCGGCGGCGTCTTCGATGCCGATGGTCAGCCGACGGGCGACGATGGCGCGCGGCTGGTCAAAAGCTTCCCGCGCTTTGCCGACGACCTCAACTGGTGGATCGACGCCGCCAAGACGCAGCGCGCAAAACAAGACCCCCCTTACTGAGTCGTCATTGCGAGCGTAGCGAAGCAATCCAGAGTAGGCGTAAACCGCTCTGGATTGCTTCGCTA